>NZ_JQDZ01000031.1 GCF_000764205.1 Thalassotalea sp. ND16A
GTAAAGCCGCTGAAATAAACGGTTATCACCGTCAATTTCAAGCCAACACCTTACAAAGAAGAGTTTTATCATATGGCTATTTAGCATTGAGATTATTGCAGCACCAAGGAAGGCAATATCGACTAACAAAGAGCGAACTTAGGCTCGCTCTAACTGAATTAGTTAATGAAACGTGAGATTAAACTTGCGGGGATCCTTCAGGTTAAAACCCCGCCAACCTATCATTGCGGTGCTAGTTTTTTGCCAAATTTATGCACCATCACACTACCGACAATGGCAACTAACGCCAACGACCAAACAATGGCGGCACCACTGGGTAAATCCCACAAGGCCGAGGCAATTAGGCCAAGCAAGTAGGCAACAAAGCCTAGCAGGTAGGCACTTGGCAGCTTAAACCGGGTAAATTGCGCCGTTGCCAAGGCGG
Organism: Thalassotalea sp. ND16A; assembly: GCF_000764205.1. Lineage (GTDB taxonomy): Bacteria > Pseudomonadota > Gammaproteobacteria > Enterobacterales > Alteromonadaceae > Thalassotalea_A. The sequence continues at coordinate 425 of NZ_JQDZ01000031.1, forward strand.
GGATGATCAAGGTGCTAAACACTAAAAACACCCCAACCATTTGCACAGAGCTGGTGATGGTGATAGCAAAGATGAAGTAAAACCATTTACCCGAAAGCAAATGTGGTTTCACCATCATCAGCGCCAAAATAATGGCATATAACACCATATGCAGATACAAATCACTAAACGTTACCCACAAAATTTGACCTGAGAGCACCTGTTTTAATAAGTCGCCACCGTGCGGATCATTGGCCAACAGCAAAAACGCAGCGGTTGCTGACAATACATACAAACAACCGATCAGCGCTTCCAATTGTGGCTTGGCAAAGCGTTCAAATAAGGCGATGAGACCTGCGCCAGTTAACGCAAAAATTGCAGCGGTGAGGTAACTTGCCCCGGGTATATGATGGCCAACATCCGTAATGGTTACCACCACAGCCCCTAAGCCGGCAATTTGGGCGATGGCCAAATCGATGAAAATGATCCCCCGTTTAAGCACCTGATACCCTAAAGGCACGTGGGTACTTAACACCAGGACCCCAGCAACCAAAGCAGGTAGTAATATTTCAAACAACTCAGACAGTTCAAACATTTAGCATCAGCCCTTTAGTTTCTTTTCGCTGACAGCAACATGGCGATTTGTCTGTCCATTAACGAAAACAGATCTTGCGCATGTTGGTCGCCGCCAACGGTATAGGGTAACTGCATACGAACAACACCGGCTTTTTCTGCCAGCCACTTTGCCGCTTTCGCATCCTGATAAGCAGTATAGAGCACCAGTTGTACTTGTTGCTCATCGACAATATCAAGTAACTGACGCAAATGCGAACTGCTTGGCGGCATACCCGGCTTAGGCTCTAAATCGGCTACTTTTTCCATCGCCAAAAAATCTAACAGGTAACGAAACGAAGCATGATAGGTGATCACTTTCATCCCGGCTAATGGTTTAGCTTGTTGTTGCCATTTCACCGTTGCCTGTTGCCAGCGTTGGCTAAAACTTGCCAAGTTTTGTTGATAGAGCTCACGGTTAGCCGCATCAAGGTCGATAAGTTTGGCGGTGAGTGCTGTCGCCAGTTTTCCGACGCGAACAGGATCTAAGTGCACATGCGGATTGCCTAAGGTATGGACATCTCCCATCGAACGGTCGACCGTTACCGGAATATCAAGATTTTCCACATGATCAGCGGCGTAAAACAAACCTTTATCGGTTGTTTGCACCTGGCGATTATTCGATTTCATTTGCAACATAGGCAGCCAGCCGATTTCCAAATCGGCGCCTGCGCATATCACTAAGTCGGCACGGCGCATTTTCGCGATCAAACTTGGCCTTGCCTGAATGAAGTGCGGATCTTGCTGCGCCGTTGTTGCGCTAAATATGTTTGCACTTTCGCCGGTTATTTCTGCTGCCAGTGCCGCGTACTCTGGTTCACAGGCAAAAATATTCAACTCGGCTTTTGCCGGTAATAATGCGCCGGCAAGTAAACTACCGGCCAACAACAATGCTTGCTTAAAATTGATGCGCACCATGTGCTCCTAATGCCATTGAAAACTGCAGAGTGATTTGATCATCACTAAGGTGTTCGGTGGATTTATCCTGACTGTATTGTATGCGTACCGTAGAAAAGTGCGAATGCCGATACTCGAGCATAGCTGTGCTTACGCTAGGGGTAAAACCATGCGAGTAAGGTTCATCGAAATCAATTTCTGAATAACGTAATCCGGTGGCCCAGTTCGGGCTAAATTGATAGACCGCACTCAGATAAAAACCCGAATGCTCAGCATCGATAGGATCGTGATGCTCTTCTAGCAGGGCTGGGTTTTCGTCATGATGCTCTTCTTGGTGAAGTAACTCGCCTTTTTCCTCAACCCGGAAATACTCGGCTGACAGGGTAAAGTTCTGGTATTTATAGTTACCATTTGGCGCCCATTTCCATACCGCATCAACGATGTAGTAGTCTTTTTCGCCGCTAAATGCACAGGCACCAAATCCTTCCTCATGCTCATCTTCTAGTGCACCAGCATCATGCTCTTCGTGATGTTCTTCTTCATGTTCTTCTTCATGACCGTGGTCGCTACAAAAGCCTTCATCATTATCAAAACCCAGATAAGAGACGCCTAGCTGCCAACTGTGTTCATGGTTAAAATCACCGCCGGTTTTAACAAATAGCGATTGTGCACCAATACCATCGCCAGATGCATACGCCGGCATCTTCCCACCTTTAAATAGTTCGCTGCCTAATTCGAGATATACATCGGTTGGTGCCAGCCAGGATAAACGCGCACCATCATCAAAATAATGGCCATTCATGAAGGCGCGATACAGCAGTGGCCGGTCGGCAAAACTGTCGGTATGGGTGTGTTTGCCATTAAGGTAGCCTACATTCGACAGGAAACGCCCCGCCCGCAGCGACAAATCATAGTCCAAACCCGTGGTTTGAATAAACGCTTCTTCGAGCTCTATTTCAGTTTCGCCATCATGCTCATCGAGCACCATGGTCATTTTACCAAAGAACATATCGTCAATCGGCGCACTTATCGCCAATTCAGTATGGTCGGTCCAAAAGCCACTCTTTAAGCCGGCAGCGTGTTCATCGACACCAAAACCGGCGATGCCTTGAAAATCTTCACGTTCGGTATAACCGACGTTGACAATCGCACTGATGTTGATATCTTGCGCCGCTTGCACTGAACCACAAGTAGCCGCGAAAACCACTGCTGTGGTTAATGTATTTCGTTTCATCTTTATTCCAAAAAATATTAAGTAAATTTTATGGCAGTTAGCGCCATAAATTAAAAGTTTATCTTTTGAAAATAACCGGAGGTGCTCTTGCACAGAAATGGGTGAATAACTCTAAATCAAGCGAAGCATATGAATCAAACTCGCTGTCGAATAATTGTAGCTGCAACTGAGGCTGGCAATCATCGCTAACCACAAAATCATCTATGGCTGAGGACAAACAGACCTGACAATGTAACTCTTCGGCAATTGAGTCATGTTGTAACAAATGCTGGCTTTTTGCTACTGGCATAAATAGCAATACGGCGACAATCGTGATTGCAGACCATATATTCGATTTATGTGGGTAGCGGTTAAACAGGCTCATAATGGTTAAAGCAAAACTCAGCTATGGTTAAAGTTATAATGAAAGTGAATATAACACTTTGTGATAATATCACATGTTAACACCATTCTTTGAACTCTGCCTATCAATTGTTGATATCTTTTTGTAAATTTAATTGACATACTGGTATTACCAGTTAGTGTACTAGTTAGCAATTAACAATTTACTAACAGGATAAAGGATGAACTCAACCGAGCTAGCGTTCTCAACCGAGCTTATAGCGCCAATGTTCACTCTTATGTGCTTAACCGCACTGGTTTGGCTGTATATGTATACGTTACGACTGAGCTATGTGATAAAACATAAGATACATGCGCAACAGCTATCGTCGCCGGAGTTAATTCCACAATTGTTACCAGAGCACATTAACCGCCCGGCCAATAACTTTAAAAACTTATTTGAATTACCGGTAATCTTCTATGCCCTTATGTTACTGGCCCTACTCACCAACACCATTAACCAGGTCATACTCTATACATCCTGGTTTTTTGTGTTCAGCAGAATTCTGCATAGCATAGTGCAATGCACTTACAATAAGGTTATGCACCGTTTTGTTATTTATATTATTGGCGCAATCGCCTTATGGCTGCTGTTAGCACAATTGCTGTTAAGCCTAATTTGATAAAGGGAAGTGATCATGTCTGCACCACGAGTCACCGTAGAAATAAAACAACAAATTGCCTTTGTGCGCTTAAACCGCGCCGCTAAACATAATGCCATCGATATGGAGATGTTCTATGCCCTGGATAAGGTGAGCAAAAACCTAAGCAAAGATCGATACCTCAGAGCCGTTATTGTCAGTGGCGATGGTGAAGATTTTTGCAGCGGCTTAGATGTGAAAGCCGTAATGCAGAACAAATCTAATATCGGCCGGCTATTATTTAAATTATGGCCGGGCAGCAGTAACTTGGCGCAACGGGTAAGTAGCAACTGGCGCAAAATTCCGGTGCCGGTGATTTTTGCCATGCAAGGCAGATGCTGGGGTGGCGGCATGCAAATCGCCTTAGGGGGAGACTTTAGAATTGCAGATACGAATGCCTCGTTATCGATTATGGAAGCACGTTGGGGATTAATTCCAGATATGGGTGGTAATATCGCATTACGTGAGTTGATGCCTATTGATCACGCCAAAGAGTTGTCGATGACCGGCAAAGTAATATCCGCAGAGCAAGCGAAACAATACGGCTTAGTGACCCACATCTGTGATGATGTAACAGAGAAAGCACTAGAGCTTGCCAAACAGATCTGTGATCGCTCTCCCGATTCTGTGGCCGCGGTGAAAAAATTGTATAACCAGAACTGGACGTTAGCTGGCTGGAAAATGCTGGCAAAAGAGTCGTATTACCAGCTGAAAATCATTTTGGGTAAAAACCAGAAAGTGGCGGTAGCAAAACAATTGGCTCCCGAAAAAAACAGGCAATACCAAGAGCGAGCAAAATGGTAAAGATGCTTTTCCTTATCGAGCATACCGTTCAATGATTAGCCGGTAGCGGCTAACATTATTGCTTATCTATTGCAGCGCAAGATAACCGGCAAACCCCAGCCACGAAATTAGCAATAACGCCCAAGGCAAAATTGTATTGTTCGCCTGCTTAGCTATCAATGCATCTTGATTTATGTCAACACCGGCGGCCTCAGCTTTTAACTTCTGCTGTTTCTTTTTCGCTTTGTTGGCATCACGTGATTTCGCCTTTTGCGCTTTTTTAAACTGCTCAATGCCCTTTTGAATGCCCTGCTCAATCAGCTTAGTTTGCTCTTTGGTTTGTCCGGGCTTTTTAATGCCCGCGGCTACTTTTTGTGCTGTCGCAATCGTTTCGGCTGACGGTGATTGTTGTTGTTTTTTCATTAAAATACCAAATGTTATTGGTGCTAGTCATTGATGCTAAGTATGACATAACAAAAAACTCGCTGATACGTAAGTCGCTAACAAAGTCTAAAATTGATTCGCGCACTCAAACACCGTATCATCACAGCAATAAGCACTTCCACTTTGGCTAATCGATGAATAATTTTTACAAAGAACATTTAACTGTCGCCTCGAACGCCTCGGGACGTAAAATGAATGTCCCCATTTATCGTTTTAAAGGGCAGCAGCCTGGCCCTAAAGTGTACATTCAAAGCTCGATACACGGCGCCGAAGTACAAGGTAATGTGGTGATCTACCACCTTATCGAATATTTGAAAACCACGCCAATTCGCGGCGAGGTAGTGTTGGTGCCCAACTGTAATCCGGTGGGCACAAATATCAAGTCGGGTGAGTATACCCTGGGGCGATTTGATCCGATCAACGGTCAAAATTGGAATCGCGGCTATTATTTTAAAGATGAATTAATCAACGACTTTGTCGAAACGGTAAATGCAACGGATTCATTTGAGCAGATCAAACACAATTTCAGGCAACGGGTAAAACAAGCGATAGAAGCCGAGCTCAGCAAAACCTGGGGCATAGGATTAGCACCGCGTTTAAATCTTCAGCTGCAAGCACAAGCGTTTGATGCCGATATCGTCATCGATTTACATAATGGTCCTGTTGCCACCCGCCATATTTATGTCCCGGAATATGCCAAAGACTCGGCCAAGTACTTCAATATCCCGCATGTGATATTCATCCCTAATCAATTTAATGGCGCCCTCGATGAAGCCATGTTTTGTCATTGGTGGACTCTGGCTGACAAGCTTGCAGCTAAATTTCCGCAGCAACAATGGTCAGTACCGGTGGAAGCATTTACTCTGGAAATGGGCAGTCAGGAAGTTATTGATTTTGACTCGGGAAAATACGACGCCAATGGCATATTGGCCTACCTGAATTACAAAAACTGTCTTGTCGACGCCAACCTGCAGCCAGACAGCATAGATCGATACGCGGTATTTCTTGCTGATTATAAAATTTTATATACCCAGGAAGGTGGCATTATTGAATATAAAGTAAAACCAGGGCAGCACGTAAAACAAGGCGAGGTACTGGCGAAAGTGCTCAATGTCGATGATTTGGATAATGACAACGCGGTCAGTTACATATATGCGCCGGAAGATTTAATCGCCATACTGCACTTCCCTTCGGCATCCGTATTATGTGGTACGCAACTCTATAAATGTTTTATTAATTATGTTCAGTTACCATGAAAATTCTTAATTACTTAGTTTATATATTTCTATTTGGGTACTTCTTCTGCCCCCCCTCAATAGCTGGCGATAAGAGCTTGTCAGGAACAATAGTCGTCGTAAACAAAAACGATGATACGGTTAATTTCATTGACCTTAAGAGTCGTAAAATTAAATTCACCCGTACAACTGGCAAGGGGCCTCATGAATTGGCGATGAGTGCTGATGGACGCTTGGCTGTAGTCACTGATTATATTGGCGGTAATAGTTTAACGGTTTTTGATGTTCAACAAGCAAGAAAAATAAAAACAATTGATTTGTCTAAATACCCTAGGCCTCATGGAGTGTTGTTTTTAAAAGATCAGCGAAGAGTCGCTGTTTCTTCTGAAGGCTCAGACAGTGTGGTAATAGTCGATATTACTTCAGGCCAAATTGTAAAGGTGATCGGTACTAAACAGAAAGGCTCCCATATGGTGGCATTGCCTGAGTCTAGCGAGCGTATATACACCACTAATATGGACTCTAATACAGTATCTGAATTAGACGTTCAATCTGGAACTTTACTACGAAAAATTTCTACGCCCGATGTACCCGAAGCGATAACGATTAATAAAGCTGGAACAGAGCTTTGGGTTGGGAGTAATGAGGATGGTTTAGTAAGTGTATTTAATTTAATAAATGGCGGACTCATTAAGCAATGGCGAGGGTTTAGTTTTCCTTATCGGGTATTATTAACACGTGATGAGCAGTTTGCCGTGATCCCTGATTATAAAAACAATACGCTCGATATTATTGATGTAAAGAATAAAAAGAAATTGCATCAAATAGATTTTGGCTGGAGAACAATACCTAATGGTGTGGTTTATCATCCTGATGATCGTACTTTGTTTATGTCTTCCTACGGTAAAGATAAGATTATTGTCATTGATATACCATCAGGTGAAACTTTATTTGAACTACCCACAGGTGATGGACCTGATGGAATAGGATATTCTTCATTGGTGTTACAATAGTCTACTACCTAAGTATAAAGGGCAGAGATTCGACACAGCCATCAGTGGCGACAACTAAAAACTTGTGGTTTTACAATAACATCATGTATTGTATATTTACAAATGATTAAGGCCAGCCAAGGGTGGCAATGAGCTTGAGGGAGGTTAGCTTCTGCAAGTCGAAGGCAGTCTCGCCATCCCGGCACCTGTTGTTTCGCCCGTTTTTAGCGTTACTAAGTTCACTTAGACGACGAATACCACTATATGGTCTCTCACCTGTAAAAGACCATATAGTGGCAATTGTGGAACAGGAACAAACTTTCTCGCTTTCACCCCCTCCTTCAATTTCGAGTGCACACAGCTTTAGTTATACCCCAGCACAAAACCATAATGGGTATCTTTCTCCGATTCTAAGAGGATTCGAACAAAGCTTTTGCGGATATCATCACGAATGATTTTTCTGGCATTAAATGCCTCTGCATATTCCGCTTTCTCTTTTATTTGTTCGTTCGATGACTTGCTGATAATTTTCATTTTTCTTACCCTTACTTAATTATTTGCGTACTTACTTTCACCTTTAAAGAATGAGAGCCCGTTGTTGTCTTTAAAAACCCATATTCACAGAGACTGCGAGTAAGATCATCGCGACAACAATGTAAATGGCCCAAAGGGGTAAAATAAACTTTGCCCATTGGGTCCAGCTCACTCTCGCGGTTGCCAAATAAGCCAGTAAAGTTCCAGAAGTCGGAGTCAACATATTGGTAATGCCATTACCAAATAAAAACGCGATAACGGTGGTTTGTGGTGACACCCCGGATAATTGACCAATAGGCCCCAAAATCGGCATGCTAACCGCGGCTTGCCCAGAAGTAGAAGGAATGAGGAAGTCCAGTAGCAACTGTGAAAAAAACATGCCAATAGCTGAGGTAGTTGGCCCGCTATCATTAATAATCGACATCAGCGAATAGACAACAGTATCTAAAATTTGGCCTTTTTCTAAAGTCACGGCAACCGCGGTGGCAACCCCAATTAAAAAACTTGCCATCAGGACTTTTTTCATGCCACTGACAAAGGCATCGGCCGCAGCACTTGCACCTAAACCACTCATTGCAGAGAGTAAAATACTCAAACCAATGTAATAAGCTGACAAAGCATGGTGCTTCCAATGCCATTCATTAGATGCGTAAACTAAAAAGCCAATGCCAATCGCCAGCGCCGTTAACATCACAGTATGGCGAAGTGGCAGCTTATCGGAATGAAATTGGATCTCTTTGTCATGATCAAATCCCTGGCGTTTAATCATCATTAACACAAAACCAATACCAATGGCTAAAAACACTAAATAAAATAAAAAGCGAACGCCGGCACCACTAAAAATTTGTAAGCCCAACAATGGCTGGGCAATGGTCAGGGGTAATGGATTGGTCACTGACGCTAAATAACCGGCTTTGACCGATACCGCGACAATGGCAAAACCAATAATACGCGACATGCCCAGACGATTAGCCATGGCCACCATAAGTGGGATCACCAGCAGGTACTCAGAAGCCAGACCTAAAAATGTACTGCCGGCAGAAAGTACCAGCATTAAGGTGATAACGAGCACATAAATATTACCTTTTACCAGGCTTAATAATCGTTCAAGTCCTAAATCTATGGTGCCCGCTTTGCTCATAATACCGAACAAACCGCCGATGATCAGCACCATAAAAATAAGGCCAGCCCCCCTTTCCAGTCCTTCAGGAATGGACATTAAGACTCCGCTAATACTGACGGGATAGGCGAGATCGTCACTCGTTGTCTGTTTTTGAAAAAGCACACTTTCCATCGAAACGTCTTTGTCCATTACCTGATAAGTATTTGGCACGACAATGGCACCGTTACGCTCGTAGCGACCGGAATCGATCACATAAGACATACACATTGCCAGCAATAAAATGCCAAGCAAGATGATGATAGGGTTCACGGTTTTGTGTTCTTTCTCAGGCATCGAAATATGCGCATGAGAAATCTCGTTCACGGGATGTTTTTCAGCAGACATATTGCTCTCCTTAAAGGGTGTGGTTGCGCTATTCATGATCAAACTTAAATGTTGCTACTAACGTATTTCGCGATATCATTCGCCACGCTGGTCAAATCTTTTTTAAAATTGAAATAGTTATCGTTAAGGGTAAATTCTTTTTCATTCATATACAGCGCTCTGTTAATTTCAATTTGCATGCTGTGTCGGTTTGCTTTTACGTTACTGTAATGAGTGATCAAATAGCCGCCTTTATAAGGATCGTTTCGTACCACATTATAGCCAAGGTTAACAAAAGCCTGTTCAACAACCTCAACAAATTCGGCTCCGGCGCATAGGCCATCATTATCACCCAGAATGATATCCGGGCGACTGGCGCCGCTATCGATGTTCATCGCATTGCCTTTCGATTTCATCGAATGACAATCGATATGCCATACCGCGCCAAACTGACTATGCAGTTGCTCAAGCGTTGTTGCTAATGTTTGATGATATGGCTGGTAATAACTGGCAATTCGTTGTTCCACTTCAGCTCTGGTTAGTGGTTGCTGATACATAGCGACATCAGGTAAAGCGTAGCGGCGAATCAGCCCCATACCGCGTTCACTGTATTTAGTTGGCTGACAACCTTGCCAGGGGGAATCTACCAAGGCCGGGTCGATATCGTTAGGGGCTCTGTTTGGGTCAATGTACATCCGGGAAAAATTCGCATGCAATAAATGCCCGCCAATTGCTACCACATCTTGCCAAAGATGTTCAATAAACGCATCCCAACCAGTTTTTAATTGCGCCGCGGAAGCGTTTGATTGAAAATCTGTTGGCACATGAATACCGCTATGAGGAGAATCAAAGACTAAAGGTAAACAGTCTTTTTCTGCTGGCGATAAAAGTGTAAATGGTGATTTCATCTTATTAATTACCCACAAAATATTGGAAAGGGAAATGTGCCTGCCAAATGACAGGCCACAGATTCACACTAAGATTTATAATTTATAATCCACTTGTACGAAGAAAAATCGTCCAATAGGGTCATAGGTATTTTGATCAAAGTTAATATTTTTGTTGGTAAAAGACGATGGTGGCTGCTTATCGGCAACATTATTAATGCCAAGTTTGAATGATAAGCCATTGTCAAAATGATAACCGCCAGAAATATTGTGATAGGTCACCGAGCCGATATCTCTGGGCTCATTGCTTACCATTTCTGTGGTGCCGCCAATGTATCGCGCACTGTAGGCAGCAAACCAATCGTTGTGTTTCCAACTAGCCGATAGTGCGCCACGCCATTCTGGGTACGATTCTCTTGATGCTGCGGTGCCGACCAAGTCTACTTCCTGGGTACTGCCATCCGATAATGTTGAAACTTCGGTCAGTTCATTCAGTTTCGAAACGTTAACCGAAAAATCCCATTCGCCAGTTTGGTTTGCCATGCCGTATTTCATCACCACATCCATGCCACTGACGCTTGTTTTATTAATATTCACCGGACCATCTACAATATTATCAATTTCACCAAGGCTATTACGGGTGATCACCTCACAATTTTTATTGGTGTAAGCACATAAGTCTAAAATGTTTTGTGAACCAAATTCACTGATGGTGTTGTCGATATCTATGTCATACCAGTCAACCGTGATGCTAAAATCATCGAAGAACGTCGGCATGTAAATTAAACCAAACGAGGTGTTTTCTGATGTTTCCGGCTGCAATAAGTTATTTCCGCCGGTGGTGATTTGCACGTTGCTATCTTCTTGCTGATAGCTTTCAGGCACACCGGTACAACCCGGTAAGCTTTTATCTTCGGCACAAGGGTCGACTACCGGATTAAACGTTACTCGTTGGCCTTCAAACAGTTCTAATATCGATGGCGCCCGAAAGCCTTCGGCCCATGTTCCTCGAAAAGAAAGTCCCTCTGTCGGTGTATATAACACGCCGGCTTTACTGTTGGTGGTGCTACCAAAGGTGCTGTAATCGGAATATCGGGTCGCTAAGCTTAATTCCAGGTATTCGGCCATAGGCTCACCCTCGAGCAATGGCACACTTAACTCAATATAGGCTTCTTTCAAATCGTATTCACCCACAGTACCCAAGCGCGGAGACGATGATGTGGTGCGATAGGAATTAAGTCGTGGTGCCGAGCTAATGACACTGTCAGGGGTGTCTTCGCCTTTCTCTTTACGATATTCGATACCGACAGCCATGGCTAAATCACCCGCAGGTAATTCAAAAAGAAACCCGGTTGCATTCAGGGTAAAATCTACCTGGCTCGCTTCATTTTTATCATGGCCGGTAAAGTTAATGTAGTTCACCATATCGTCAGTTAACGGATTGAACAGGTTAACAGGCACACAACCAACAGCGAGATCGGAAACATCGCCCTCAATATCTGAGGTATCACAAGCACGCAAGCCCAATGCCAATTTGTCTAGATGCATTTGATTATTTGAGGTAAATTCACCTTTGTTTTGCGCCCAGGATAAGTAGGCGTCCCAACTCCAATCGTTGCCTACTTCACCATCCAGACCAATGCCCAATCGAGTGGTCTCAACATCTTGCGCGTTTACCCGATAACCATTATCTCTAAAGAATGCACTATGACGGAAATCACTGCCCGAAAATTCAACGCCAAAAGGGTTTACCGAAGGATCGTTGGCAATGCTAAAACCACGGCTGCCTCTTACGGCTGAAAGAGCCTCTGAAAATTGTTGATCCGATTTACGTTGATTGTATAACGCTTCAATTCTTAGGTTAACGTTGTCAAAAGGAACCAACGCTTGAGCATACAAGGCGGTGCGTTCACTGGGTCCAACAACGTAATTATTGTAATAACGATTATATTTGTCATCACTTGTCGTTGCCCGCCAATTTGAGATGTCTGAACCGTCAATCCCAGCATCTCGGGTTATGCCGCCTGCTGGCACATCGAAATCGACAATACCGGCTAAACCGTCCTCTCTAAATAGTCCTTCCGGTGTTGCTGACGTTAGGCCATTAAGTGGTACCGCGGTTAATGCTCTATCTTGAGTATACACTGGCTTTTGGTCTGAATAACTGGCGGCAAACATCAGGTTGCTGTCGCCAAAATCTTTGCCCCATAATAGATCAAGGTTAACCGATTCACGATCTCCCTCCGATGATTGCCCGTAATAGGTTTTAATCTTGGTACCAACAAAGTCAGAATGGGTGTAAATATTTACCACACCGGCAATGGCATCGGCACCATAAATGGCAGTTGCTCCGTCTTGTAGCACTTCAACGCGATTGACAATGGCTTGCGGAATGGTATTCATATCGACAAAATCACGAAAACCACGAGTACCGGCACCGTTTACCCAGCGCTGGCCATTAACCAGAACAAGGGATCTATTCGCACCAAGGTTACGTAAGTTCAGGCTACTGGTACCATGACTGGTACCGGATGAACCATTGCCATTTAGACTAGAGCCTACCGATGGCAATGTTTGTAGCACCTCGCCTAACGATAACGAGCCGGTTTGATTTAATGCTTCCGCATCTAGATCTTGCACCGGACTAGGGGTTTCTCTTTGGCGCTTAATTCTAGAACCAGTTACGGCAATAACTTCCATGTCTTGGTTTACTTCTTCACTTTCTTCGGCGGAAAAAACAGGGCCAGTACCAAAGGTACAGGCACTGATTATTGCTATTGCGATGGCTGATTTTCGGAACATTTGCGTATTCATCTCACTCTCTCCAAGCTCTCATTATCAATTGAAACAATTATTCTGTGTATTTCTTACACTTTACAATTATTGCAACTTTATGCAATATTATGAAAAAAACTCATTAGTACATAACAATTTGTTATGGAGTGGAGAGTGACATGACAACACCGACTAGCAACATTAGCATCAAAAGTTTAGAAGCATTCAGGGCGATTATTCAGACCGGCTCTGCCACGGCGGCTGCCAAACAGCTGGGTTTAACCCAACCCGGCATTAGCCGATTGCTGGCGCTATTGGAAGAGCATATTGGCTTTCAGTTATTTTACCGGGAGAAAGGTCGATTAATTCCAAGTGATGAAGCCTTGGCACTTATCAAAGAAGTTGAACTAACACTAACCAGCGTCGATAGGATATCTCTGCTGGCACAAAATATTTTCAAATCTAACCTCGGTTTATTAAAAATTGTCGCGCCGAACAGTTTTATTGCCGGACCGCTTGCCGATGTGGTAGAAAGCTTTTTAACAGACCATCCGCAGGTCAATATCAGTTTAGATACCCACAGCCCTGAACGAGCGAGAGAAATCGTCGCTCATCGTTCAGCAGATTGTGGTTTTATACAGCTCCCAGAGAGTCATCCAGGGCTAATATGTGAAAGCATAATTACCAATGGCACGGTTTGCGCTATAGCTCGTGATCATAAACTGGCCAAACTAAAAAAAATTCAGCCGAGTGATCTGCAAAATGAAAATTTAATTCTTTTAGGAAAAGGTCGCTATTCCAGACTGCAAATAGAGAATATATTTCGGCAAAAAAATGTACGTATGCGGGTAAAAGTAGAAACTCATACGGTGGCCATAGCCTGTACGTTCGCCAAGAGAAATATTGGCATCGCCATTGTTAACGAATTACTGGCGAAACAATACGAAGAAGAAGGGTTAGTTCTGGTGCCCTTTCATCCGCAGATCAAACATGAATATGGATTTATAACCTCTGCCCATGCCCCGATGAACAGGCTTACTCAGTCTTTTTATCAACATTGTATGAACTACTTTCAACAAGAAATAAGCGAATAAAACCAATCTGCATAAAGAATGAGTCACTCTGCGATTGGTATAAAGCCTTTCCCGTTGAAAGTTTAAAATTTATTTGTCTGAATTTTAGTTAACTGCTCGAAGCGCCGAGCGGCTTTGACATAACCATTCGGTTATCGCAGAATCTGCAGCCGTTACTGCGGCATCGCACTCAAGTTCTAAATGAGTGAGTGGCGCACGTAAAACTGGCGTATTGATCACTGCCTGCTTGTGCATTAATACTTTAACCGGGATAGGATTTGACACTTCAAACAATGAATTAATGGCGTTATACCAGGTTGGAAATAATTCGTCGCTGTAACCGGCTAGAGCTTTTTCTACGTATAAATTGGTCGCCTCAGGCCAGGCATTGGCACAGACAGAAACTAATCCAACCGCACCAGCCGATGCCAAATACGGCATTAACGCATCTTCACCCGAATACATTTTCAGTTGCGGCGCGGCTTCAACAAAGCCTAAAAACTCATTGATATCACCACTGGCTTCTTTTAATGCCCATAAGTTTTTGTGATTTGCCAAGTTTTTCACGGTTTGTTTTGGAATACTCACCCCAGAGCGAGACGGTACGTTATATAGCATACAAGGAAATTTTGCCGCATCCATTAACGCTGAAAACCATTGGCTTTGGCCAACCACACCAGGCTTGGCATACAATGGCACCGTTAATAAATAACAATCGATTGGCAATTCATTGCAAGCGTTAATCCATGCCGTTTGCGCTGGTAAATTGGCACCGCCCACCGACACCATCAATGGTACTTGTGGTTTTAACTCACAAATAAATTTAACAATTCTTAATTGTTCTTCTTGCTCAATGGCCAGACCTTCGCCGGTGCTGCCACAAATCAAAATACCATTGCCAGCTTGTTGCTGGTCATCAACTATTTTTGCCAAAGAGTCGTAATCTACCGCGCCATGTTGATCGAACGGGGTGATTAACGCTGTCCATACATAAAAATCATTAAGTTGAAAAGTTGCCATGTTAAATCTCTTTACTGCTAGTGATACCAAATTGACTCGTTGTTCGCTCATTTTGAATGAAGCAAATTGGTATGCGAGGCAAATGCCGTTAATTGCCGCGCATTGTACCAGTATTTAAATATTGATATTAGTATTTGAGACAAGTAGAAAGGACAGGAATTCACGCGTTAAGCGTCAATACCAGAAGCTCTCCACTTAAACCAAATAAACCCTTAAGGGTATCGTTAAGTGACAGCCGACGGGATTCAACCCAATCGTCCGACAACAGTATTACCTTATGACTGTCATCTCGGCGTTAATCCCCCTGGTTACCTGTCTACGGGGTGAGGCCCCTCGAGATAACTGCCTGGTTAACGCTCCTCTTCTGCTCCCCGTTAATGAAATTAATGAGGATTCAATGGCGGTTATTTAATCATTTCTTCATTGATATTGCAATCAATGAGTCCACATTGCGTTAGTCATATTAGGAATTAGTTATCGTTAAATACAAATTAAGCTCAGATTGATAAATATTTTCTTTACTAATCTCTGCTTAATTAAGAAAATAGCCATAATCCAATTCGCCGTTATCACTGAAGCTGAGTAATTTAACCATGTCATTATCAAATCCTTCACAATTGCTATTACGCAATGAAGACTTATTACAAAGTAACTCACCTTTAGTCGTCGGTTGTCCTGATAGCGATTTTTTTAGCCATTTGCAAGCGGCTGCCCCTATGGCAAAAATTAGCAGTTACCAAGTGAATTTCGCGCAACACCAAAGCATAGCATCGCGCTTTAGTGAACAAATAAACTGTGTGTTTTCGGAACATTATCAAAGTGAAGTTAAGCATGATTTAGCGATCATTTATTTCCCCAAGTCGAAAAAAGAATATCAATTTTTATTGGCCATGTTGGCACCTATCCTAGCCGACAATGCGGTAATCCTTGTTGTTGGTGAAAACAAGGGCGGGGTTAAATCAGCAGAAAAGCTCAGTAACGAGTATTGCTTAAGTTCAAGTAAAATAGATTCTGCGCG
This sequence comes from Thalassotalea sp. ND16A, assembly GCF_000764205.1. GTDB lineage: Bacteria > Pseudomonadota > Gammaproteobacteria > Enterobacterales > Alteromonadaceae > Thalassotalea_A. Next base: position 16,416 of record NZ_JQDZ01000031.1, read on the forward strand.
CCATTGTATTTTGTATGAAATTATTTTTAATAATGTTGCATCAGAGTTTAATTTAGCCCAATGGTATGAGCATTTCATCGTAAAAGTAAACGATTTAGAAATTAAGGTAGCGTCTTTACCTGGAGTATTTAGTAATGGTGAATTAGATAATGGCACCCAATTGTTGTTAGAACATTTGCCCAAGGGCATTTCGGGCAAAGTACTGGACTTTGGTTGTGGCGCCGGCATTATTGGCAGCTATGTAAATAAAGTAAATAGCAACACCGAAGTAGATATGCTGGATGTAAACGCGTTGGCCATTGCCAGTGCCAAACAAACATTAGCACTAAATCAGCTCAAAGGTAATGTCTTTGCCTCAGACGGACTCAGTAATGTGCAGGGTAAATATCATGCGGTGCTATCGAACCCGCCATTTCATCAAGGTATAAAAACCAACTATCAGGCGACTGAAACCTTCTTAAAAGGCATCAAAAAACACCTGAATAAAAATGCTACGTTAACCATAGTGGCGAATAACTTTTTAAAATACGCGCCGATCATCAAAGCTGAAATAGCACCTTGTGAACAACTTGCTAATGTTAAGGGCTTTGCTATTCACCATTGTAAAATTCAATAACCACATTTATTTTTGCTGTTTCGATAACGTTAACAGCAACCATAATTTTACTATTAATTAATTATTTTTTTGCCGAATTAATACTCCAATAACTCGAAAATGCCGTGCTGATAACAATTTGTTGCAAATTCATTTTTTTCAAAAAACATCAATAACAAAAATCATAACCAATAGAATCAACAACTTAACTAATCATACCAGTAATCCGTTTACAAATTTTAACTTACATTTTTACAACAATTTCACCATTGTTTCGTTCTCAACTTTCTCTAAGATAGGCAACGTACATTTTTGAACAGAAATCAATTGGCTTAAACAGCAACTTTTTCTGAACAGCAAGTAAACAATACTTGTTAACGTTTAATTATCAGAGGTCGATATGAACAATCAAGCACAAGCAAATATTTTAATTGTTGAAGATGAAGAAGTAACACGGGTAAGCCTGAAGCACTTATTTGAAGCAGAAGGTTATAACACTTTTGTGGCAACAAATGGTGAGAGTATGAGCCAGCAGTTGCAAAGCAACGACATTGATTTAGTATTAATGGATGTCAATTTACCGGGTAAAAACGGTTTATTACTAGCCCGAGAGTTAGTCGAGAAAAAAGAAACCGGGTTAATTTTTATTACTGGTCGCGACAGTGAAGTTGATAAAGTATTAGGGTTAGAAATTGGTGCTGATGATTACATCACTAAACCCTTTAACCCGCGCGAATTAACCATTCGAGTGCGTAATTTATTAAAGCGTATGGCGCCAACAGACAGTCCGGCAGTGGTAGCAGATACTTTGATGATCAACTTTAATAACTGGCAATTAGACCCAAATTCACGTCAAATGACGTCGCCACAGGGAAATACTTTTCCAATTCCACGTGGTGAATATCGTGCATTACGGTTGTTAATGGCTAACCGTGGAAAAATTGTCACCCGTCAGGATCTTATTCAGGAGATGACCGGTCGTGATTTACGTGAAAATGATCGAACCGTAGATGTGACAATTCGTCGTTTACGCAAACACTTTGAAAGCGATGATGCTAGCCCTGAGTTTATCAACACCATACACGGCGAAGGCTATCGTTTTGTGGGTTCACTGGATAACCTGAACTAGGGTAAGCAACACTTCATTGCCCTGAGTGAGGCTAGCGTTAAGCTAGCCTTTTTTGTATCCGTTCGATACTGACTTTATTTAACTGTTTTAACTCAGCTAGCCCTTGCGCTAATTTAGTAAATTCTTGTGTTGAATATTCTAACTCACCGGCTTTGCTAAACACTTGCTTTAACCCGGTGTTGCCCGACGCGGATTTAAGAATATGGCAGCTCTCTTGCCACATTGCATAGTCTTGTTGCTCGATAGCCTGATCTAATTGCTGAAGGTATATCGACGATTGTTCTACATATAGTGCAACGGTTTGCAGAAACACGTCAAAGCCCAATACATCAAGGTATTGTTCAATTAAGGTATCATCAAGAAAGTCCATTACCTGTTCTCCTGGGAATTAATGCTTTATCTATGCTTATATATTTGGCAAAACATAGCACGAAAAAACAGGGGCTGCTTTAAAAAAATACAGAACGCAAAAGAAACTACATTTAAACCACAAATAATCAGCCTAAAGTTAACAACTTTAACCAATTTCTTACCTGGGCATATAGTTGCAAACGGGTTGCGTCCTTTTATACCCGTGCTACCTCAAGATGTACGTTTCACTTTCACTTTGAAGTAGCACGGGTATAAATATTGATTTTAGTGCGTAATTCATTCAAAATAGCCGACCATTTTACTTGGTCTTTTGGTTTTCACAGAAAAAACTAAAAAAAAGTAAAAAAATGTCGTTAGTTTCGCTAGAATATGCGCCCTGCGATATGCAGTAGTTTTAAACGACAGTTACATTAAACGAACAAATAAATAGGAAGCACAGTTAAAATGCCTACATCAATGCCAGATATAGCCAACCAAACCGCGGCACAAACCGAAGGTACTCTTGATAGAGTGGGTATGGGTAATATTGAAATGCCGGTAATGGTAGCAGCTAAAGATGAAGCCGAACGTGTTGTTTCAGCCCATATCGATGCGTTCGTGAATTTAAACGACCCGAAAGCGAAAGGCATCCACATGTCTCGTCTTTACCTATTACTGGATGAGTTAGCCAGTAATAATGTGCTCAATTACCAGTCATTAGTCACGCTATTAAATGAGTTTATCAGTTCGCATGAAGACTTAAGTGATACCGCTTATGTGAAATTCAGTTTTGATTACCCAATGCGCCGTGAAGCGTTAATTAGTGGTAAAAAAGGCTGGCGCGTATATCCGGTAACCATTATCGGTAAATTGGATAAAGGTAAATTTGATATTGAATTATGCGTAGATATTGCCTATTCATCAACGTGTCCATGTTCTGCGGCTCTTGCACGTCAGCTTATTCAGCAAGCATTTACCGAAAAATTTGGGCAACAACAGAGTGTCGATAAAGCCGATGTTCATGCCTGGTTAGGTAGCACCGAAGGTATTATAGCAACACCGCACAGCCAACGCTCAATTGCGGAAATGAAAGTTAAATTAAATTCAAAAGTAAGCAGCTTTCCGTTAACCGATATCGTCGATACCGTAGAGGCGGCCTTACAAACACCGGTACAGGCTGCGGTTAAACGTGAAGACGAACAAGAATTTGCTCGTCTAAATGGTCAAAACCTGATGTTTTGTGAAGACGCCGCCCGCCGCGTACAACATGCGATGAACCTGATTGAGGGCTACGACGATTTTTGGGTAAAGATAAACCACCTAGAATCGCTTCATGCTCACGATGCCATCGCGGTAACGACTAAAGGTATCAAAAACGGCTACCAGGCTTAACCCTTAACGTCCTGATAGCAAGCTCTTTTTAGCTATCGCTAAGTGATCATTATTTATGTCGCTTGCTATCGCCATAATCGCTGAAGCCGAGACTATCTCGGCTTTTTTGTCTCTTTCTATTGAATAAATAGTGAATAGTAAATAACTGTCACTTTAGCCACCATATTTTTCATAGTTTTTTACTCCCAGATAGAATTCAACCCAAAAGTTTTCAGCTTTTATTACAAAGCTGCTTTACCCCTTGTTTTTACTGGACTTAGCAAAAACAACAAGCCAGCAGATGTTATCGGTAAGTTAATACAGCAACCAGAAAAACAGAGTAATCACTCTATTTTCCATTGACCTTTGCTTTACATCCCTATATTGTACAAGGTTCCCCCGTTGGGGTTTTGCTATAATTATTCAATTTTTAGTTATTCTTATTCCAGATTGCAAAACCACGCCAGCGCGAAATTTACAGGAGATAACATGCATGCAACTATATGATCCGAATTATCAAAAAGACAATTGTGGATTTGGCTTAATCGCGCACCAAGAAGGTGAGACGAGTCATAAGCTTATTAAAACCGCCATTTCAGCTTTGGATCGCATGCAACATCGTGGTGGTATTGCTGCTGACGGCAAAACAGGCGATGGTTGTGGCTTATTAATGCAAATACCGGATAGCTTTTTTAGAGCTGTCGCTGAAGAAAAACAATGGAACCTTAACGCAAAGTATGCGGTTGGTACCGTATTTTTAAATCCAGATCCGATCGCCGCTGCTGAATGTAAAAAAATACTAGAGCAAGAGCTTGAACAAGAAACTCTGGAAGTGGTCGGTTGGCGCACCGTGCCTGTCGATGTAAACATCCTGGGCGCTATTGCCAAAGGAAATTTACCGAGTATAGAACAAGTATTTGTAAACGGTCCTTCGGGCTGGCGCTCGCAGGATATCGAACGTCGTTTATACATGGCCAGACGCCGTGCCGAAAAACGCATCACCGATAGCCGTTTTTACGTTGCCAGTTTATCGGGTTTAGTCACCATCTATAAAGGTTTGGTGATGCCAAAAGATTTACCAAACTTTTATTTGGATTTGGCCGATATTCGAATGCAAACGGCGATTTGTGTATTTCATCAACGCTTTTCAACCAATACCTCACCACAATGGCATTTGGCTCAGCCGTTTAGATATTTAGCCCATAATGGTGAAATCAATACCATTCGTGGTAACCGCCAATGGAGTCGTGCCCGTACCTATAAATTTAGCACGCCGTTAATGCCTGATTTGAAAGAGGCCGCACCATTTGTCAATGAAAGTGGTTCCGATTCATCGTCATTAGATAATATGCTGGAATTGTTCATGGCCGGCGGTATGGATTTATACCGTGGCATGCGCTTGTTAATGCCACCCGCCTGGCAAAACAATCCTTCCATGGACGATGATTTAAGAGCTTTTTACGAATTCAACTCTATGCATATGGAGCCTTGGGATGGTCCAGCGGGCATCGTAATGACCAACGGTCGTCACGTGGCTTGTAACCTGGATCGTAACGGCTTACGTCCGGCACGCTATGTCAGAACTCGTAACGGTTTCATTACCCTTGCCTCAGAAGTTGGCATTTGGGAATACGGCGAAGATGAAGTGGTTGAAAAAGGCCGAGTGGGCCCAGGCGAAATGTTATCGGTCGATACCTACACCGGTACATTAATGAAATCATCCGACATCGATAATGAACTGAAATCGCGTCACCCATATCGTGAATGGCTGAACAACAACATTCGTCATTTAGTCCCCTTTGATCAACTTGAAGCCGAACTTATCGGTAAACGCAGCTTTAGTGATCAGCAAATGAATGAATTTCATAAGTTGTTTAACTACTCGTACGAAGAAATTCAGCAGGTGATAAAAACCATGGCCGAAAACGGTCAGGAAGCGACTGGTTCCATGGGCGATGATACGCCGATGGCAGTATTATCGAGCAAATCGAGAACGCTTTACGATTACTTCCGTCAGCAGTTTGCGCAAGTCACCAACCCGCCTATCGACCCACTGCGTGAGCGCTTTGTGATGTCATTGGGCACCTGTATTGGTCGTGAGCATAATGTCTTCAATGAAACCACAGGTCATGCCGACAGAGTGTTATTTGACACGCCAATACTGATGTATACCGGCATTAAGCAACTCAGAGAGTTTAACCCAGAATCTTACCGTTCTGACACTATTTGTTTGAACTATGCGCCAGCAGAAGGGTTAGAGGCAGCGATTCAACGAGTATGTGATAAAGCGGTTGATCTGGTGCGCAACAGCAACACCGTTATTTTAATATTAAGTGACCGTGACATTGCCAAAAACACCCTGCTAATTCCTGCGGCGATGGCCGTTGGTGCCGTACAACAACGTCTGGTGAATGAAAACCTGCGTTGTGATTCAAACATTGTGGTAGAAACTGCTTCGGCCCGTGATCCCCATCATTTTGCCGTATTGCTTGGTTTAGGGGCAACCGCTGTATATCCATTTATGGCATACGAAACCATAGAACAGCTGGTTGAACAAGGCCAATTGCAAATATCACCTCGTGATGCGGTAGAGAATTACCGCAATGCGATTAATAAAGGTTTATTAAAAATCTTATCGAAAATGGGCATTTCCACCATTGCCAGTTATCGTTGTGCCGGTTTGTTTGAAGTGGTTGGTCTATCTTCAACCATTATGGAGCTTTGTTTCCCGGGTATTCCGAGTCGTATCGAAGGTAGTGACTTTAGTGATATTGAACAAGACAACGTTAACTTGGCACGTAGAGCCTGGTTACCCCATCAGAAAATCACTCATGGTGGCCAGTTGAAATACGTCCACGGTGAAGAATATCACTGCTTTAACCCGGATGTTGTCGCCAGCTTACAAAATTCGGTAAAAACTGGTAACTATGACGATTACAAAGTATTTGCCGACCATGTAAACACTCGCCCGCCAGCGACATTGCGTGATTTAATTGCCTTAAAAGATGATACCGAGTCAATCAGTATTGATAAGGTGGAAGCCGATACTGAAATGTTTAAACGTTTTGACAGCGCGGCGATGAGCATTGGTGCCTTAAGCCCTGAAGCTCATGAAGCGTTAGCCATTGCAATGAACCGTTTAGGTGGCTCATCAAACTCGGGGGAAGGTGGTGAAGATGCCAGCCGTTTTGGTACGGTGCGTAACTCACGTATTAAACAAGTGGCTTCTGGCCGTTTTGGTGTAACTCCACATTACCTGGTCAATGCCGATGTGCTGCAGATTAAAGTTGCACAAGGGGCAAAACCTGGTGAAGGTGGTCAATTACCAGGCGATAAAGTAACACCACTGATCGCCAAACTGCGTTTCTCGGTGCCTGGTGTGACGCTGATTTCACCACCACCACATCACGATATTTACTCCATTGAAGATTTGGCTCAGCTAATTTTCGATTTAAAACAAGTGAACCCAACCTGTATCGTCTCGGTTAAATTAGTTTCAGGTCCAGGTGTTGGCACTATCGCCTCAGGGGTTGCCAAAGCGTATGCCGATTTCATTACCATCTCAGGTTATGACGGTGGTACCGGTGCCAGCCCGTTAACTTCGGTTAAATACGCGGGTTGTCCATGGGAGCTCGGCTTAGCAGAAGCACATCAATCATTAGTCGCCAATGGTTTACGTCATAAAGTACGTTTACAAGTCGATGGCGGTCTGAAAACTGGTGTTGATATTGTCAAAGCGGCAATTTTAGGTGCCGAAAGTTTTGGTTTTGGTACAGTGCCTATGGTGGCGTTGGGCTGTAAATTCTTACGAATTTGTCATCTCAATAACTGTGCCACCGGTGTTGCCACCCAAGATCAATTGTTGCGCGACGAATACTTTAAAGGCTTGCCTGAGCAGGTAATGAATTACTTCCGTTTTGTCGCCCAGGAAGTTCGTGAAATTCTGGCGCAATTAGGGGTTGAATCGTTAACCACGTTAATTGGTCGTAACGATTTGTTGGTAGAACTAGAGGGTATCACCGCGAAGCAGCAAAAACTCGATTTATCCGGCATTATCGCCGATGTGGTGGCACCAGAAGGCAGTGCTTTACATCAAACTGAAGCAAACGAACCGTTTGATAAAGCTGAGCTTAACCACAATATTTTAGCGCAAGTACAAGATGCGATATTAGAGAAAACGGGTGGCGACTACCATTTTTCAGCGCAGAATACTGACCGTTCAGTTGGCGCGTTGATCTCTGGAGAAATTGCTCGTCATCACGGTAACCAGGGGATGAGTTCAAACCCTATTCATCTGCATTTAACCGGTACGGTTGGTCAATCATTTGCTTGCTGGAATGCCGGTGGCTTGAATATCACCCTTACTGGCGATGCCAACGATTACGTCGGTAAAGGTATGGCTGGTGGTACAATCACTATCATGCCGCCAAAAGGTGTCACTTATCAAAGTCATCTAACGCCAATTATGGGTAATACCTGTTTGTATGGTGCAACCGGTGGCCACTTATATGCCGCAGGTTGTGCAGGTGAACGTTTTGCCGTACGTAACTCAGGTTGTAGTGCCGTGGTTGAAGGTGCTGGCGATCACGCTTGTGAATACATGACCGGTGGTATTGTGACCTTCTTAGGCGCTGTCGGACTGAACTTTGGTGCGGGTATGACGGGTGGTTTTGCTTATGTCTTAGATGAGCATGATGATTTGGATGTACGTTTAAATGGCGAGTCTATTGAAATAATAGAGCTTACTGAATTAGCGATTCATCAAGAACATTTACGTGGCATTATCAACCACCATTTTGAAGAAACCGGCAGCCTGAGAGCTGAATATATTCTTGAGAATTTCAACGAATTTTCACCGAAATTTAAATTGATCAAACCGACAGCTACTGATGTAAAAACATTATTAGGCCATCGCAGCCGTTCATCAGCTGAGTTAAGAGTAGAAGGTTAGTAAGAATTATGAGTAAGAATGTTTATCAATTTATTGATGTAAAACGAATTGATCCACCGAAAAAAGCCATCGATTTGCGCAAGGCTAATTTCGTTGAAATTTACCAACCACTAAGTAATGAACAAAGTGAAGGTCAAGCCGACCGTTGTTTAGACTGTGGTAACCCGTACTGTGAATGGAAATGTCCGGTACATAACTACATTCCACAATGGTTAGAATTGGTTACCGAAGGCAGAATTTTAGAAGCGGCAGAGTTATGTCATGAAACCAACTCATTGCCAGAAATGTGCGGCCGGGTTTGTCCACAAGACAGATTGTGTGAATCCGCTTGTACCCTAAACGATGAATTTGGCGCGGTAACGATTGGTAATATTGAAAAATACATTACCGATACCGCCTTTGCCCAAGGTTGGACCCCCGACCTGAGTAAAGTTGTTCCAACAGGTAAAACCGTAGCCGTTATCGGTGCCGGACCTGCTGGTTTAGCGTGTGCCGATGTCCTTACCCGTAATGGCATCAAAGCCGTGGTTTATGATAAACAAGCAGAAATTGGCGGCTTGCTGACCTTTGGTATTCCATCGTTTAAGCTTGAAAAAGATGTGATCAAACGTCGTCGTAAGATATTTGAAGGCATGGGCATTGAATTTAAACTTAATACCAATGTGGGTAGCGATATCAGCTTTAGTGAGATCAGCGAGCAATACGATGCGGTATTTTTAGGGTTAGGGACATATACCGATATGACCGGTGGTTTTGAAAATGAGCATGCTCCTGGCGTGTATAGCGCACTGGATTACCTTATTGCTAACACCCAACACACCATGGGGCTTACGGAAAACATAAAGCCCTACACCAGCTTTAAAAACAAAAAAGTCATTGTCCTCGGCGGTGGTGATACCGCGATGGATTGTGTTCGCACCGCAATTCGTCAAGGAGCAACAGAGGTGACTTGTGCTTATCGTCGTGACGAAAGCAATATGCCGGGTTCCCCCAAAGAAGTGTTAAACGCCAAAGAAGAGGGTGTTGATTTTCAGTTTAACATTCAACCTCTTGATGTCGCCGTAGATGACAATGGTAATGCTTGTGGCGTTAAGTTTGTAAAAACTCAACTTGGGCCAGTAGATGAGAATGGTCGTAGAAGTCCTGTTACCTTTGCTGCCGGTAGTGAGTTCATGATGAAAGCTGATGCCGTAATTATTGCCTTTGGCTTCCTACCAAGCCCGCCTCAATGGATGAAAGATGCCGGTGTTGAAGTCGACTCTCGTGGTCGCGTTATTGCGACAGAGGGCTCAAGCTTTGCCATGCAAACCAGCAAGCAAAACATATTTGCCGGTGGCGATATGGTGCGCGGTTCTGACTTGGTAGTAACTGCCGTGGATGAAGGCAGAAAAGCAGCCATGGGGATCTTGGATTTTGTTTTTGATGAACAACTGATCCAAATTCAGCAAGCCTAAACGTTAAATCGCCAAGCCATGCTTATAAAGCCAGAGTTTCGACTCTGGTTTTTTTATGCGATAAAATGCGTTAAGCTGATAACAAATTCATTCTTTCAGTTTTTGAGTCTCCTTTGAACGTCATCACTTTTCCCCATTACATTTTATTGCTTAGCGTCCTATTGATGACAAAACGAATTGTACTTAGAGCAAGATGAAATCGGCATTGCTTTTATGCGAGAATGGCAAACACCACATGTGGAATATTGGCTGGTATATTTAACCAAAGGCTTTGCCGAAAATCAGGGCACTACATTTAAAGACTCTGAGATCCCCAACAAAAGCCCATATGATATTGTGAAAGTGAAAAAGAACAAGAAGATTGACAAGGACTGAACCATGCTGAATAAAATTAATATCATTAGTACCCTACTCGGGCTGTTATTTGTCTATCTGTCGGTTGCTATCCTTAGTTATGGTGCGGCAATAGCAATTCCGTTGGAGATCAGCGATTTAGCCCAGGATTATCCTCTGCTTATTCTCGTTGTTTTAGATATAGTCGCCATGGGATTACCACTGTTATTGGCGCTTTTTGTCTTTGCTGCGGTATTAAATTTATTCAATGGCGCTAAACAACGTTTGCCGTATGCATTGTTGCTTTTGCCATTTTTACTCTTGCACACTTACTATCTTGGATTCTCTGTTGTTAACTCTGATCCAAGCGCATTTATCGCAACAACATTACCCAAGTATGCTTTGTTGATCATTTTTACCTGGTGGTTTGCAAACTGGCAAACGACAAAAAATAAATAACGAGAAATAAAGGAAGTTTATGCATCGTTTTAATGTGTTTGGCAAAAAAATGTCGATTCATCGTATCAACGGTGAATGGCAATTGTTTACCGATTCAGCAAGCGGCATGCGTGCCCGGGTTTATGATGTGGTGATCCCCGCCGAGATGGACGAAAGCGAGTTTTGTAAATTTCTGGATGATATTTATCATGAATATTCCAGCGAAAAGCAGCCTCGGGTAGAAGCAATATGCCAATGATCACTACGAGGAAAACCCTGATTTTTGGCAATTCTGGCTCAGGCAAGTCGACCTTAGCAAAACAGCTGTGCCAGCAATATAGCGCCGCTCATTTAGATTTAGATATCCTTGCCTGGCTGCCCGGCACACCACCCACTCGTGCTCCCATTGAACAATCATGGCAAAAAATAAACGCCTTTATCTGCAATAATGATAATTGGGTGATCGAAGGCTGCTATGCTGATCTGCTTATTTTATTAAGCGCAACAGCGAATGAAATGATCTATTTAAACTTATCTGTTGAAGATTGCATTAGCAACGCCAAAAACAGAGCATTTGAACCGCATAAATATCAAAGTAAGCAACAACAAGACGATAACTTACCGATGCTGTTAGAGTGGATTAGTGACTACGACATGCGCGATGACACGTTTTCAAAAACGGCACACCAACAGTTATTCGAAAATTTCACTGGTAAAAAAAGCACATATAACAGTAATATGACCGCACTAGATAAGATTAAGGATTGATATGAAGTATTTACTATTGATGGTAACGAGTATTGCGCTACTTTCCTGCAGCAATGTCAGGTTTGATTCTAATATGGGACCATTTGTTCGAGCTGAAATCAGTTCTTCATTGGTAGAACAATACACGATGCAAGAAATTCGTCATTATCAAGGCGATTTCATCAGCAGTGTTCATTCCGAAGTTTGTCTGCGCAACACTGCTGGGGATGGCGAAAGTATCACTCGCCCAGCTCATTTTAGCGCCTCGGCAAGAAGTCATTTAATTAGAGAGCTGCAAGTGAATACCCAATTACAGGGGGGTAACTCTTTAGTGGTACACTCCTGTAATGTACGCGCAAATGCCGAGTGCTACCAAATTCAAGAATGTAACGGTAGTGCTTACTGGGTAGAGCAAGGTAAGTCATAATGAATATTTGGGTTGATGCCGATGCCTGCCCGGTAGCGATAAAAGAAATTTTATTTAAGGCCGCTGACCGGACAAAAACACCAACCACACTATTGGCAAATCATGCTTTGCGCATTCCACCATCACGGTTTATTAAATTTATTCAGGTAAGCTCGGGCTTTGATGTTGCCGATGATGAAATTGTAAAACGTGTCGTTGCTGGTGATTTAGTGGTAACGCAAGACATTCCATTGGCTGCTGAAGTGATAGAAAAAGGGGCAACCGCACTCAACCCCAGAGGCGAGCTGTATACCACAAGTAACATACGTTCACGCTTAAATATGCGTGACTTTATGGATACCATGCGAGCCAGTGGCGTGCAAACCGGTGGCCCCCCAGCGTTAAACCAAGCCGACAAACAAGCGTTCGCCAACAATCTCGATAGAATTTTAACTAAGGCGAAATAACCAACGTTGAAAATATTACAGTAAATCTTTGCTGTTACCTTGCTCATCTAAAATAACCGCTTTCGCCAACAATTGATTGCTCTGTAGATACTTGCCGATGGAAGTAAAGGTTGCTGTTTTGACTTTGCCTTGATGATCTTTCAACTTCACATCGTCCAGGAAAATGCTGCCTAACAGTAATTTCACAGGGTTAGTTCGGATCCGTTGTGGTTTAAAATAGGCCTTGGCATTGGCTTTTAATTGCGCCTGCTCAGTGGTACCGTATATCGCCGCATTAATCACATCCAACGTATGCTCAGTACAATTTTGATACCTGCCATCAAAGGGATTAGACAGCACCGAGTATTTCGGATTATGAACGTCTTTATTCTTACCGGTAGCAATGGCGTCTATAAGTTTCGCTTGCAACTCAACGGTCGGAATAATAATCCCGGCTTTTAGCGCATCTACGCCCCAAAAGAAATCTATCGGATAGTCGGTTACCAGGCTACTTCGATGCTTTTTTTCTTGCTTTTGATAAAGGTTATGGATGGCGTAACCTTTAATGGTTTCACCGTTTTCCAATTCAATACTTGAGTAGATGGCGATAGCCGCATGAGTGAAAGCGACACCTTTCGGCAAGTCTTTCTCAGGCCGCCCTACTCGCCCAATAATAAACGCCTGAGCTCCCTGGCTGGCAGCATATTTCTCTACATTTTTTGCAAACCCAGTTAATGTCTCTGTGTCATGCTGGTTGTCAGTTGGGCTGGCACTGCCGGCCCAAACTGACGCATTAACAAACACTAATGACAGGATTAACGTTTTAATTAATGCTTTCATCATTAAAGCTCCTGTAATGGATTCGTTTCAGGCTCTTTCTTTTTCAGCGCCTCATTAGGTGGTGGACCTGCAGTTACCGTTTTATCACTGACCTCAAGCGGTGTCGTGGTGATCGCATTTTCCATTAACGAATCACCGGCTGCGCCACTGACATTACCAACTGCGCCAACAATTTTTAATGGCACGGCAATCACGCCACTTGCCGTTTTGGCACTGGCCACAACTCCGTTTGACGCTGCCAAGGCCGAATGTTTTACCGATTGCGCCGAATGCTCAGAAGCACCTCCTGCAGCAAACACACTGCTCGATGTCATCGTTAAAATAACTAAGGCGATTTTATTGATTGTTTTCATCATCTCTTCCTTTCTCAAAGTGAATCATTTATAAGCGCTCTCGTTGAACGCAAATTAACTATGGACAGAAAAAGCATTTATGTATACCTTAAATGTGAACGTATTGAATTCAGCCACCACAAGTATAGTTATTTAATACTTCCGCTATTAAATAACACAATAATAGAGTTTTGCTATGAGCCAAATAAAACAAATTAGCGATGTGTTGAAAACATTATTGAAACAACAGCAACTGACTTATGCCGATGTTGCCGAGCAGCTCAGTATGAGTGAAGCCAACATAAAACGAATTTTTTCGAACGAAAGCTTTAGCTTGCAGCGACTTGAAAGCATTTGTCAGTTGATGGATTTATCGTTAACCGACCTGTTTTTATTAATTGAACGTCAGCAAGAAAAAATATCGCAATTGACCATAGAACAAGAGCAAGAGCTGGTGAATGATCCTAAGTTACTGCTGGTTGCCGCCTGTGTTCGTGATGGCTGGAGTTTTGAGGAAATCATCACTCATTACCAAATTGATCAATTTGCCGCCATCCGCCTGCTTGCTCGTCTCGACAAGTTAAAAATGATCCAACTCTTGCCGAATAACCAGTATAAATTATTAATTTCGCAAGACTTTAAATGGCAACACCGGGGTCCTTTAGAGCGCTTTATCAGTCAGGATGTAATGGCTAAATTTTTGATGTCGGATTTTGCCAGTGACGATTCTTTTCGTTTTTATATTCGTGGCAGTTACAGTCAAAATTCAATCGCCAGCATTATCAAAAAACTCAAACATTTAACTCAGGAATGTGCTGAATTGAATCATCAGGATGGGCAATTGCCATTATCGAAGCGCCAGCATATCGGGGTGTTAACGGCGATGCGCCCCTGGGAGTTGTCTTTGTTTAAACAAATGCGCCGAGAACAAAGCTAAGTCGTAAATTTAATCAATGAAACTAGTTTTGCTCACGCTTTTCTGGCAAAATAATCACATCTAAACCGGTCACCATTCAAGATTCCGATTTCAGCGCTTTGAATGGTAACGGCTATATATTTATTATAATTTTAAAGTTTAAAAGGCTACTCATGTCAGATTTATCAACCGCGATTAAGCAAATTCAACAAATGTTAAGCATGCAAAATGCGATGAACTCACGGGTGAGTGACACTTGGCGAGAAAACAACTTTGAGTGGTATCGAGCCATCTGGGTCGAGTGTGCCGAAATGCTCGACCATCACGGCTGGAAGTGGTGGAAACATCAAGAGTGTGATGTACCACAAGTGCAACTGGAACTGGTTGATATTTTCCACTTTGGTTTAAGTTTACGGTTAATGGCGGAGCCAAATACGCAAGTGATTGCCGAGCAATTGGCCAATGAATTACAGCAAAGCGTCGAACATACTGACTTTAAACTGGCATTAGAAGATTTAGCGGCAGCCGCGGTGAGTGATAAAGCATTTGACGGTAAAGCGTTTACTGCTTGTATGGCACTGATGAACATGGATTTGGATGAATTGTTCCGCCAATATGTGGGTAAAAACACCTTAAATTTCTTCCGTCAGGATTTTGGTTACAAAGAAGGCACTTACATCAAGATTTGGAACGGTAAGGAAGATAACGAAGTATTGGCCGATCTGGTTTCCTCACTTGATACCTCATCAGTTAACTTCCAACAGAACGTATACGACGGCTTAAAAGCAGCTTACCCGGTTTAATACCAAGTTGGTATAAGGCAATAGCTCTTGAACAAAAAAAGCGGCCAGACGATGGATCGTCTGCCGCTTTATTATTTGCCTTATAATCATGGCTGGTGGTCTTCACCAGCATCTGGTTATACCAATCGGTATTAAGGGGCCCTTGTAATAACAGGCCCCCAAGGTATCCGCTCCCTAAGGAGCCGGCACATCGTGCACTAGTTCACCAACACCGGTAGTGAACGAGATATTTCGAACGCACCCGCCTCATCCATGAAGACAGCTACAGCCCTAATGCGCAGTCCAGATTCTTCGGCGGTTACCGTGAAGGTATCGCCGTGAACTTCGAACGGGTCGCCGCCTTCTATCCGCACGATAGGCGCGAACGCGCCAGTGCCCGGGTCTAGCTCGACTTCCCAGCTCCACTCGACTGCGGCTGCATCTACTGCCCCGCCAGTACTAGTGTTGTCAGCATCGTTGATACCGGCGGTTGAAGCGGTTAATACTGCTCCCAGTATTGGATTGCCCGAAATCGTCGGCGCTCCCGTCGCCAAGGCGTTGTTATTGCCGGCAGAGCCAGCTTCGCCCGCAGATAAGACCACAGTCTGATCGGCAAACACCAGTCGTTCGATGTTTTTCAGCAAATCTGAGCCGTCATCGCCTGGCAGAGGATCGAGCGCGAGAATACGTTGATCCGTCACTCGGATAAAGCCTTCCGGTGTGGGGGCTCCGATCAGGTAGTTAATCCGGTTGCCCGAATAAACGACACTGTCCGTATCACCACCAGCAGATTGATCGCTGATCACCCGACTGATCGAGATATCGCCCGGATTAATGGCTCCGGATAACACGTCACCAAACAGCTCCTGCATTCCGCTGAAGTGCTGAGCGCCCACTTGGAGGTCAACATGCAGCGCAGAGTCGCCATCGACAATGTCGTCGGCACCCATAGGAATGATCATGTCACTGCCAGCGCCGCCGAGAATGATCTCGCCACCGGCCCAGCCGAACTGCGCCTCCCTCGTTACTGGATCGCGCGGCAGAGGTCCTCGCTCTGTTAGCGGTACCAGATCGCTTAAGCCGTCAATCAGGTCGAAGTTAACCAGCACATTGCCTCTGTCAAGAGGTAGGTCGGTACCGGTGAGGATATCACCGTGCGGTGAACCACTCATGCCCTCAACTCCGTCGTAGCGGTTTTGCACCGAGTCATTAGACGGCGGTAAAATCGGACGAATGAAGATGGTCAGCTCGAGATCGGCCTTGACGCCGAAGCTGTCGTTTTGGAAGCTCGCCCAGTCGAAACCAAGCTGGCCTTCCATCCGTTCGATGCCCGGGCCGTCAACCATGATGTCATCACCATTTTCCATGTCCATGTCATTGTTGCCGCCATGGGCGATCATAACATCGTGACCTTTGAGTGGTGGTTCACCGGCCTCAGGTGCCGCGCCATTATCACCCTGCCACAGGTCTTCACCGCCGCCCAGATTTTCCATCCAGTCGTTACCGGCTCCGCCCCTGATGTGGCCAAGATGATTTCCGTCAAAGATGAAATCGTCGCCTTGGCCGGCGAAGATCTCGCCTAACTCGCTCGAGTTGACGATGAAGTCCTTGCCGGAGTCACCGAATATTACATCTTCCTCATTACCACTTGCGATGACGTCGTTACCGGCGCCGCCTTCGATCACATCCGGACCGGATAGATCGGTGATAATGTCATCACCAGGTCCGCCCTCGATCAAATCGGCACCGTCGCCGCCCTCGAGTCGGTCGTTACCGGCCAAGCCCCAGAGCGTATCATCACCAATGCCACCGATCAGGGTGTCGTCGCAGTCAGTACCGCCGATGGTTACGTGATCGCCACCAGTGTATTGAACGAAACAAGCTGGATCTGGCACGATAATGTTGGTCGTCGACATGGCTGGATCACGAATGACCAGCGGGATTAGCTCCGAATCGCCGGTCGGATCGCCAGCCGCAGCAATCAGAGCCGCATCGAGAGCGGCTTGTGCAGCAGCTACTGCAGCCGTCGCATCTATCACAGCTTGGCTATTGGCGTTCGCATTCAATATAGCGGCTGCAAGCGCGTCCTCGGCCGCCGTTAGGTTGGCCTCGGCAGTCGCCACGTTGGCCTGAGCCGCGGTAAAGGCAGCTAGGGCTAGCGTTAGCGCATCGGCCGCATCGGTCACAGCCTGAGCATCGGCTTGAGCGATCGCAAGAGCGGCATTTGCATCGGCCTGTAAGCCATCCGCAGTTGCTTGTGCAGCATCAGCAGCAGCTTGGAGGGCGGGGTCTGTCACCATTCCATTTGGATCGCTGATTATAACTGTGCTTCCTACGGCAATGCCTCTGCCGCGGCAGCGGAACACGTCTCCGCCCCGATCCTGACAGAGTACGCCTGCGTCGCTGCTTTCAGCCACGCTGCCAGCACTTGTCGTAACCTCGACATTAACTCTGCCGTCGGCCCCGACTATGACACTGGCGAGCTCAACCGATCCCGTCTGGTTGGCCAAGGCCTGAGCAGCATCGGCTGCAGCCTGAGCGGTATCGGCTGCGGCCTGAGCGGCATCAGCAGCGGCTTGGCTTAGCGCGGCAGTTGACATGGCCGCATCAACCGCAGCCTGAGCGGCATCGGCGTCTGCCTGAGCCGCACTGGCGGCCGCCTGAGCGGCTGCAAGTGCAGCAACGGCATCGTCAACGGCTTGTTGGAACGCAGGGTCTACTGGACCACCGCCCGCCGCTATCGCAGCGGCCAGATCTGCCTCAGCCTGCGCAAGTGCGGCAGCGGCATCGGTTGCAGCAGCTGACAGCCCGGCGTCAAACTGCTGGGTTTGATCGACTTCGAGGATGTGATTTGGCACCGAGAAAATGTTCAGCGACATCGCACCGCCGCCCACTTCACCGAGATCGGTGTTGCGCATCACCAGAGCGGTAAACGAGTTCGACTCGAGTTCGCTAAACAGGTTGATGGTAGCCGTTCGCCCAACATAGTAGAAGCGGTCGCCATTCTGCAGGTTTTCCAACTGATTCTCGAACACGAAGTTATGGGTCGAGCCGAGCGAGCCACCAAACGGCATCCGCTCTTCGGCCAGACCGCCGTTCCAAAAATCAACGTCATCGAGGCCGGTGTTGACTCCGGCCCAGGCGTTGTGGTTAAACAGGAAGTCCACCGAGTCGGCTGGCGATGCAGGCAAATCGACTGGATCGGTAATAAAGCCCGTGCTCATACAATACGCCACCGCATCCGCGGTCAGCGCACCAACAATCGCACAAGCCGCTGCACGCCTTCCGGCGTAGGTCGTTTCGGCCGCCACCAACGGATGGGTACCGTAGGCCGCGATAAAGTTAGTCAACGACTCTTCATGGCGCAGATTGTCGGCGTAGTCCATCCAGTGGGCGTAGGGCATTAACCTAAGATCCAGGGTTGCTTCAAAGAATGTGCGGCGGGCATCGTTCAGTGTGGGGTTACCAACGTCACGGCCGCGCGCAATATTAATGGCACCAAGATCGAGCGGCAACCCGACCAGGTTATTCTGCAATGCCCCGGTCACGAACTCATCGATCTCATTAGCGACGGTCCGGGTGACACCACGGACAACGGCACCGGTAGCCTCTTCCGGAGAGAGCGTAGCGTTGCCGTCAGCATCAGCATTATAGAGTGCCAGCGGGTTGAGGAAGGCCTCAAACAAGCCCAGTTGCGTACCGTCACCGGAAACTGTCTCGACTATCGGATTGAAGTCGGCATCATAGCGGTCCACCGTCTCGGTCAGCATCGAGTGGCCGAAGCGATAGACAGATTGCGAGAACTCGAGTCCAATCGAAGGATCGACATTAGTATGGAAGCCCTCGAACGCGTCTTTGAGTCCAGCCAACGTTGGCCCAAACTCATCGAACACGACGCGATTGTATTGCATCTCGGTACCAAACCTAGCGGCCTGAAATACCCGCTCGCCGTTCCAGTCGAGGTTTAATGCATCAATGGCAGTTCTGGTCTGCTCCTGCTGCGCCATCGAGGCGTCGGAAACCAAGAACGGCAAACCAGCCCAGGCAGGCAACGCCGCCAACGGAGTATCAAGCCACTCGTTTAGGGCCGCCAGATCACCAGCATCGAGCAACACCCGCTTGGTGATGTCGACGAGCCGGTTGTGCTCGGAATGGAAGATGGTGTGGATGGTGCTGAGCGCGATGTTTTCGTTACAGCGGCCATCGCCACAGGTAAAGTGCATGCCAAGTAACTCATCGTCATAGGAGTTTGGCTCGGCCCCATCTGCGCGGATGCCGCGGGTGGTCTGGCCGCTGAGCGTATCGGTGCGAGCGTTGATCACGTTATCAGCGTCTGGTACCTTGCCGTTCGGGTTGGCCGAATGGGCGACATCGAGGAAGAAGCTTTGGTTAACACGGATCGCGCCAGAGGCGTCGACCGGGTTGGCCACATCACCTTCAACCAGGGTATTATTCGTCATCACCAACTGAGGCAAGCCTCGTAGTGGTCCGGGAATGAAGTTACCGTATTGATCGGCTGCGAACATCGGCACATTGTTGCCGTCGGTGTCATCGAGTATGATCCCGAATTTCTCCAGCGCCTGAGCCTGGACGGTGTCCCAGGTTCCCATGCCGCCGTCATCGGCGTTATCTAGCGTGCGGTCATTACCAAAACCATTAAGTAGATATCCGGTATTCTGCAGAATGCCGCCCCTGACCTCGTAGTGGCGCAGCAGTATCTGCGACGAGGAATGCGAAGCGTAGGTCTGCTGTTGGTCGACATGCGGGGTGGTAGCATTGATCGGATCCGAGACATCATCCGCGGTGCCAATAACCCCGTCAGGCCCTGCATCGCGGCTCGCCCGGGTCATCAACATAAAGTTACTATTGCCTCCCGGCACGAACAAGGGATCATCTGGCTGCAGCGGCATGAAGACCAGGCCGTTGCCACCCTTGTTCACCAGGTCGAGACCGTGGTCGAAGAACTGGCCGAAAAAAGTCATGAAGGCATTAAACGGCGCCGAGAGGCCCTCGTCCACTGCCACGTTTGGAATGTAAAGTTGACTAACACCGGTGATGTCCGGGTCCAAAATCAGCGACCCCTCATTTCCGGCTGCAGCGGAGAGCGCTGCCGGGTTGTCGACCGACATGTTGGTGGTCAGATGGCTGATCATGCGTGGGGTCGAGTCCTGCACCGTCTTACCGTTGCCCGAACTATAAGTAGTCGCATCTCCAGCTACCTCACCGGTAGCAGGTGCAAGTACCATAGTCAGGTCCTGAGCGTCCGGATAGACCCGAACAACCTCTGCCGGAAACTCCTGGTCGGCCTGACCGAAAGCTTCATTTCCCGGGATCAGGTTGTTAAATGAACCGTCCACCGTACGCAGACCCCAGGGGATGCTCGCGTTAGGAAGAATATCAAGCAAATTTTCACCGGCGGCGTGCCGCTCGGCGTATTTAATCTGCTTAAGGATGAAATCCAGATCTTCTGTGTTGAATGCCAGGTCTGAGGCTGCTTCTGCAGTTTCGGACCAAAGAATTGGCCCGCCGGCGAGGCCGAGCGTGATGGCAATAGCCAGGAGTGACCGCTTAGGGCCGGTGTGTCGGCCCAAAGCCGACGGGTTTGGTTTTAATGGTTTCATTGAATATTAACCTTATAACGTTGTTTTGTCATAATTTCCGGTGTTTCAGAGCATGGCGTAGCGGCCGAAATTATCGCTGCCGACCGCTTGCTACGCTATAGTTCGCTACTCTGCGACTCACTAAAGAGTATTAACCGAACCACATGACATACTAAAAACAGAGATAGACACAAAAACTCGGGTCGTACTCTGTTCATATACCTACCTGTTTAATTTAAGGGCTCTATGAGCTCTGCAGCCTGATTATGTGAGGAGTGTTACACGGCCCATAATCAAA
The DNA here is from genome assembly GCF_000764205.1 of Thalassotalea sp. ND16A. Taxonomy (GTDB): domain Bacteria; phylum Pseudomonadota; class Gammaproteobacteria; order Enterobacterales; family Alteromonadaceae; genus Thalassotalea_A. The sequence goes on from NZ_JQDZ01000031.1 coordinate 37,405, forward strand.
CTGTTACTGACCAAAATAGAAGGTGATATTGACCAGGTTCAAACCAACTAAAAGCAAACTCTATATTTAAAAAATTTGCTTTAAATTAGCAAGCGACAGATAAACGATTAACATAATCCATGTTAATCGTTTATCAACACGCAGACATCAATGCTGGAATCAACCGCATTGCGTACCTGGTCTACCTTATTTCTTAATTCGCTTAACGCTAAGTGTGCGTCCGATTGCCTAACCCGGCAAACGTCGCCTGACTTAGCAGTTAGCGCTTTCTCTAAACAAGCTTGATATTCATCGAAAGCGATACCCGCCTTCGTCATACCTTGTTCAAGTTGGTCGAACTGGTCTCGTTCTTCATTAGCTATGGCATTAGTGGTTATAACGGCAATAGCGAAAAACAATGTGAATTTCAATAGTACGTAATTCATGATCGACTCCTGTTAACTTTAAGCTCGTTTAGAGTGGCGGGTTGCCAGCTTGTTATCATGCTGCTACCGACCGGTTTTGGCGTCTCAGGCCAAGTGCTGTCATGCCCAGACCAAATAGCAATACGGTTGAGGGTACAGGGATCTGGTTATTGCCACCACCACCACCGCCGCCACAGTCATTATCACAACAGTCATAATCACAGCCGCCGCCACCGTGATCACCTTCTAAGTGGGCGATCAGGCTCCATTCGTACAGCATGTCGCCATCGTCTTCGAAGTGGTTGTCCATGAAGCTCAGTACCCAGTCTCCGCTAATATCCATGCCGTAGAAGTCCGAAAGGTCGCCATGAGGCTGCTTGACTCCAAACCAGCTCAAAGGATCTGATTCGTCGACTTCTTCTGCCGCTTCACTGTCGAATAATATATCCATCCAGCCAAATTGAAGGTTTCCGGTGCTGTTAAACAAGACTACATCAGTGCCATTATGGGACAGGGTAATAGTCATATCAGTAATCGACGCATCCTCAGGAAAGTAAGGGTTATTGATCATCATGGCGATATTGAGATCCAGGATCTCCCCCATATCGCTTATGGTAAGCGTCACTGCATTGCCGCCTTCCATATCAATATCCGCTAATGGGTCGCCATTAAAGGTAACGATCATTCCCGCCGATGCCGGCGCTGCCCCAATCAGGAACATGGCCATCGCCAGGCCGTATGCTAAAATTTTATGTTTCATAACAGTTCTCCAAAATATATTTAATTCATTCGCTACCACAATGGCAGCATCAATGGTTCACAAGATCAGATGCTAATAATTTTTAGCATGTGAAGAAAATAAATCTTATTTGGCATACTACCCATTAACCAAAACTTAACTTCACATTGACCAAGACCTCACTTTACACTGACCCTGATCTAACTATGTATTAACCGACATTAAACTTGCAGTTCCTGTGCCAACATGGAAATATATTTATTTATTAACAACTTAGGGTAAATTTAGGCGGTATATTTTTTTTTAAAATCACAGAGTGTAAAATTATCTGACAACAAAATTTGCTGCCCATCCTATTGTCAGAAGACGAATTGACAGCAGACTGATGAAAGGATCATTCGTGGTTGTTCTGTCACAACAACTAGTGGTCAGAGTGACTGGTTTGGATTGAATAGATAGCAACCGTTAACTGAGACATCAGCAATGGAGTCGGTATAACAAGCTGGCAAAGATTTACGAATTTTTCTAGGGTCTGTTGACCTTTGCGGTGCATTTTTGAATAAAATTTGTACCGCCAAGATCAACAGACCCTACTCGTTCGTGACGAAAGCCTGTCGGCCCGGCCGACTCACGCAACGCCCGGGCGGGACTTTAGTGGTGTTTGTGGTTGGCCTGCTCGTCCTTGGCAGGAGCCTCGACATTCGCCATGGCGATACGGCGGCTTTCGGTGGCCATGTAATCGATCAGCGCAGCCACATCGATATCGCTGAGCTGAAGATTGGGCATGGCCAGTTCCTGGTATTGGGCAAACAGCTGCATTGCAATAGGATCCTTCTCTGCCAGCATTTTATCCGGAACTTTCAGCCAGCGGGTAAGCCATTTACTGTCCCGTTTGGCTACGACTCCCAACAAATCCGGCCCGAGCCCGTCCCCCTGCCCCAGGGTATGACAAGCGGTGCAGCGGGTGCGATAAAGATACTGTCCGCGTGATAGCTTGGACACTTCGGGGACACTCGCATAACTCTTGGCACCCTTGCGTGGTATCACGCCGTCGAACAGATCATAACCTATAAGGTTCGCCAGCCCTTTTGGGTTATCAAACGGTGAGCGCTTGATCCACTTGCCAGTAGTCTCGTTGCCAACGATCATGGTGAGATTATGGTCCATATTATCATCACTCTGGATTTCATCCATATATAAGCCCAGTTTTTTGCGCAGCAAAATAATGTCATCTTCCTTGCCGGTAAGAAAGACCCAACCAGGCCCAATGTTAAATTTTTCGGCATAGTGGCTGAGCACCTGCACGGTATCCACCTCGGGATCTATGGTGATCGAATACATAAAGATATCCCGGCCAACGCGGTCTCCGAGCAACTCTTGTACCGCGCGTAAACGAGCGGTTTCCAGCGGGCAGCTGTTTGGACAACTGGTATAAATAAAGTTGATAACGACCACTTTATCCTTGATCAGATCATCGTATAAATTAACCTTTTTGCCTTCATGGGTGATAAGGGGGATGTTAGGAAAGTAGTTGGCGCCTCCGGCCGCTACCGGCCTGATGGTGAAGCTCATGGCGCTTAGCAGAAAAAGGGCGGCAACCACCACCCTGTTGACTACGATATAATTGTGCATGATGCAGACTCCTTGTAAACTTGTAGTGATCATTGGAAATGGATCGCAGGATCACTGCATGGCGTGATCCTGCCTGAACGTAGTTAAAACGAGCCTCTGACTCATCCAAGCACAGCTTTTAGTCCCCGGTTACGGTGATCACGTCCCCCGGGGTCAACCCCCTGCCGCGGCAGAGGAAGTCGCCGTTGGTTTCGGTAATACAGCGTAGTTCTGGCGCGATAGCCTGATTGCCTGCTCCCACGTTGCCGGCGATTTCAACGTGTCCGCGCTGATCTACCGTACCGGTGAACGCTACTGGCTCCGGCTCTGGTTCTGGCTCTGGCGCTGGCACCGAGGTTGTTACAGTGATTATATCGCCAGGAGTCAGATCTCTGCCTCGGCAGCGGAACTCACCTTCGGGATCCGTAACACACTGTAGGCCGGGTGCCGTGGCCTCATTGCCAGCCCCCACGTTGCCTGTAATCCGGATGCGTCCGAGATCATTGACCGTGCCGGTAATCGTCGGTTCCGGTACGATCACATCCGGGGCCCCTGGGCAAGCCGTTGTAGCGCCCGGCGGACAGAGTAAATCGCTTGCATCGTTATTCTGAAGGAACTCCTCTGCCGCAGTGACATCGCCGACCTGCGACGCCCGCACTGCACTGGCGGTCGGCAACTCGAAGCTCTCGGTATAGGTAACGCCATTCCACTGCGGCTCCGGCGTCAGGAAGGCTTTAAGCTGGCCCGGGTTCTCGATGTCCCAGCGCATCAACATCGAGTGGTCTTCGTGCTGGGTATTGTGGCAATGCTCCATGAAGGTGCCGGCAAACTCCCGGAAACGTACGGCCACAGTGACCTCATCGCCGCTGTCGTCCATCGGACCGACGCGGTAAACATCCTTGCGGGCCCACTTATCCCATTCGGGGGGCGCCACACCGTCACGAGTCAGGATCCGCCCCTCCTCAAAATGAATGTGGACATTATGGCTCATGCCGCCACCGCCGTTCTCCAGATGCCAGATCTCAAAATCGCCCAGCTTAGGTGCCGCCGAGACCCGGTGCGGATCCATCGGCAACGCAATGTCACTGCCATCGGTCTCAATGCCCCAGGGTTTGTTGGCCTGTTCGGGCAGTTGCTCAAACTCGGTAATGTTGACCGCTTCGCCATTAACCTCAAACGGGTAGTCATTGCCGGGCAGATTAGGTGCCGGGCTGTCGGTGAAGCTGGCCTGGGTGATGGTCACCGGTTCGGTATCGGTGGCGGCATCTCTGCCGAAGACAAAGGTCCGGTGATGAGCATCTGCGAGTTCCTGTTCAGTGATTTCGGGCAGTGGGATCATCTTCTTTTTACCCGGCACATAGTCGGCAGGGTTCATGCTCAGATCGGTGCCACTGTATGGTTTGACCCGCAGCTCCAGAAACTTACCGACAATGGTGTCACAATCGTCATAATTACCAGACAGAACATCGGCCAGAGACACCATTTGCTCAGGCCGCTTGCCATCTTCATGTTCCAGCAGGTTGACCAAGTAGAGCTTGGGCTCTGCGCCAAATCGGCTGATATTGCCAGGGGCATCCGGGGAAAACAGGCTGAAGTCGACGATAATGTCATAGCGCTCGGCGATCGACTGGGTCGGCAGAATGCCAAAGTGATCCAGCGTTTCACCGTCGGCATCGAGATCTAGGCTGCCATCAAACGGTATCGCATGCTCCATGATATTGCCGTCGTTGGCGATCATATGAAACGGCACCCGGTCGTAGGAAACATTCGCCGTCGCACCGGGAAACTCACCGTTGCCATCGGCTCGCTGTACCACCAGGGCTATACGCAAAAAGCGCGACACATGGGCATTAAGGAGGCGGAAGCGGTAACTGCGCGCACGGACCTGTAAGTAGGGATCGAAGAGCCAGTTAACTGTCATTCGGTCGCCAAGGAAGCCGTCATCCTCGAAGGTGGCGAACCAGAGCTGGCCGCGGGTATCAGCCACAGTCGTTCCCGTATAGGCGGCGGTGTCCTGGCCCCAGGCCTTACCGGCGATTTCCAGGTTGACATCATAGTCACGGTTACCCCAGCTGTGCGGGCCCATGGCACAGCCGCTGGGGAACCTCAGGTTGACGCCGTCTTCCACACACTCGTTGCCGCGATCAAGCGCGCTATAGTAGTTCATCATCGCCGCATTGCCCTTATAGACATTTTGGGCGGTATAGTCGAGCATATGATCGTGAAACCAGTGGGTACTCATGGTCTCGCGCCAGTCTCCGGGAATGTTAATGCGCCCCTCGGCCGGACAGATCACAGTTGTCTTGCTATAAGAGGTTGGCGGGGTCGCGCCGGGTTTGCTGATCACCATGCTTTCGCCGGGAATACAGGGGCTCGAAGCCCGCTTATCGGTGGCATCGGTGTTAATCGAGTCGTGTCCGGCTAAAATCATTGGCCAGTGGTAATCATAAAACTGGCCCGGAAGAAAGAAGGCATTGGCGTAACCATCACTCTCGGCCGGGGTGTGACCATTGTGTTCGTGGGTGGTAATAAAGTGATTGCCAAAGCCGCGGTTGGCCTCAAATTTGATCGGCAGCGCGTCGCGATTGCGAAACAAAATCGGTTCACCGTAGCGCGCCATCAGCAGCTTCGGTGGCAGGGTCCCGTCGAAGGTCCAGAGCGACTGGGGATCCTGCACCGGCATATTGGGATGAAACCTGATAGGGATTCCGGCGGAGGTGCCCTCAAACCCCGGTACTCCCACGGTATTATGGTAGAGTCCGTCGTCAGCAGTGCCAGATTCTCCGTCTGGCCCCTTGCCGAACTCCCCAAAGCTGTATTGGTGCTTCTGATACTGGTCGCGACCTCCGCGGCCATCACGTGCGCCGGACACCGCCGACTTAAAATATACCTGTGGGAAGAATTCTTGCCACCGCTGGTGACCGTATTGCGGTCCAGGTGGTCTGCCATCGGCGTAGCTGGTCGGCGCTCCTGGAGTCAGAGGTAGCAGTGGCCCGGTGTGCATGCTCTCAATGGCCGTCTGCCAAGGGTTGAGGACGTTATTGTTGCGCTGCTCGGTGGGGTAAGGATGAATGCGCTGATTTAAAAAATTGTCCAGTGCCACGCTGTCCACCGCACTATAGGGGTCTGGTGGCGGTGGCAGCGTCAACGGACAACCGCCAGCGGGACATGGTCCTTCGAGCTTTCTGGTGCCAAATTCCTCAAAGCGCAGCATCTGCTGGCTGAAGGATTGGGCGCCAAACAGCGGACTAGGGGCAGCGTCGGTCGGCACATCGCATAGCGCTCCTCTGGAACCACCTTCCAGCCCCGCCGTGAGCGCCGGATTGGCGTCATCAACCGGACTGTTGCCAACAGACTGAACCACGATCTCCTCTTCGGCCAGAGCCTGGCCCGGACTCATGCCCAGCAGACAACAAAGCATTGCCAGAGGAATGACATGGCTTTTACGGTTTCGTCGAAAGTGTGTCCCCGACTTCAACTCCTGTCTGTCTTGTTTACGACCACCCCCATCCTGATACGCCTTAAGCAGGGGCAATATTCGGGCTATTATCCCCTTAAACGTGCTGGTTAAATCCATAATTTCACTCCTTAGTTGACCTTAGGTTGTCCACTCCCTAGTCCAGATCCACCGCGAATACTATTCCCACATCAGCGATATCATCGTACTGCGCATTTCTTTGCTCCAACCTGGCTTAGCCACACTTTCACTTTGAAAACCTTATGTATTGCATAAATCGCGCCATCATCATAATAGTCTGTATTTTCAGTCAGCTATAAAATTAGAGCCAGAGCCAAATCTTGTCTGTGTAAAATAGGCTGACAGTGATCTGGCTGAAACTGCCCGCCAAAAGGATAATCTTTATGTGGCAGTTTTCTTATTCTGATAACTTACCGCGGCCGTATACTGGTGCTGTATTTAGGGCTCTGTGAGGCTTAGGGCTTTGTCAGGCTGAGCCTCCGGTCGATGTTATTGTTTGTATATTCCTGCTCTACCTTAACGCACGGACCCAAGAGAAATACCCGCTACTGTCAGCTTGTTTTACGCTCGAAGGAAATCGCTTACTACTGCTTTTCATATCTAACTGAAAAATTGGATTAATTCATTTATGGCGCAGTTGATGCATAACGTTTACAGGTAAAAATATCGGTAAAGTTTGGTTGGTACCCGGTAAATGCCAAACAACATGAATTTATTGCTCTTTATAACGGAATAGTTGAGGTTGCACATGGCTGACAACAATCATCGTCGGATTATCTGGCGGACATTTATTGGACGCTGGGCGGATGTCAGATCTTTGCTGCTGTTGTTACTCACTGTTATCTTGGCCGGGGTTAGTGTCTCAACGATGGCAGACAATGATAAGTGGGTGCAACCCGAACGCAGCGTGATTGAGCAGACACCAAACGCGATGCCATTTTATCCGTCGCGGGCATCGACGCAAGGGCGGGCTCTGACCCCGGAGATGTTTGACTCTGCTGAAACCTGTCGTGGTTGCCATCAGCAAATTTATCAACAATGGCAGGGTTCCGCGATGGCCCAGGCTTGGGTTGACCCCATTTACCAGGCCTTATTGCAGCGGGCAAGCGCGGCGACTGACGCCAAGGTGGATAATTTTTGTATCGGCTGTCATAGCCCTATCGGCATGACCGCACATAACATCACCACCGCGGACTTAACCAAGTCGTTTACACCGCCAGGGGTCAGCTGCGAAGTCTGCCATAATATTTCGGCCGTCAGCGGCAACGATAACGGTGCCTATGTATTAACCCCCAGTGAAAACGGTAAGCGCGTCAAGTATGGCCCCCACCGCGATGCTGCTTCGCCTTATCATCAATCTAATTACTCGGAACTGCTGACGAAATCAGAATTTTGCGCGGTTTGCCATAATGTTTCTCACCCGTTTAACAGCACACCGATTGAGCGGACCTACGACGAATGGAGCGAGAGCGCCTACAACGAGCAGGGAGTTCAGTGCCAGGACTGTCATATGACCCCAGGACCAGGAGTGACAACCAACCCGGGAAAATCCGCACCGATGGGCAAGCAACGGGATCATATTGCTTCTCATCATTTTACCGGCGGCAATGTCACCCTGCACAAGCATTTTGGTCAGCACGAGATGGCGGAGCGTGCAAGAGAAATGCTCAGGTCTGCCGCCACGATTGAAGTACTGACACCGGAGCAGACGCTGCTCGGCGGGGAGCTAGCGACCATTAAGGTTAAAGTCAGCAATGTCGGCGCCGGCCATAAAATTCCCACCGGATTTCCGGAAGGGCGGGAAATGTGGGTGGATTTCAAAGTGACCGATAGCAGCGGCAATCTCATCTACCGTTCAGGCGCTATCCGTAATGGTAAGACCGAGACTGGGACCAGGAACTTTAAGGTGTATCTGGGAGATAAAGACAATAACGTGGTCGACTTGGATGTATGGTCAGTCGATCGGGTGCTTGCCGATACCCGGATACTGCCAAAAGGTTATGCCATTGTCGATTATACCTTTACCATCCCAACCGGTATTCAGGGGCCCTTGGTTTTGAATGCCGAGCTTAATTATTGGCCGTTCTCACAACACCTGGTTGACGAACTCCTCGGGCCGGGCAAGTTGGCGGTAGAGGTCGTACAGATGACTTCCGTTACCCAGTCTCTCGCTGTCCAGCTGCAGCTAGCGCAAAAGTAAAATAAGGAGTTAGGGACAAGGAGTAAGGAACTGGGAACTAGGAACTGGGAGTATGGAATGACTGGAGACTGTTATCGTGTATTAGGCAACGGTTTTCAAAAAATTTAAGATGAATCACAAGTGCCTATTGCTCAGACAAACCAGTTGTTGAATTGTCTGAAGAATCGGCCAAAAACCTGCCAGCCTAGCCGATTGCCCAGCGTCTGGGCGGGACTTCAGTGATTTTTGTGATCGAACTGCTCGTCTTTGGCACTAGCTTCGACATTCGTCATCGTGATGCGGCGGCTTTCGGCGGCCATGTAGTCGATCAGCGCAGCCACATCGATATCGCTGAGCTGTAAATTCGGCATGGCCAGCTGCTGATATTGGGCAAACAGCTGCATCGCAATAGGATCTTTTTCTGCCAGCATTTCATCCGGAACTTTCAGCCACCGGGCAAGCCATGTCCTGTCCCGCTTTGCTACGACTCCCAACAAATCCGGTCCGAGTCCGTCCCCCTGCCCCAAAGTATGACAAGCGGTGCAGCGGGTGCGATACAGATACTGCCCACGTGATGGCTTGGACACCTCCGGGACACTGGCATAACTTTTGGCACCCGTGCGCGCTACCATGCCGTCGAATAGATCATATCCGATGAGGTTCGCCAGCCCTTTCGGGTTATCGAACGGTGAGCGCTTGATCCACTTGCCAGTGGCCTCATTGCCTACGATCATCGTAAGATTATGATCCAGCTCATCACCATTCTGGATTTCATCCATGTATAAGCCCAGTTTTTTGCGCAACAAAATAATGTCATCTTCTTTGCCGGTAAGGAAGACCCAGCCGGGCCCAATGTCGAATTTCTCGGCATAGTGGTTGAGAACTTGCACGGTATCCACCTCGGGATCTATGGTAATGGAATACATAAAGATATCCCGGCCAACGCGTTCTCCGAGCAGCTCTTGTACCGCACGTAAACGAGCGGTTTCCAACGGGCAGCTGTTTGGACAACTGGTATAAATAAAGTTGATAACAACCACTTTATCCTTGAGCAAATCATCGTATAAATGCACCTTGTTACCATGATGGGTGATAAGGGCAATATTGGGAAAGTAACTGGCGCCTCCGGCTCCTGCCGGCCTGATTGCCAGGCTCAATGCGCTCACCAGACAAAGGGCGGCAAGCATCACCTTGATGACTATTTTATCATTATGCATGATACCGACTCCTTGTAAGCTTTTGCTAATCATTGGCAATGGGCCCTAGGGGCACGGCCTGCAGTGCCCAAACCTGAACCTGGTCAAAAGCGAGCCTTAGACTCATGCAACCGCAGCTTCTAGATCCCGGTCACGGGGATCACATCCCCCGGGGTCAGCCCCCTGCCGCGACAGCGAAAGTCGCCGTTGGCTTCCGTAATACAACGCAGATCCGTCGCGCTGGCCTGATTGCCCGCTCCGACATTGCCCTTGATGTCAATGCGTCCGCGCTCATCGACCGTACCGGTGTTCGCTACTGGCTCTGGCTCTGGCTCTGATTCTGGCTCTGGCTCTGGCGCCGATGCTGTTACTGTGTACGTATCACCTGGGGTCAATCCCCTGCCGCGACAACGAAATTCGCCATCGGAGTCTGTACGGCACTGCAGGCCAGGCGAGCTGGCCTGATTACCGGCGCCAATCTCGCCCATGATCCGGATGCGTCCGCTCTCGTCGACCGTGCCGGTAAAGGTCAGTTCCAGTATGACCCCATCAGGAGCCCCAGGACAGGCAGTCGTCGCGCCCGGTGGACAGAGCAACTCGCTTGCTTCGTGATCCTGAAGAAAGTTCTCAGCTGCCTCAACGTCGCCGACCTGCGTTGCCCGCACCGCACTGGCGGTCGGCAGCTCGTAGCTCTCGGTATAGGTAACGCCATTCCATTGCGGCTCTGGTGTCAGGAAGGCTTTCAGCTGGCCCGGGTTCTCGATGTCCCAGCGCATCAGCATCGCGTGATCTTCGTGCTGGGTATTGTGGCAATGCTCCATAAAGGTACCGGCAAACTCCCGAAAACGGATAGCCAGAGTGACCTCATCGCCGCTGTCATCCATGGGACCGATACGGTAAACATCCTTGCGCGCCCACTTATCCCACTCGGGAGGCGCCTTACCATCACGGGTCAGGATCCGCCCTTCCTCGAAATGAATGTGGACATTGTGGCTCCAGCCGCCACCACCGTTTTGCAGATGCCAGATCTCAAAATCCCCGAGCTTGGGCGCCGCCGTCAGCCGGCGCGCATCCATCGGCAAGGTAATGTCACTGCCATCGGTTGCAATGCCCCAGGGTTTATCGGCATGTTCGGGCAATTGTTTGAACTCGGTATGGTTAACCCCTTCGCCGTTGACCTCAAACGGAAAGTTAGTGCCGGCCTGACTCGGTGCCGGGCTGTCGGTGAAACTGGCCTGAGTGATGGTCACCGGCTCCAGGTCGGTGGCCGCGCCTCTGCCGAAAACAAAGGTCCGGTGATGCGCACTCGCCAGCTCCTGCTCGCTGATCTCAGGCAGTGGGATCATCTTCTTTTTACCCGGCACATAGTCGGCGGGGTTCATACTCAAGTCGGTGCCGCTATAGGGTTTGACCCGAAACTCCAGCAACTTACCAACAATGGTGTCACAATCGTCATAATCGCCCGCCAGTATCTCGGCCAGAGACACCACGGCCTCCGGTTTCTTGCCATTTTCATGTTCCAGCAGGTTGACCAGATAAAGTCTGGGCTCTGCGCCAAACTGGCTGATATTGCCGGCAACGTCCGGGGTAAACTGACTGAAATCAACGATAATGTCATAGCGCTCGGCGATCGACTGGGTTGGCAGAATGCCAAAGTGATCCAACGTCTTACCGTCGGCATCGAGATCTAAGCTGCCGTCGAACGGTATCGCATGCTCCATGATATTGCCGTCGTTGGCGATCATATGAAACCCCACCCGATCATAAGAGACATTCTCGGTCTCACCGGCAAACTCGCCGTTGCCATCGGTTCGCTCAACCACCAGCGCGAGGCGCAGAAAGCGCGATACATGGGCATTGAGGACGCGGAAGCGATAACTGCGGGCACGGACATTTAGGTAGGGATCGTAGAGCCAGTTAACTGTCATTCGGTCCCCGAGGAAACCGTCATCCTCGAAGGTGGCGAACCAGAGCTGGCCGCGGGTATCGCTCACCGCCGTTCCGGTATAGGCGGCGGTGTCCTGGCCCCAGGCCTTACCGGCTATTTCCAGATTGACATCATAGTCGCGGTTGCCCCAGCTGTGCGGCCCCATGGCACAGCCGCTGGGGAATCTCAGGTTTACGCCGTCATCCACACACTCGTTGCCGCGGTCAAGCGCACTATAGTAGTTCATCATGGCCGCGTTGCCCTTGTAGACATTCTGCGCGGTGTAGTCGAGCATATGATCATGAAACCAGTGGGTACTCATGGTTTCGCGCCAGTCACCGGGTATGTTAATGCGGCCCTCGGCCGGACAGGTCACCGTTGTCTTGGTGAATGAAGTAGGCGGGGTCGCGCCGGGTTTACTGATCACCATGGTTTCTCCGGGAATACAGGGGCTCGAGGCCCGTTTATCGGTGGCATCGGTATTGATCGAATCCTGTCCGGCCAAGATCACCGGCCAATGGTAATCGTAAAACTGACCGGGAAGAAAGAAGGCATTGGCATAACCGTCACTCTCGGCCGGTGTGTGACCATTGTGCTCGTGGGTGGTAATGAAGTGATTGCCAAAGCCGCGGTTGGCCTCGAACTTGATCGGCAGCGCGTTGTAATTTCGAAACAGTATGGGTTCACCATAGCGTGCCATCAGCAGTTTCGGCGGCAGCGTGCCGTCGAAGGTCCAGAGCGACTGGGGATCCTGCAGCGGCATATTGGGATGAAACCTGATGGGGATGCCAGCGGTAGTGCCCTCAAATCCCGGCTGGCCCACGGTATTATGATAGAGTCCGTCATCGCTGGTGCCCGATTCTCCGTCGGGTCCCTTGCCGAACTCGCCGTAGCTGTATTGATGCTTCTGATACTGGTCGCGAGCGCCAAGGCTATACCGTGCGCCGGCTATCGCCGTCTCGACATAGACCTGTGGAAAAAATTCCTGCCAGCGCTGATGGCCGTATTGCGGTCCCGGTGGTCTGCCATCGCCGTAGCTGGTCAACGCCCCCGGCGTCAGCGGTAACAGTGACCCGGTGTGCATGCTCTCAATAGCTGTCTGCCATGGGTTGAGGACGTTATTATTGCGCTGCTCGCTGGGAAAGGGATGAATACGCTGGTTTAAAAAATTGTCCAGCGCCGCGCCGCCTACCGTGCTGTAGGCGTTGACTGGCGAGGGCAGCGTTAGCGGACAGTCGCCGGTGGGACACGGCTCTTCAATTTTCCTGGAGCCGAACTCTTCAAACCGTAGCATCTGCTGGCTGAAGGATTGGGCATCAAAGAGCGGGCTGGGGGCAGCGTCGGTCGGCACATCGCATAACGCTCCCCTGAAACCGCCGCGTTCCCCGGCGCTAAGCACTGAATTGGTTGCATCCACCGGGCTGTTGCCGACGGACTGAATGACGATTTCATCTTCGCCCAGGGCCTGACCCGGGTGTATCGCCAGCAAAACCCAGAAAGCCAGAAAAATGCCATGGCCTATGCGGCTTCGCCCACTGAGTGTTGCCGACTGCATCTCGCATCTATATAGCTTACACTGAAGTCCCGGCCACTGATGCATCTTAAGCCGGAGCATTATTCGGACTGCTATTCCCTTAAGAGTGGAGATTGAATTCATAAGTTCACTCCTCAATTCATCTTGAGCTGTCAACCCCATAGTCTAGACCATACGAGCGATTTTTCTACTCCAACGAGCTATCGAACGGCGCATTTTTACGACGCTACAACCTTGCTTGCTTTGATCCAATTCGAAATTGCAAACACTAGCAAGCATAAATCACGCCATTAGAATAATGATCTGCATTTTCAGTCAACTATATGCAACAGAGCGAGGATCAATGCTCGGTTAAAGATAATCAGTGAGCGATGATGTGGCCGTATCCGCTCTGCAGAAAAAAATTAATATGTCAAAATAAGATAAAATAAATTGCTCTAACTGCCTATATTAAAGAGCGATAGTGCAGGTTGCGGGCGAGGCATCACGATATTCTGTCGACGGCAGAAGACCCGGCGATGTTTGCTGATAAACAGCTTCAGATATCAACAGATATCGAAAAATTCCTGACGGCATTTTTCTGCCGGTTTTAATGCTACAATGGCTCAACAGTCCCCACTTTATTATCGATTTCGATTTGTCTGCCAATAAGCAGATAATCAGTTAACTTGGTATAATGGCAACAACGCTTGAGATTATGGAAAAACATTTAGCCGATCTATCGAATACCAAGCTGCTGGTAAAAGAGTACGCAGTGGCGATCACCATCAATAATATTGACTATGCGGTGATGATGTTAAGCCCGAACGACCTTGAAGATTTTGCCTTTGGTTTTTTGTTCAGCGAACGAGTGATTGTCAATAGTTATGATATTCACGACATCGACATCCGCATCAATGCTGCAGAGCTCACTGCCATCGTAAACGTGCAAATTGCCAATCGATGTTTATCAAAATTGCAAGCGGCGGGTAGACAAACTCAAGGCAATAGCGGCTGTGGTATCTGTGGCGTCATTTCACTGGCACAGGCAATGCCAAAGCTGACGCCGTTAATCCGCAGCAAAGCTCCAGACTCAGCCAGTGTATTGGCATTAAAACAACAATTATCAGCCTGGCAAACACAAGGCCAAAGTTCTGGCGCTATGCACGCCGCATTTTTATTGCAGAATAATAAAATAATCGCCTGTCGAGAAGATATTGGCCGACACAATGCCTTAGATAAGCTAATCGGTTGCAAACTACAAATGAATACACAGCCAACGGGTGAATTGGCGTTCTTAGTCACCAGCCGTTGCTCCGTTGAATTAGTCCACAAAGCGATAATTGCCAACGTAGGTACGCTGATCAGTTTAGCTTCGGCCAGCCAGCTGGCAGTAAACCGAGCACGACAAGCCAACCTAAACTTGATCCATATCCCCAAACATGACCAACCCATTTATTATTAAACCAGACGCCAATATTATTTAATGTAATTGCCAGAATTTAGCTCTATAATTGCGGCAATATTTTACCAACCTAAGAGTAGCACTAATGAAAGCAGGTATTATCGGCGCAATGGAGCCGGAAGTGGCAATTTTAAAGGCAAAACTGCAAAACTTCGCTGAACAACAACATGCCGGTTACACGTTTTTTACCGGTCAAATAGAAGGCACAGACGTGGTCTTAGTGCAGTCTGGTATCGGTAAAGTTGCCTCAGCGTTGGCAACAGCGCTAATGATTGAAAAGTATGGCCCAGATTACATCGTCAATACCGGCTCTGCGGGTGGCTTTGAACAATCGTTAAAAGTGGGTGATATCGTGATCAGCGCAGAAGTTCGTCATCACGACGTAGATGTTACCGCGTTCGGCTACGAAATTGGTCAGCTACCGGGCATGCCGGCAGCATTTCTGCCACACCCAACCTTAGTTACCGCAGCACAATCAGGCATCGATAAATTAGCGGCTATTAAAACCTTAACCGGGTTAATTACCACCGGCGATACCTTCATGACCAAAGATGACGATATTGCCAAAGCACGAGCAAATTTCCCCACCATGGCCGCCGTTGAAATGGAAGGTGCGGCAATTGCCCAAACTTGTCACCAGTTTAAGTTGCCGTTTGTGGTAATTCGCTCAATGAGTGATATTGCCGGTAAAGAATCACCAACCTCATTTGAAGCCTATTTAGAAACCGCGTCAGTGAATTCTTCTAAGCTGGTGATCAATATGTTAAATGATTTAAAAGGTAAATCATTAAGTTAACTTTCGTTTTGGTAATAGTTTAGGCTATATTGAGCATATATCAGTTTATAATCAGGAGCTTCAATGTTTCAAAAATGTCTAGCTTTACTATTTATGGCGTGGTTATCGGCTTGTGCTAATCAGCCAGATATTGCCGCATTACCTGCTGAAGTCGAGCAGCAGCAGTTACTGAGCATGCAGCAAACTAATGAACAATGGTTATTACTCGATGTACGCAGTGATGAGGAATATCAAGCCGGCTATATCGAGGGTGCGGTCAATATTTCCCATCTTCAGCTGGGCGATAAAATGTCATCGATTGCGCAATACAAAGATAAAAACATCATAGTTTACTGCCGCTCAGGACGTCGGGCGGGGATCGCTATTAAGCTATTGCAAGACAGTGGTTTTCACAAAGTAAGTCACCTATCTGGTGATATGAATGGTTGGCAAGCAGCCAATTTGCCGACAGTGAGCAACAAGCAGTAACAGAGTTTAAGCCATGGTACCTAGTGACAACCCAATAAGTACGTTTATTTATTTTGCCGATATTTTTGGGGTCATAGTCTTTGCTTTGTCCGGAGCATTATTGGCCGGACGCTATTGTTTAGACCCATTTGGGGTGATGGTTCTAGCCGCCGTTACTGCTGTCGGTGGTGGGACAATCAGAGACATCATTTTAGGTGCTCCAGTGTTTTGGCCGGTGCAAACCGAGTATGTAGTGGCGATATTTTTTACCTCCTTGCTCACCATTTTATTAATCCGTGAACCGAAACTGGTACCGAAACGTTTTATGCATAATGAACGCCCCAACCATCGTTGTAACCGTCAAATTTTCTCGCTAACTGTTCAAAGGTTTCTTCCATAGCAATGATATTGTCATAGCTTGGGATCATTTCAATTTGACAGTCTACATCCCAAACGTTTGGCGTTTGATCCGGGTGGACATTCACTTTAACGTCCATCTCGCTATCGGTTAAATGTTGAGCCAGGGCATTGGCATTTTCTTGCTGCTCAAATAACTGAAAAAATTCAACAATAATCGGTTGTGACAAGTCGATACCTGCCGCTTGCATTTCAGCTAAAACCGAACCGTTTTCATCATTTGGAAGTGTCATTAAATTGCCTGTAATTTTTTTCTTTCATTATGGCGGAATTATAGCAATTTGATTATCTATGTGCTCTACTTTTTCATCAGCAAAAATGGATAAATAGCATGCATAGCGAAAGTTTATCATCGATGATAATTCGAAGTTCACCCTCGAATTAAATATGTGATCATTGTATCGGTGGAAATTGCGATAAAATTTCTTTTACCGCTTGCACTGTTTCCGCCTGATTTTCTTCGCTGGTATTTTTTTCTTTGATATTTACCTTGATGAAACCACGAAAAACGGAACGCTTTTTGTCACTGTCCAAGATGTCGATAACCAACATTGAACGACGAATTCCGGCATTTAAAGTCGCTTGTTCTTTTTGACTACAAGCCAAACAGGCCATCACCCCTTTATTGTATGTTTGCAATTCACCTAAGCTGGTTCCCACCAGGAAGTAAGTGACGATAACGTCAGCCTGTTCGAAGTTTTTATATTCAAAATTCTGGCTGTCCATTTGATTTTCAATCGCCAATTCTATTCGGTTGCGTTGAAAGTCACTCATTCTTTGCAACTCGGTAAACTTTGATTCGCGCGGAAAAATGCCATAACTCTTGACCTGAGTAAAATCAAATTTATTATTGTAGTCAGTGTCAATATTTGAAGTACAGGCTAAGAGCAACACCGCAGTGGCGATAGTGGCTAAATAAAGCAGGATATTGTTTTTAGTGATCATGTATTAGATTTTGCAAGATTTCAATTATTTAACTTTAAGCCATAACGACATAAAAAAGCCAGTATTTATGTCGCTTGCTATAAATACTGGCTTTAAAATTGTTATTTATTAAGGCTGAGCTAATTGCTTAAGTCAGAGTAACTTTGGCAAACTTGCGCTTGCCAACCTGATAAACCGCAACCGTGCCGGATTGGCATTGTAATTTATTGTCGCTAACTTTTTCACCATCAATTTTAACCGCACCTTGTTTGATCATGCGCATCGCTTCGGAAGTACTGGCGACTAAGCCCGCATCTTTTAATAAATTAGCAATGGCAATTTCACCACCTTCAGTAGAAACCGCCTTCTCATCGATTTCATCTGGCATCGCACCTTTTTGGAAACGATTGATGAACTCTTGATGCGCGGCAGTTGCTGCATCGCTACTGTGGAAACGCTCAATAAGCTCTTTTGCCAATTCAATTTTAATATCACGAGGGTTAGCGCCTTCGCTAATTTTCGTTTTAAAGCCTTCAATTTCAGCAATCGGTTTAAAGCTTAGTAAATCGTAATAACGCCACATTAACACATCAGAAATACTCATGATTTTACCAAACATATCGTTCGGACTGTCGGTAATGCCAATGTAGTTGCCTAATGATTTAGACATTTTTTGCACACCATCCAGGCCTTCAAGCAATGGCATCATTAATACGGTTTGTGGACGTTGACCTTCGCCTTTTTGCAATTCTCGGCCCATCAGCAAGTTGAATTTTTGATCGGTGCCACCAAGCTCTACATCCGACTCTAACGCGACCGAATCCCAACCTTGTACCAGTGGATACATAAACTCATGTATGGCAATAGACTGGCCTTCTTTAAAACGCTTTTTAAAGTCATCACGCTCCATCATTCGTGCCACGGTTTGACGCGATGCAAGCTTTAACATGCCGGCAGAGCCTAATTTTTCCATCCAGGTTGAGTTAAATTCAACGCGAGTTTTGGCGGGGTCTAAAATTTTGAATACTTGTTCTTTATAAGTTTCGGCGTTGGCTAATACGTCGACTTCAGTTAACGGCTTGCGGGTAACATTTTTGCCGGTAGGGTCGCCGATCATGCCGGTGAAATCACCGATAAGGAAGATAACTTCGTGACCTAATTGCTGAAACTGACGCATCTTATTAATCAGTACCGTGTGACCTAAATGCAGATCAGGGGCGGTTGGATCAAAACCTGCCTTAATTTTTAACGGTTTGCCAGTTTTTAACTTTGCTAACAATTCATCTTCAAGCAATATCTCTTCTGCGCCACGTTTAATTTCGGCAAACGCTTGCTCAATATCGGTCATTTTTTCGCCTTTAATTTTCGCTAATTCTCATAAATATCAGGGAATTCTACTGCAAATAGGCGGCTTGTGGGAACCCTAGGGTTGTGAGTTTTTTGGTTTTTTTGCTATAGTTGATCCTAGAAAACTAGTGATCACAACAACATATAGCAGTAACACATTGATTAAATTAAAAAATATATTTTTAGACCTCCCCAAAAAACACCAGGTGTTGATCAGTGGTTGCAGCCTTTTTTTACTCATTTTGTTGGTTTTTCCTTCAGAAAAGGCATCTGCAAGCCGTAACAATACTAAATCGGCAATCGAAGTTGGTAAAATTTACCAATTAGACATTCCTGAAGAAACGCAAATAGCAGAGCCTGAAGTTGCTGCAGTTAAGGCGGAACAGATTTCCTGGCAAACGGCAATCGTGAAAAGTGGTGATTCTCTGGGGAAAATATTTAAGCGCTTTGGTTTTAGTGCCGCAACAACCTATGCCGTTGATAACACCGCAGCAGGCAAAAACCTGCGTTCATTAAAAGTGGGCGATGAAATTAACATTGCCAGCAATGATGACGGTGATTTAATTAAATTAAAATACCAAATGTCGTTAACCGACACGCTCATAGTCAATAAAACGGATACCGGCTTTAGCAGTAGCGTTGAACAAAAACAAATAGAAACTCGTATCGACTACGCCCAGGCGCAAATTACCAGTAACTTTTGGAGTGCGGCGTTAGCGTCGGGGTTAAGCAATAACCAAACGATGAATTTGGCCAATGTATTTGGCTGGGATATTGACTTTGCCCTGGATATTCGTGAGGGCGACAGTTTTACCGTGATGTTTGAAAACCAGTACGTCGATGGCGATTTTGTTGGCCATGGCAATATTTTAGCGGCAGAATTTAGTAATCAGGGCGAAACCTTCAAGGCCATTCGCTTTAAAGATGGCGAGTATTATGCGGCCAATGGCGACAGTATGCGTAAATCGTTCTTACGCGCGCCAGTGAGCTTCCAATACATCAGTTCAAGTTTTAAGCCAAAACGCTATCACCCGATATTAAAACGGGTAAAAGCTCACAATGGTGTTGATTATCGCGCGCCGCAAGGCACTCCGGTTAAAGCCGCCGGTAATGGCCGGGTTATTGCCGCAACTTTTAATAAGTACAATGGCAATTACGTGTTTATTCAACACGCCAATAACATCGTGACCAAATATCTGCACTTTTCAAAACGCGCCGTAAAAAAAGGTGCGCGGGTTAAACAAGGTCAAGTGATTGGCTATGTCGGCTCCACCGGGTTATCGCAGGCGCCACATTTGCACTATGAATTCTTATTAAATGGGGTGCATCGCAACCCGCGTACGGTTAAATTACCGGATGCATTGCCGATTGATAAAAAATACAAAGCGGAATTCAGCCTGGTTGCCAACAATATGATCAGCCAGCTCGAAGGCTCCAAGCAAGCATTCTTAGCCGCTACGGATACTGCGGTTAGCACCATTGCCGAATAACCTCACGGCCAAGTTTTACCTTGGCCTGATGTCAGGAACCAGTGCCGATGGCATCGATCTGGCACTGGTTGATTTCGGCCAAACTCCGCACCAGCTGGTTGCCTCTTATTTTCAGGCGTTTGATGCTGACACCCGGCAACAAATAACCGCTTTATACACACCTGGCAATAATGAGATTGACCAAATGGGTGTATTGGATAAGTTGCTGGCAACAAAATTTGCCGCCGCTGTCCAGCAGTTTTTAAAACAACAATCATTAACGCCAGCAGACATCAGCGCCATTGGTAATCATGGCCAGACAATTCGTCACCGGCCCAATTTTTCCCAACCATTTACCCTGCAAATTGGCTGTAGTCAAACCTTAGCTTGTTTAACCGGGATTAAGGTGATTGGTAAATTTAGAGAAAAAGATATCGCCCTTGGTGGCCAGGGAGCGCCGTTAGTGCCAGCATATCATCAAGCTATATTTGCTGATGATAACAGGGATGTATGCGTGGTAAATATTGGTGGCATCAGCAATATTACCTATCTACCAAGCCCCATATCAAACTCTAAAACGCAAGCGGTGTTAGGTTTTGACATTGGCCCTGGCAATGCCCTGCTTGATGACTGGTATCGAAGCAATCATGATGATGACCCGCAAGGCATAGATATGGATGGCCGCTGGGCAAATAGTGGTGCAGTAAACCCATCCTTGTTAGCGGCGATGCTAAATGACCCTTACTTTTCTCAATCCTGGCCGAAAAGTACTGGCCGGGAATACTTTCATTTAGACTGGTTAAACAACTATCTGAGTAATGTCACCATCGCCGCTGAAGATGTGCAGGCAACCTTGTTGACATTAACCGCAACAAGCATCGCCAACACGGTAGCCCAAATCAGTCAGTCTGGTGTGGTGATCATCTGTGGTGGCGGCGCCAACAATCCTAAATTGATGGCCGAAATCGGCCAGCTCGCAAATAACCATAAAGTGAGTTCAGCCACATCTCTGGGGATAGATAACGACAGCTTAGAAGCCGTGGTGTTTGCCTGGTTAGCTTATGCTTTTGAGCACAACATTAGCGGCAATTTACCTGCCGTTACCGGAGCGAGTTCGAGCTGTGTTTTGGGCATTAGTCACAGTCCATAACCGACCAAACCTACATTCTTCCTCGTTTTTTTTAAACGCTTTGTGTTAATAGCCTGTTTGATTTCCTAATCTAGCCCTGAGCAATTTAAATTTGTGGAAGCCTTTGTCCTGCAAACGCTGCAAATCAAAATCAATCATGCCCATAGAGTCACGCATTTTTATCGGTTGCGAACATTTAAATTCGCCACCGTTAAACTTGTTCATTTTCGAGATCGATTTATAGCAAATTTTTGCCGGACAAGTATAAGCACAGCCGGCATTGGCAAATAACCGGATCCGGCTTTTATCAGGGATGGCATCGAGAAGTTGGTCATCGTCATTTGCGGTCATAGGTAGCACCACGGTATCGTATATTTCTAACGCTTCATCAATTTGCCGCAAGTTATTCAAATTTTTAATCACGCTGGCTTCAATATCAAAATGGGGAAATTCAGCTTTTATCCAAACAGCCAAATCATCATTAGTACAGATCACTGAATTCAGCGGGTGATGGTATTTTTTTAACATTAAGGTAGTTTTAATGTATTCCGCTTTATCGGCAAAATGATTGGTTAACGGCATGCGCAAGCCAATGCCGTTGTTATTAAGCCAGAGCACATCAGCAGTTGAGAGTTGCGGCCGTTCAAAAATGCGGCCACCGTATAAAGTTGAACGTTCAACGAAACCAAACACACTTTCTATTTGGCTCAACGGCAGAGCACTAAAATTTCGAGCTAAATACTGCTGTATCGGCTCAGCTTTGCTCTTGCCGCGTACCGACACGGTATAAGTCGCGAGAGCATTGGTTATGGTATCAATCGTATTAAGCATGGCTTTATTTTTTGTCAGTATTACCAGCCTATTAATATAAACAATCACCAGAAAGGCGCTTTGATGTATATCAATGGCAGCTAATTTATGCCGTTTGCGATGAACAAACTTGAACTAAAAACCCATAACACTGTCTATATTTTGTGCAATTAACTTTAACTTAAAGGAGGTAATATGGATCTTGACAAAATTCGTCTTGGTATGGTTTGTGGCACGCACAAAGGCAGTGGTACCGTGACTTGGGTTGATGGCGCCACGCAAACTGTGTATTTAAATGATTTAATGGATAATCACGCTATCGAAGTGGGTATCGAGGAAATTATTGATGACCCACAAATTCATAACCATGAAGATAGCTATTATTAAAAAGTTTCCGCGGTGCTGACCGGGCTGTAATCTATTTCCATTTCAACTAAGCGAAAGCGCTTATCATTTTGTAGTTGCTGATAAAACTCCATAAAGTTGGTCTTTTTTTGTGGAGTTATTCGGTAAGTGTTTGCTGCAATAACATTGATAGTTGCCAACAGAGAATTGTCGCTGTCGACCAGCATTTGCTCTTTTGTTGTCACCACAAAACTGCCTTTCACCCGACCAAACTCTCCCATGAGCAAGTTCAATACTCTGGCGCCTGGCTGAATAATGCTATTGGCCTGAAATTTTTTATTATTGATAGTGACTGAGCGCGGCTTATCTATTGCCAGCGAGGGCTCAGTTTTGTCTTTTGCTGGATGAGCAGTAATTTCAGTCGCACTGTTGACTGTTTTTTGAGTTTGAGTGTTATCTGCAGAACTTGTGGATTCATCATTCGACTCTGTCATTTCAGAGCAAGCGCTAATCGCGATAGTTAACGCCAAAAGTGTCGCGATTTTTTTTACCATATATTCCTCCTTTGAAAAAACCGGGTTGGCGGGACTTTAGTCTCGCGAAAAATCAATGCGAGGTTGAAACCCCGCCAACCGGGTTAGTATTGGTTGGTGGGACTTTAGTCTCGCGAAAAATCAATGCGAGGTTGAAACCCCGCCAACCGGGTCAAATTACTTACGACGACGCAATATCGCCAGCGGTAATAATAGCAACGCTAACAATCCGGTAGTACCACCACTGCTAGATTTCTTCTCTGGCTCAGGCTCGACAACCGCGACATCTTGTACGGTAACCGTTAGTTGCTGGCTAACAGTATCGCTACCGTCATCAACGCTAAGTTCAAACACTAGCGCTTCGCTGCCAGATGCTATCTCAGGGGCGGTGAAGGTTGCATTGGCACTGTCAGCCGCCGCTAATGTCACAGCAGTACCCGATACCTGGGTCCAGCTATACGTTAGCTCATCACCATTTGGATCGCTGGCAGTAGCCGTTAACGTTGCGTCCTCTCCTTCGTTTACCTCATAGTCGTTGGCAACAGTAAGGTAAGGCAAGCGGTTATCACAGGCATTAGTATCGCCAGCAATAACATCAGAGAATACTGATGATTGAATGTTGGTAAAGGTCACATTATCAATCCACCAGCCATAATCTGCCGCATACAAATCTGAGGCTATTCTAAAGCGCAGTTTCACTTCATTACCATTTAGCGCGTTACCAAAATTAACCCGTTCCATGTTGCCCCAGCCATTGCTATTGTTACGACCAGTGAACACCATACGCTCAGTCAAGGCCTGGGCATCATTCTCAATCAGTTCGCCATCGTAACCAACGTCAAAGGTGCCGCCGACGGATGTAACATCAACCCATTCATCACCGTTAATGCTGATCTCAACAACACCGCCATCCCAATCAGCTTCTATGCCATAGAAGTGCCAGAAGGACATGCTAAAGTCGCCACCGTAGCCAACTTCAAACGTTGCCGTTTCCACCGCTACGTCTGACTGAAAGTCATTATTGTTCAGGTACATCGTTTGCGCACCTAAATCGTAACCGAATGAGGCAAACCAACCGACGTTGCCGCCGTCATCATAACTTTGTGTACCTTGCGCGAATTCATCGCCAACCATCACGTTTTCTTGCCAATCGACAAATAACGAGGTGGTTTCCATGTTATCGGTACTTTGATTGGCCACTGGTGCTCTTGATTCAAAATCAAAGTTTACCAGGGTAGAAACCATGTATTCTTCCGGAGCTTGAGTGCCTTCGGCAACCTCAGGGAAAGTTATTTTTAACTCTAATTGATCAGCCGTTGCCGCATCGTTCAAGGTGAATTCAAGCGGAGCACTGGTAGAGGAGGCATATAGGTCAAGGTCGGCAAATGTAACCAGTCCATCATTGGCAAAAGTCACATCGTGATCACTCACCACTTCCACTTGACCGACTAAACCACTGAGCACTTCACTACCGCTATTGTTGATGGTAAAGCTAACCGTACCGGTTTCACCCTTATCCAAAACACTGTCATTTGAACAGTAGCCGGACGTAAAGCCCTCATAATTCACGTTCAAATTATGCTGATTAACCGCAAACTCAGAAAATTCAGTTAGATTTGATTCAATCACACCAGCATGATCGGTTGAGAATCGCTCTGGCGATACCGCGCCAAGGCCCATGCCGCGACGAGCAAACGCTGCCAGAATCAGTTGGTAATCTTCAGCATCATTGGCATATGCCGCCGCTAAAAGCGCATCACGAGCTTCGGTATACGTTGGCGCTACCGGCGTCATTTTATAACCGGCAACCAAATAATCCATCATCAAACTACGTGCTTCGTCAAAGGAATGACGCTCATCATTGATCAATGCTACGTAACTGTCCCAAAGCATTGCCGCCCAAGGTTCACCGGCGTCATGTACTTCAGCTTCACCATACTGGTCTTCACTGGTACCGTTGCCCATCATCACGTTTGCAAATGTTAGCGGATTCGTTTCCATGTCGGTGCTGTATGGATAATTACGGATCCCAGAATAGAACGAATCTACATAGGTTATTGCCGCATAAGGTTTTTGGAATAACTCATTGCCGGCAATTAAGGCGTCATCTTTTTCAGAAATCAACAACAAGGCGTGGAAATCCCCCCAACCTTCGCCCATTGAACGACCTTGTTGGTTAATTAACCCCGCACCATCACCCACTAGACGGTTACTGATATAATGACCCCACTCATGGGCGACAATTGCGTTATCCCAAGAACTCGCTTTAAATGGCTTGTCGTTAAACATTGCCACAGAGACAGTTTCATCTAACGCTAACTTGTCATCAATTTCCTTACAGTCCGCAAAGGTGATGCCGACACTAGGAATAGTAACCAAATCGTCACTGCCGCCCATTGGCGCCGGCGTACCATCGTCGTTATTATTGGCAATAAGTACGCCAATGGCGCCTGCATTTTGGGCATTCAGCACTTTTAAGGTAAAATTACAGGCACCGCGATCGATTAAAGCAATTTTTCCTTGCAACTCATCACCATTAACCGCCGCTTCACAGCCATCGTTGGCAACATCGAAGCCATCATCGATTCGAATCACATCGCCCTGGATATCAAACTGGCCTTGACCAAAGGATGAACGCTGAACTACATCAATCATGCCAAGGTCTTCATGAGAAGTTACATTTAGACCATAATCTTCGCCATTAACCGCATCTTTACTGTCCCATAAGTACATTTGCATCGTTGGTGAAACACCATCGGCAGGGGTAGACATGTTGGCATTATTAAAGCCGGAATTATCTTGCACTTCGGCTAACAGCGCATCACCGCCAACGCCGCCTCTACCAAAGTTATCGGCTTGAGCGTTGCCCGCAGCTTCATCAAAACCATGATCATAAAATTCATCGTGCAAGTAGTTATTCAGATAAAACAGGTTGACGATTGCCGCTTGACGGTTAACTTTAGAGCTTTCAGCTTTCGTCTCATCGTATTTATAATCAAAAGTGTTGGCACTGGTTAGGGTTGCCGTATAATCACCGTTGCTAAAGCCATCCGGTGAGATAGCATCGACATAGGCATTTACGTTATTGCCTTGCGTGGTAGTGGCATCAATAGCCAACCATGCATCTTGGGTACTGATAGGGCCAGATGCCAAGGTGACTAACGGGGCATCAAGGTAAATGCTGGTATCGATTTGATCGACACTTTCCGCCGGGATCACTTTACCGTGTGGTCCTTGCCAAGGTTTGTTCATCCCGTCTTCGTCGGCATACACCCGATAACTAAAATCAGAGTCTGCCACGGTTAAGTTATGCTTAACCAATACTTTGCCACTGTCGGCCGAGATAACAAAACTGAAATAATTGGAATCAACGCTGTCGCTATCAGCCGCTTCGATTTCGATATAATAAGCGGCTACCAGTTTGCCTTTACTTTCAAAGTAAACTTGCTTAGTTCGCGGTTCGCCTAATATTTGGTATTTGTCTGATGATACGGCTTTATAGCTGGTATATTTACCCGCGGTTCTCACTTCACTTAACTCTACCGAGTTTTTATTGCCGCCCATGGCCGCAAAAGCACTGCTAATCGCGCTAGTGGCATCACCAAAGGCCAGACCAACGAACTTAGGAGATTTTGCATCTGCAACAGCAGTAAGGCTAGCGAAATAACCGGAAGAAGCCACCAAGTTAAAATCGGCATCCATCATCACATTATATTCGCGATTAAACACTTCTACGCCATTTAGCTCTTGCTTAAATTTCGCAATTTTGCCGCCATGCCCACGATCGTGAACACTGGTTAAAACAGCAGCTAAAGCGCCCTGTTTTTTCGCTGACATACCGGTAAGCTGTGCCAAATAGTGGTTAGCGGCAAAGCTTAATTGGTGTTCTTTGGCAATACTGCCAATGTTGGCTGGCGCCTGATCTTTCGCGGCCCATTGGAACGTTGTTTTGCCCAGTTGTGCATCGTAATTGTTACGCATACCACTGGCTGAAGCAGTCATTTTTGCTTGTTGCTTTGGCTTTACCAGTCGATTCACTGTTGAGTTGATATTTTCTGTGGCGTGATATGACTGTAAATTACTGGCGCTTGGGCTGGCTGAAACGCCTAAAGCGGCAGTGGCAAGCGCCGCACCAATGAATGTGGCGATCGGGGTTTTATTAAAATTCATCAATATTCCTTTACTATCTTTTTTTTATTTGTGGTTGTGTTATTTGGATTGTTGCTTTTGCTGTTTTTGTTGCAGAGGGATAAAAAACTAAAGCAGAAATGAAATGCTGTAAACCGCACTCGTTAAAATATAAATAACTTAAAATTAACAAGCCGTAAACAAATATCCACAACAAGACACATTAAAACGAATCAAAAAACCGCATAAAAAACAGCAGCTTGTACCTTTGCGCAATAATGTAAAATGTGGCTACAGCCCGTGCAAATAACTGGTCAAACCATTTAAAGGCCGAGCTTGAATGAGGCCAGGCAGAATGAAGAAACAACAATTAAATTCACTAAAAGTGAATAATTTTTAGGGGAAATTTATTTTTCTATCTCAGCTTTTCAGAAGGAATTTTCATGCAATTAAGATAATTCAGTTTTTTGCATTTCACTAAAAATAAACTGATATCGCGTTTTATTTCAGCAAACGTTAGATCGATAACCACAGATTGGTTATCATCTGGTTACCGCTTGCTGATTTATTAATACCAATTTGATTAAGTATGTGATCTACTTTTTCATGAGGAAAAACGGATAAATACAATGCATAAAATTTAGTAAGTAGTTATTCTACTTATCAATTTTATAAAGCCGTAGTTATTCGTTTTAACCATTAAAAATGAGCAGATATTTAATCAACTTGGTATACTCTATGCGAACTCATCACCACGTCAATACTGAAGCTGAGGGCTTTAACTGGCACATCATAAAATATGTTTTACCTTATGTGTTCGAATATAAGAAAAGAGTATTTCTAGCTTTAGCTTTTATGATATTGGCAAAACTGGCCAGTGTCGGCTTGCCGTTCATTTTAAAGTTCATCGTCGATGACTTAGATACGGCAAATAATAACGCTGCGGCCTTAATTGCCGCCCCGATTGCATTAGTCATAGCATATGGCTTTGTGCGTTTTTCCAATGTGTTATTTGGCGAAATTCGCGACACCTTATTTGGCCGAGTAACCGAGCGGGCAATCCGCCGCATTGGCCTAAGGGTATTTAAGCATCTGCATTTACTCGATCTTGAATTTCACTTAAACCGACGCACCGGCGGCCTGTCCAGAGATATTGAACGAGGTACTACCGGCATTAACTTTTTAATGCGTTTCATGGTTTTCAATATCATTCCAACCCTATTGGAAATCGGCCTGGTGATTTTCATCCTGTTTTTCAATTACGGCATTAACTTTGCCGCCATTACCCTTTTGGCCATTGTTGCCTATGTCGGTTATTCAATCAAAACCACAGAATGGCGCACCAATTTTGTTCGTATGGCCAATAAAGCCGACTCCGCCAGCAACTCGCAGGCGATAGACAGCTTAATTAATTATGAGACCACCAAATACTTTACCAATGAAGATTATGAAGCACAGCGCTATGATACCGAATTGGCCGACTGGGAAATTGCCAAGCGCAAAAACCGATTATCGTTATTTGTGTTAAATGGCGGACAAGCTTTTATCATTGCCGCCTCGATGACGGCAATGATGGTTTTAGCGGCAATGCAAGTGGCCAATGGCAGCATGACGCTCGGCGATTTCGTGTTAATTAATGCCTTTATGATGCAAATATTCATTCCATTAAATTTTCTTGGCTTTGTTTATCGAGAAATGAAGGGGTCACTGGCCAATATTGAATTGATGTTTAATTTATTGGCCATTGCGCCAAAGGTGGTGGAAAAAGAAGATGCCAGTAATTTAATGGTTAGTCAGGGCAAAGTCGAATTTAACAACGTTAGTTTTCATTACCACCAAGACCGGGCCATCTTGAAAAATGTGAATTTCGACATAAAACCCGGTGAGAAACTGGCCATCGTTGGCGCCAGCGGCGGCGGCAAATCGACTTTAGTAAAGCTGTTATTTCGCTTCTATGATGTAAACTCAGGCGCTATCACTATTGATGGTCAGAATATCAATGATCTTACCTTTAAATCGTTACGCCGTGCCATTGGCATTGTGCCGCAAGACACTGTGCTGTTTAACGATAACATTCTCGAAAATGTCCGTTATGGCAAACAAGGGGCAAGCGATGATGAAGTGTTACATGCGATTAAACTCGCCCATCTGGACGAGTTTATCCAGTCTTTACCGGATGGGGTGAACACTATGGTTGGCGAACGCGGCCTGAAGCTTTCCGGCGGAGAAAAGCAGCGGGTAGCCATTGCCAGAACAATTTTGAAAAAACCACCGATTTTGGTGTTTGATGAAGCGACATCCTCACTGGACAGCAAATCAGAACAAGCGATAATGACCGCGTTAAAAGAGCTGTCACAAGGCGTTACCAGCATGGTCATTGCGCACCGGCTATCCACCATAGTCGATGCCGATAAAATTATCGTAATGGACTCAGGCGTTATCGCCGAAATGGGTAACCATGACGAATTGATTGCCAAAGCTGGGATCTACGCCAAGCTTTGGGCGATTCAACAACAAAATAATAACGACTCAAAGTAACAATCAGTTGTTACTTTGAGTTTTTACTAAGGTTCAGTGCCACATCTTCAATCATATCTTCTTGCCCGCCTACGGTTTTCAAACGGCCGAGCTCCATCAGTATTTCTTCTGACGGCACTCCGTATTTTTTAGCCGCTCTTTTGGCATGCAATAAAAACGATGAATAGACGCCGGCATAACCCAGTACTAAAGAATCACGGTCGACGCGGATCGGTTGCTCCATCATCGGCACCACGATTTCTTCGGCAGCCGCCATCAATTTAAACACATCGACACCGGTGGTTGCGCCCATACGAGTGGCAATGGCATTAAACACTTCTAATGGCGTATTGCCCGCACCTGCGCCTAGTCCTGCCGCTGAGCCATCAATCCGGTTTGCTCCGGCTGCTACTGCCGACAACGAGTTAGCAACGCCGAGAGCAAGATTATGATGGCCGTGAAAACCAATTTCGGTTTCCGCTTTTAAGCCATCGCGCAACACCGCGATGCGCTGATACACATCGTCTTGCAACATATAACCGGATGAATCGGTACAATAAATACAGTTAGCACCGTAACTTTCCATCAATTTGGCTTGCGCTAATAACTGTTTTGGCTCAAGCATATGCGCCATCATTAAAAAGCCAACGGTGTCTAACCCCAAGTTTCGTGAAAGGGAAATATGTTGCTCGGTCACATCGGCTTCGGTACATTGCGCCGCCACCCGGATGGTATTCACTCCGAGCTCATGAGCCATGCGCAGGTGATCTACGGTACCGATACCAGGCAATAACAAGGCGGAAATTTTCGCTTGCTTCATCAGCGGTATCACCGTGGATAAATATTCTTCATCGCTATGGGCCGGAAAACCATAATTTACCGAAGCGCCGCCTAAACCATCGCCATGGGTGACTTCAATTAAGGGTACGCCGGCATCGTCTAATGCGGTAGCTAAGGTGACCATTTCCGTTAAGCTGATTTGATGGCGTTTAGCGTGCATGCCATCGCGTAAACACATGTCATGCAGGGTGATATGTTTACCATTGATATTCATTGCTCTTTCCTTGAATTGCTTTGCTTCGCGCTCGTTTGCCCAGCTTGCATTTGCATAGCTATCATTTCACCGGTGCGTAACGCGGCCGCAGTCATAATATCGAGATTACCGGCGTATTTAGGTAAATAATCGCCTAAGCCTGCCACTTCGAGAAATACCGACACCCGGTTGCCATCGAATACCGGGCCATTTTTTAAGGTGTAACCCGGTACATATTTTTTCACCTCACTCACCATGGCCAATACCGACTCGGTAATGGCTTGCTGATCCGGAATATCGGTAGTCAAACAATGTACGGTATCGCGCATCATTAACGGTGGCTCAGCCGGATTCATCACAATAATGGCTTTGCCCTGTTTCGCCCCACCAATTTTTTCAATGGCACCTGCTGTGGTACGGGTAAACTCATCGATGTTTTTACGGGTGCCCGGCCCGGCCGACTTTGACGCTATGGTAGCAACTATCTCACCATAATCTACCGCTTGCACGCGACTGATCGCGGCAATGATAGGGATGGTCGCCTGACCACCGCAGGTCACCATATTTACGTTGGCTTCGTCGGCGTTGACATGCTCAGCCAAATTTACTGGCGGTACACAATATGGTCCAATGGCAGCAGGCGTCAGATCAATAACCTTTACCCCTTTGGCTTGCAATTTCGCGTTATTTTCACCGTGTACATAAGCAGAAGTGGCATCAAAAGCGATTTTAATATTATCGCGGTCAATGTGATCCATTAAGCCATCAACGCCTAAATGAGTCGTTTTTAATCCCGCTGCTCTGGCTTGTTGCAAACCATCTGAGGCTTGCTCTATACCCACCATCCACAGCGGATTAATGGTGTCACTGCGCAACGCTTTTATCATTAAGTCGGTACCGATATTACCTGAGCCAATCAGCGCCACGTTTATTTTATTAATCATCATTTATACTCGTCATAATAGTTGTATATAGCCGCTGCCTATTCGACAAACTGGTAAGATGCACTACCGATACCGGTAATTTCCATGGTCATTTGATCATCGGCTTTGCAAGGGATCATTGCCGCTAACGAGCCAGACAAAATAATGTCGCCAGCCTTTAACGATACGCCGTAATCACCTAAGGCATTGGCTAACCAGGCGACACAATTTAACGGCGAGCCTAATGCCGCCGAGCCCTGTCCTTGCGCAATAACTTCACCGTTATTTTTGATCACCATTTTACAGTTTTCAAAATCGACCTGCTGCGGCGCCACGCGCTCGTCGCTGAGCACAAAAATGCCACAGGAGGCGTTATCGGCAACGGTATCCTGAATTTTTATCTGCCAATCGCGAATGCGTGAGTCAACAATTTCAAAACAGGCAGCGACACTTTCGGTAGCCTGCAACACATCTGCAGGGGTTACGCCTGGGCCAACCAAGTCGGCTTTTAGAATAAAGGCGATTTCCCCTTCCGACTTTGCCTGGATCAACTCTTTGCTGAATTTAATGCTGTCACCGGAACGATAGATCATGTTATCGGTTAAAAAACCAAAGTCCGGCTGATGTACCCCTAACATATCTTGCACAACTTTGCTGGTGAGGCCGATTTTTTTACCAATCACTTTTTCACCGGCATTTAGCCTATGCTGTAAAAATGCCAACGATACTTGATAAGCATCCTCGACGGTAAAGTCAGGTTCGCGCTCGCTGATCGGTGCCACAGTCTGGCGTTGTTGCTTGGCCTGATAAAGCTCGGCGGCGAGTTCTTCTAACCGTTGTTGTTTCATTGCTGTTATTTCCCTGATTAAGAGCTATTGCTTACTTTACTTTATTCTCATAAATAACAATAATTGAATTAATTGGGTAAAATGATTCAACTTTTGAATATAACAAATCATAAAATAATAGCGGATCGATGAATGAATATCGCCAAGAGCCAACTTAATATTAGTCATTTAAAAATGATCAGCACCATTGCTGAGTCAGAAACGGTAAAAGAAGCGGCTGAAGCTTTGTTTATCACTCAGCCAGCATTAACCAACCGCATCAGAGAAGCGGAACGCCGTTTAAATACTGAATTGTTTATTCGCCGGGGCCGCAAGCTGGTGATCTCCAGTTCCGGCAAGCGGCTATTGCATTCGGCCAATAAAATTCTTGAGGAGTTAGCACGATGCGAGCACGACATCGCCAGATTATCCGATGGTGTTGAACAAGTGATCCGTATTGGCCTGCCCCACTATGCATCCTTTAATTGGTTACCCAATGTGGTGGCTTATTTTCACCAGGACTACCCCAATACCGAACTGGAAATATCGGCCAACGCCCAGCAACTGCCATTAAGTGCCCTGTATAATGGCGATATTGATATCGCGATGATCTCTTCGGCAAACAAGAAACTGTCAATTGATGAAACGGCTTATGATGCAATTTTTATCTTGCAAGATGAGTTGATGGCGTGTTTATCACCGCAACATCAATACGCCAAACATAAGTTTTTAACCGCCGAAGATTTTGCCAGTCAAACTTATATCACCAACTCCACCGTACCGGAAAAAGACCGAGAATATGAATTGTTTTTTAAGCCGAAAAACATTATTCCGAAAAAGGTACTGCAAGTGGGTTTTAATGAAGCCATTATTGAATTTATTAAAGCGAACATGGGTTTAACCATCATGACGAAACAGTTAATCGCCCCGTACATTAGCAAAAAACAAATTCAAACCACCAAGTTGGGCGAAGATGGATTAAAAATTTACTGGCATATTGTTTATTCGAACAAAGGCAAAATTGCCAAACAGGCAAAAGCACTGAGTAAAATATTGAAACAACATTCAGCGAAAAGCCAAGCGTAGATGTACCGGCAGTTTGGCGTTAACAAACAAAGTGCAGATTATAAAAATAAATAACTTGGTATAGATCAGTTATATTGCGATAATTCGCATCTACTTTAAAAACACATGGTTCATTATGAAACTTTTAGTTCGCAACCTTTCGCGCTCGACCACGGAACAAGAAATCCGTATTTTATTTTCTGCTCATGGCTCAGTCAACGAGTGTAACTTAGTATTAGATCAGGAAACGGCTAAATCGAAAGGTTTTGCTTTTGTTGAAATGCCAAATGAAGCGGAAGCGAAATCAGCCATTTCAGCCTTGCATGAAACCAGAGTAGCAAAGAATAAAATTCGCGTAAAAATAGCGCAATCTTAAAGCCGCTAAAGTTGGTGGCTATACCAATTTGATTAAATATCTGTTCATTTTTAATCAAATTGGTATTAAACAACAGCCATTTGTTGAAAGACTTGCTGACAAAGCCAGCTGTCATCGTCAGCTAAATCGACAATCACATCAAAATGATTGCGCTCTGGAATTTCAAATACATCCTCTAACAGCAACGCCGAAATTGCCGCGGTTTGCCGTTTAAACTCTGCCGTTTCGTGTTCTCCGTAAGCAAGAATGATCGGACAATGGTTAATGACGTCATGGCGCAGCGGACTGAAATTTTCAATGTCTTCAGTACTTAGTTGTAACGGCTCGTTGATGTAAGTTAAGGCGATAGGCTCAATATCATAAATACCGCTTACCGCACAAACCCCTTTGACTAAATTACTTTTGCCCATAGCTTGTGCACTATTAAGGTAGTCAGGCCAATGGGTTTGTAGCATCATCATCGCCAAATGTGCCCCGGCAGAGCTACCCGACAAATAAATTTCATTGCAATCAAAGCCTAAACGTTGTGCATTTTCAAAAAGCCAGGCTAAGGCACGCCGGTTTTGCTCAACAATTTCGGTCATGGTGGCATTGGGTGCCAAGGAGTAATTGATCACGGCAAAATAACAGCCGTGGCGTTGAAAATTAGTGGCCGCGAATGACGACTCATCTTTACTCAACTCTTGCCAGTACCCACCGTGAATGTAGACCTGAAGTTTTTGGGTATTGCCATCAGTGGGTAAAAATAAGTCCAGCAGTTCATCGGCATTATCGCCATACGACAAATTTTTCAAAACACTGCCTTGCTGCTCCGCCAACTGCGTGGCTTTATGACTGCGCTCTACGTATTGATTTAAATAGACACTGATATCGTCAATGCAGCTGCTGGGCGAGTATTCGCGTTCCAGGTTTTTTAGATCATAATTACGATAAAGCATCAGAAATTTTTCTATTGTTCACAAAGTTTATAGGTTAGTTCGTTACTATAGCGAAATTAGTGCATAGAGATAAATTGATTAAACTTGAGTAAAGCATAGATATTTTGAATGCAAACACATTCATAATATTTATCAATAGATGAAAAATTTAAAATTATTGT
This sequence comes from Thalassotalea sp. ND16A, assembly GCF_000764205.1. Taxonomy (GTDB): domain Bacteria; phylum Pseudomonadota; class Gammaproteobacteria; order Enterobacterales; family Alteromonadaceae; genus Thalassotalea_A. Next base: position 72,102 of record NZ_JQDZ01000031.1, read on the forward strand.
TATTGATTGAAACAAGCTAAAGTGAATGGATAATAATCAGCCTCGGCTTTGAGCGAGTTCCAGTGAAGCAAGCTAGGGTCTGTTGATCTTTGGAGTTTATTTTTGCAACGATTTCTTTGGCATTTATACAAGGCGGAGTAAGTGTTACGTAGTTATTCTTCTTGAACTTGTGACAACGCGGTAGAAATGCCAAAGAAACCGTTGCCCTTCGGGTTCAACTAAACGACTCCTGCTCTTTGTTACTAGTGATTTACTTAGAATAACTAAGCTACATAACAAGTGCCGCGATCAGAAGACGCTTAGTTGAACAAAATTTGAACTCGAAAGGTCAACAGACCCTACTAACAGCATTGGATATAACATGTCAGCAAAAATTTTAACGTCCTACGTCGATGGCCAATTTATGGATAGCGGTGTGTATTTTGATAACATCAACCCCGTTAACGGTGCAGTGATCAGCCAAATAGCAGAAGCCAATAGCGAAATTATTGATGTTGCGGTTGCCAGTGCCCGCCATGCGCAACAGCATGAATGGGGTGCGATGTCGGTAAATCAGCGTTGTGCGCTATTGCACAAAGTTGCCGACAGAATGAGTGAGCGTGAACAGGAATTCATCGACGCCGAAATTAATGATACCGGTAAATCTTTATTTCAGGTTGAAACCATCGACATCCCGCGCGGCACCGCAAACTTTCGCACTTTTGCCGATATGGCGAAATTTGCCGAGAGTGAGACTTTCATCACCGAAATGCCAAACGGCGACAAAGCATTAAACTATAGCGTCAACAAACCGCTGGGTGTGGTTGCGGTAATCTCGCCGTGGAATTTGCCATTATTGCTGGCCACCTGGAAAATTGCTCCGGCGATGGCGTGTGGTAACAGTGTGATTTTAAAGCCTTCTGAAGAAACCTCTTCGACGGCATTTTTATTGGCGCAAGTGATGGACGAAGTGGGCATACCGAAAGGCGCATTCAACCTTATCCTCGGTCGCGGCAAAGCCGTTGGCAATGCCATCACCTCGCATCAAGGCATAGATGCCATTACCTTTACCGGTGCCTCGTGTACGGGTAAGCAAATTATGAAATCGGCAAGTGATACGGTTAAACCGGTATCGTTTGAATTGGGCGGTAAAAATTCGGCGATTATTTTTTCGGATGCCGACTTAAACAAAGCGATAAACGGCGTTGCCCGCTCAACCTTTACCAATTGCGGGCAAGTGTGTTTGTGTACCGAAAAAGTATTTGTCCATCGTTCGTTATACCAGAGCTTTATTGAAGGCTTAAAACAACAGGCAGAAAGCATCAAGATTGGTTACCCGAAAGAAGAAGGGGTATTTATGGGACCATTGGTGTCGAAAGTACATCAGCAAAAAGTATTGTCTCATTACCAGTTAGCCCGTGACGAAGGGGCCACGTTTATCACCGGCGGTGGCGTGCCAACATTTAATGATGAACGCAAAAATGGTTTTTTTATTGAGCCGACGGTCATTACCGATTTAAGCGATGACAGCCGTACCAATCAGGAAGAAATCTTTGGCCCGATTTGTCATGTGTCCATTTTTGACGATGAGAGCGAAGTGATCAAGCGCGCCAATAATACCCAATACGGTTTGGCGGCTTCCATCTGGACGGAAAACCTCGCCCGCGCGCATCGGGTAGCACCAAAAATTGATGCCGGTATCGTTTGGGTAAACTCCTGGTTTTTAAGAGATTTAAGAACGCCATTTGGTGGCGTAAAGTTATCGGGTGTTGGCCGTGAGGGTGGCAAACATTCTCTGGGTTTTTATTCTGAGCCAACCAATATCTGCATTAAAATAGACGAGTAAAACATGGCCTCAAATTCAACGAAAAGCAGTACAGTGAATAACAACAAAACGAATACCTCGACCACTAATAGCACAACCACTAATTCTGTGTCTGAGGCAAAAGTGGTCAAAGGCAAAGCGACACCGCGTGGTACATTCCCGCACGTGAAACGTGCCGGTGACTTTATTTATGTCTCAGGCACCAGTTCACGACTGCCAGATAACAGCTTCGCCGGGGTCAGAGTCGATGAAATGGGTACCACCAATTTAGATATCAAAGTACAAACGCGAGCGGTGCTTGAAAACATCGGCGATATTTTGCAATCCGTTGGCGCCAGCTTAGAAGATCTGGTTGAGATCAGCACATTTTTGGTGAATATGAATGACTTTGCCGGCTACAACCAGGTGTATTCAGAGTTCTTTGATTTTTCTGGCCCGACTCGTACTACCGTTGCCGTCCATCAATTGCCGCACCCGCACCTGTTAATTGAATGCAAAGCCGTGGCCTACAAGCCGCTTATTGGCGCGAATAACCAAGACAAGGACGACTAAGCATGAGTAAATTAACAGCCTTTAATTTTCATCACTGGATTGAAGAGCATAAACACTTATTAAAACCGCCGGTTGGCAATGTGCAAATTTGGCAAGATACCGACATGATGGTCACCGTGGTTGGTGGCCCAAATAAACGCACCGATTTTCATGATGATCCGGTGGAAGAGTTTTTCTATCAACTCAAAGGCGACATGGTATTAAAGGTGATTGAAGACGGAAAATGTAAAGACGTATTTATTCGTGAAGGCGATATCTTCTTTTTACCACCGCATGTGCGCCACTCACCACAACGGCCGATGGCGGGCAGTATCGGCCTGGTTATTGAGCCGAAACGGCCCACCGGGATGAAAGATGCGTTTGAGTGGTACTGCTTTAATTGTGCTGCTTTGGTGCATCGCTCAGAAGTGCTGTTAAAGTCGATTGTGGATGATTTACCGAAAGTGTATCAGGCATTTTATCAAGACGACGCCGCTCGTACTTGTCCATCTTGTGGCGAGTTACACCCGGGTAAAGAGCCGCCGGAAGGCTGGGTCACTCTGAATGAAAACACTGGCGAAAAAGCTGCTGACAAGGACGCAAATTAATGATGAAAGTTGTAGATATTCACTCGCATTTCTTTCCTAAGCACTGGCAAGATCTGGCGGCAAAATTTGGTGGCAACGACTGGCCCTGGTTGCGCCACGAACAAAATTCAGAGAAAGGCCAAAACCCAAACCAGGGCAAAGAAACAGACAAAGCAATGTTGATGAAAGGCGATAAAGAATTTCGCCCGATTTATTCAGCCTGCTGGGATGCCAGCGTTCGCCTTGAAGAGATGGATAGAGACGGTGTAGATAAACAAATCATTTCGGCAACACCCATTTTGTTTGCCTATGACAAACCGGTCGACCAAGCCGAATATTGTGCGCAACTGTTTAACGATGCCGCCATCGACATTTGTGCTCAGGGTGACAATCGTTTATTCGCTCTGGCACAAGTGCCATTGCAAGATATTGACGCCTCATGCAGAGAAGTAAGCCGAGCAAAAGCCAGCGGTCATGTCGGTGTGCAAATTGGCAATCATGTTGGTGATAAAAACATGGATGACGCTGGCGTACTCACCTTCTTACAACATTGTGCCAACGAAGATATCCCGGTATTTGTTCACCCGTGGGATATGATGGCGGCCAATCGTACCAAAGACTACATGATGGGTTGGACCGTCGGCATGCCGGCAGAAACGCAATTATCGATTGTCTCGATGATTTTAGGCGGTGGTTTCGATCAGGTCAGTAGTAATTTAAAAATCTGTTTTGCTCACGGTGGTGGTTCATTCGCCTTTTTATTAGGCCGCTTAGATAACGCCTGGCATCACCGCAGCATCGCCCGCGGAAAATCAGAATTTCCGCCGAGTCATTATTTAAACCGTTTCTTCTTAGACACTGCCGTGTTTGATCACGACTCGCTGGATTTACTGGTAAAAAAAATGGGGCCGGAGCGGCTAATGTTTGGCAGCGACTACCCGTTCCCGCTGGGCGAGAAACAAATGGGCCAGTTAATAACAACCGCGCCAAGCTTAAGCGATAGCAATAAGCAACAGTTATTGGCCAGTAACGCTGAACAATTTTTCAATATTTAACCATCAACTTGGATTTAGGGCTTAGAGCTTAGAACTTAGAACTTAGAACTTAGGAATTACCATGCTGAAGCAATTAGCAATCAAACTTGACCAGGCGGCAGCGAGTGCCAGCAGTGTTGAGCAATTATCACTGACGACCGAACTTGCGCTAAGCGACGCTTATCAAGTGCAAAAATTGAGTATTGAGCAACGTTTATCGCGCGGCGAACAACTGGTCGGTTATAAAATGGGCTTCACCTCACGCGCCAAAATGTTGCAAATGGGCGTCGATGATTTAATTTGGGGACGCTTAACCGATGCGATGATTATCACTCAAGAGCAAGCCATTAATTTAGACCACTACGTACACCCGCGTGCCGAGCCGGAAATTGCCTTTAAATTAAAAGCACCATTGTCTGGTATCGTCACGGTAGAACAGGCATTAGCCGCGGTGGAAGCCATTGCGCCAGCCATTGAAGTGATTGACTCGCGTTACCGCAATTTTAAATTTTCGTTAAGTGATGTGATTGCCGATAACTGCTCAAGCACTGGCTTTATCGTCGGCCCGTGGAGCCCGGCAGATACCGATATCAGCAAGTTGCAAATGCAACTGCTGGTTGATGGCAAAGTCGCGGCTGAAGATGACAGCTCGGCAATTTTAGATCATCCGTTAAATTCATTGGTCGAAGCGGCGCGTTGCATCAGCGATGCTGGTGAAGAATTAAAAGCCGGACAAATCATTCTTGCCGGTGCGGCAACGGCAGCCGTTGCCTTAGCGCCGGGACAAAATATTGAAGTGAAAGTTGAAACCTTAGGGTCATGCAGTTTTAGCACGCAAGCAACAAGCCAAGCTAATAGCAACACAAGTGCGGAGGCGTGCTCATGAACTATCAGAATAGCCAATACCAGAACAGCCTGGCCTATGCCCAACACCAAGATCAACAAGACCCATTAGCCAACTACCGTGAGCAATTTTGTCACCCGGTGATCAACGGCAAACAAGTACTGTACTTTACCGGCAACTCGTTAGGCTTAATGCCGCAAGCCGCCCGTGAAAACATCAACAATGAACTGGATGAGTGGGCCAACTGGGGCGTGGAAGGTCACTTTCACGCGAAAAACCCCTGGGTAAGCTATCACGAAACATTAACGCCACAGACCGCAGGTATTGTTGGCGCCAATGAATCGGAAGTGGTGTGTATGGGCTCGTTAACCAACAACCTGCATTTGCTGTTCGTGTCATTTTACCAGCCTACAGCCAAACGGTTTAAAATCATTTCAGAAGCGAAGATGTTTCCATCGGATCGCTACTTGCTGGAAACGCAAGTGCGTCATCACGGTTTTGACATCGATGAGGCCATCATTGAAGTAGCGCCACGCGAGGGTGAGCAGTTAATTCGTGAACAAGACATTATCGATGTGATTAATGCCAATGCCGATGAAGTGGCGCTAGTCTTTTTTGGTGGGGTGAACTACTTCACCGGGCAAGTATTTGATATGCAAAAACTGACCGAAGTCGCTCACAGTGTTGGCGCTTTAGCCGGTTTTGACCTGGCCCATGCGGCCGGGAATATTCCAATGCAATTGCATGACTGGAATGTCGATTTTGCCGCCTGGTGTACCTACAAATACATCAATTCCAGCGCCGGTAATACCGCCGCCCTATTCGTTCATGATAAGCATGGCAATAATACCGACATTAACCGCTTTGGCGGCTGGTGGGGTCATAACAAAGAACGTCGCTTCTTAATGGAAAACAGCTTTGAACCTATGACCGGCGCCGAAGGTTGGCAAATCAGTAATGCGCCAGTAATGGGCATGGCGGTATTGAAAGCATCGTTAGATATTTTCCACGAAGTGGGCATGGAAAAGCTGCGCGAAAAAAGTGTCAAACTTACCGGTTTCCTCGAATTTGTGTTTAACGATATCGTCAATCAATTTCCGCATATTAGTCTGGAAATCATCACCCCAAGCAACCCAGATAAACGTGGTTGTCAGCTATCAATCAAGCTGGTTGGTACTGACAAAACGTTTTTTAACGCTTTAACCGAAGCCGGTATTATTGCCGATTTTCGTCAGCCTGACGTGGTTCGTATGGCGCCAACGCCGTTGTACAATAATTTTGAAGATGTGTATCGCATGGGCGTCACCTTAAAACAGCTACTGGCAACCTGGAAATAATATGAGCACAACGAACAGCAAGAAGGTGAAAAACATCTCAATCGCCGGTGCCGGCCCCGTTGGCTCATTACTGGCGGTGATGCTGGCAAAAAAAGGCTACAACATTGACCTGTTTGAATCCCGCCCCGATTCACGAAAAACCAACATTTACCAGGGCAAGTCGATAAATTTGGCCTTGTCTGACCGAGGTTGGTTAGCACTGCAAGCGATTGGCGTCGATGAAGAAATTCGCAACAATGCAATCCCGATGTATTGCCGAATTATGCACAATATCGAAGGCAAGTTAAGTAAATTTCCTTATGGCAAAGATAACCAGGCGATTTGGTCGGTATCACGTTCCGGCATCAATGAGCAGCTGATCTCCATTGCCGAACAGGAAGACGGGGTGAATGTGCATTTTGAGCATCACTTAATCAATGTCAATTTTGACCAGGTAAATTGCAGCTTTAACAATAAAGGCCGAACTAAACATCATAACAGCGATCTGCTAATTGGTGCCGATGGTGCGTTTTCGAAAGTAAGACGACTGGCCCAGGACATTACCGGTCAGCGCATTAGCCACTCGTTAGAATACATGCCACAGAGCTATATGGAATTTAGCATTGCCGCCAATAGTGATGGCAGCCATAAAATGGAAAAACATGCCCTGCATATCTGGCCGCGCAAAGACTTTATGCTGATTGCCCTGCCGAACCCTGACGGTTCGTTTACCTGCACCTTATTTTTAAACCATGAAGGTGAGTTATCGTTTGCATCGCTTGATAGCAGAGACAAAGTCAGCGATTTTTTTAACACTTACTTCCAAGATGCCATGCCCCTGTTAGAAGACCCTGTTAATGCGTTTATGGAGAAGCAACCCGCACCATTGTGTTTGGTGCACATCTATCCTTGGGTGATCAATAACTCGACCGCCCTGATTGGTGACGCCGCGCATGCCATGGTGCCATTTTACGGGCAAGGAATGAATTGCGGTTTCGAAGATTGTCGTATTTTAAATGAACTCGAAGCCGAGCTTGACGGTGACTGGGATAAAATACTGCCGGCCTATGAGCAAAGCCGTAAACCCAATGGTGATGCCATCATTGAATTGGCCAAGCGTAATTTTGTCGAAATGAGTGAATTATCGGCCGATGAAAACTTCTTGTTACGTAAAAAAATTGAAGCCAAATTTCACCAGATGCATCCACAACTGTGGGTGCCGCTGTATTCGATGGTGACATTCTCACCCAATATTTCCTATCATCAGGCGCTGAAAACGGGTGATATCCAACAACAAATCATGGATCAAGTGATGCAACTGCCTGATATCCATCATACCTGGCAAGACTCCCACGTATATCAATTATTACACCGCCTGGCCCTAGAAAAATTGGAGAAAGCCTCATGAGTTGTCCCTATCATAGCGATAAAGACTCAAGCAACTACCGCAAGGTAGAAGATTCGATTCATACCGACTTTAAAGACGACATGTCTTATGGTGACTACCTCTGTCTGGAGCAGGTGTTATCGGCACAAAAGCCGTTAACCAATGAACACGATGAAATGTTGTTTATCAGCATACATCAGGCCAGCGAAATTTGGTTAAAACTTGCCGGTTTTGAATTAACCGAGGCGATCAAAAATGTACAAGAAGGCGATTTTGGTCATGCCTTTAAAGTGATCGCACGCGTCAAACAAATCTTTGTGCAACTGACCCAATCCTGGAGTGTATTATCCACCCTGACGCCGGTTGATTACATGAAGTTTCGTGATGCGTTAGGACATTCATCGGGCTTTCAATCTTATGGTTATCGTAAACTGGAATTCTTATTAGGCAATAAGAATGCAGCACTGTTGAAAGTGCATGAATCAAACCCGGCGGTGCACGCTGAACTAAAACAAACCTGTGACAGCCCAAGCCTGTACGATGAAGTGATCAAAGTGTTAGCCAACAGCGGTTTTGCCATTGATGCCGACATGCTCGACAGAGATTTTACCAGGCCTTACCCGAAAAGTGATTCGGTATTACAAGCCTGGATCCAGGTCTATGAAAATGCCGATCAGTATTTTGAGCTCTATGAACTGGCGGAAAAACTGATGGATATCGAAGATGCCTTTCAACAATGGCGCTTTAAACACATGTACACGGTACAACGCATCATTGGTAACAAGATGGGCACCGGTGGTTCATCAGGAGTGAGTTTTTTGAAAAAAGCGTTAGATATTAGCTTCTTTCCTGAATTGTTGGACCTGCGCACCCAGCTATAATAGTAATCCGCATAAAGATATAACTGACTCAGCATTTGTGTAATATCTATATTGATATTGTTATAGACAAGCAAAATCTTTGTACTTGCTTAACGGTTAATTTGTAAGTTAGAATCTCCGACAAGTTGTTAACGCTTATTAATAAATGGGGTTAACAACTACATAACTTGTCGGAGTGCCAAAGAGCTGAGATCGCAATTGCGAGATCCGTAGAACCTGAATCAGATTAGTATCTGCGAAGGGAACAAGTAGGAAGAGTCTCGTTATAACATTACTGTAATGCATGGGCTTTTTTTCCTCCTGGTTTTATTTCTAAAAGGCTCCGCCTAGTTTTTAATTCATTATTAAAACAGGTGAGAGAACATGAGTTCAAACAATCGTCGTCAACGTCGCGAACAAGCCGAGGCGTTTATCAACAATGTGACTGGTCAGTCATATCCCAATTCTCAAAAGATTTATGTGCAAGGTACATTGCATGACATTCAGGTGGGCATGCGTGAGGTTACACAAAGCGATAGCCTAGTTGGCGGTGGCAAAGATAATCCGGTATTTGAGCCGAACGAGCCGATTTGTGTATACGATACCTCTGGCCCCTATTCCGATGACAGTATCGACATTAATGTCCATCAAGGTCTGCCACAACTGCGTAAAGCCTGGCTCGATCAGCGTAGCGACAGTGAGTTTATCGGCAGTGTATCTTCGAACTTTAGCCAACAACGCCTGGCTGATGAAGGCCTGGATCACCTTCGCTTCGAGCATTTACCGAAAATTCGTCAGGCCAAGAGTGGCCAAAATGTTAGCCAAATGCACTATGCCCGCCAAGGCATTATCACTCCTGAAATGGAATACGTGGCGATCCGCGAAAATATGAAACTGAGTGATGTCAAAGATGAGTTATTAAAGCATCAGCACCCGGGCAACTCATTCGGCGCCAGCATTCCGAAAGAAATTACTGCCGAATTTGTGCGTCAGGAAATTGCCAGTGGCCGTGCAGTATTACCGGCCAACATCAATCACCCGGAACTAGAACCGATGATCATTGGTCGTAACTTCTTAATCAAAGTAAATGCCAATATCGGCAACTCGGCGGTTAGCTCGTCGATTGAAGAAGAAGTGGAAAAGTTATTGTGGTCAACCAAATGGGGCGCCGATACAGTGATGGATTTATCTACAGGCCGTTATATTCATGAGACTCGCGAATGGATCATCCGCAACTCACCAGTACCCATTGGCACCGTGCCAATTTATCAGGCGTTAGAAAAAGTGAACGGTGTTGCCGAAGATCTTACCTGGGAAATTTTCCGCGATACGTTAATCGAGCAAGCGGAGCAAGGGGTGGATTACTTCACCATACATGCCGGGGTGTTATTGCGTTATGTACCTATGACTGCCAAGCGCTTAACCGGCATTGTCTCTCGCGGTGGCGCTATTATGGCGAAATGGTGTTTGGCCCACCACCAGGAAAACTTCTTATACACCCACTTTGAAGAGATCTGTGAGATCATGAAAACCTACGATGTATCGTTTTCATTAGGCGATGGTTTACGTCCAGGATCGATTGCGGACGCCAACGATGAAGCGCAGTTCTCCGAGTTACGCACCTTGGGTGAGCTCACCAAGATTGCCTGGCAGCACGATGTGCAGGTAATGGTTGAAGGCCCAGGCCATGTGCCATTACACATGGTGAAAGAGAACATGGAGCAGCAACTCGAGCATTGTCATGAAGCGCCGTTTTACACTTTGGGCCCATTAACGACCGACATCGCGCCGGGTTACGATCACATCACCTCAGGCATAGGTGCCGCTAATATTGGCTGGTACGGTTGTGCCATGCTGTGTTACGTAACACCAAAAGAGCACTTGGGCTTACCGAATAAAGACGATGTCAAAGAAGGCTTGATGACTTATAAAATTGCCGCTCATGCCGGTGATTTAGCCAAAGGCCATCCGGGTGCGCAGGTACGTGATAATGCGTTATCGAAAGCGCGCTTTGAGTTTCGCTGGCACGATCAGTTTAACCTTGGCCTTGATCCAGAACGCGCCTTGCAATACCACGATGAAACCCTGCCGCAAGAATCTGGCAAGGTTGCCCATTTTTGTTCGATGTGTGGGCCGAAGTTTTGTTCGATGAAAATTACTCAGGAAGTGCGTGATTACGCCGCTAACCTTGAAGCTGAAGCCATTGAAATAAAAGTAATAGAAGGCCTTGATAAAATAATTCATTCTGGACAAAGCATTTCTGCAGAGCAAGGTATGCAAGCCAAGTCAGCCGAGTTTAAAGAGCTTGGCAGTGAACTTTACCACTCGGCCACGGCACAAATTGATACCGACAAAGTAGGTTAATAATGGCAAACATTGCCATTGTTGGCGCCGGCTTAATGGGCCGGTTGGCAGCGCTGTTTTTGCATCGACAAGGTGAGCAGATCACCTTGTTCGATAAAGATCAGAAAAAGGGCGAGCTTAGCGCCGCCCGAGCTGCTGCCGGTTTATTAACGCCACTGGGTGAGTCTTTGCATTGTGAGCCTAATATCGTCGCCATGGGCTTTGACTCATTAGCGTTGTGGCCGAAAATTCTTGCTAGCCTTGACGGTTATCATTTTTTTCAGCAGCAAGGCTCACTGCTGGTTAGTCACGCGCAAGACAGTGGCGACTTTCAGCGCTTTGTCAAACACCTAAAGCACAATTATGCGCAGCACCCATGTCACTTTCTCAATCGAGAGCAGATCAATGAGCTCGAGCCTGAGCTTGGTCGTAGCTTTAATCGCGCCCTGTATTTGCCGGAAGAAGGACAAATAGGTAACCGCAAATTACTGCTGGCGTTGCAGCAACAACTTGAAAGTGAGCAAGTGAACTGGCACAGCAATCAACACGTTAAGCAAATCAACGGCAACCGTTTGTTCGTTAATGGTGATTGGCGGCGGTTTGACTTGATCATCGATTGCCGTGGAACAGGCGCAATAAAAACGGCTGGTAACACTGTCGGCGCCATTAGTGATTTACGCGCGGTTCGCGGTGAGCTGTTCCAATTATTTGCTCCCGATGTGCATATTCAGCGACCAATTCGATTAATGCACCCAAGGTATCAATTGTATATTGCCCCGAAAGATAAGGGCCATTATGTGGTGGGAGCCACTGAAATTGAAAGTGATGATGCCGGGCCGATGACAGTGCGCTCATCACTAGAGTTACTCTCGGCCGCTTACAGCATTCACCCCGGTTTTGCCGAGGCGCAAATACGCCAGCATGTGGTGGGCACTCGCCCTGCCTTTAGTGACAACCAACCGCGAATGCAGGTGAGCAATGAGCTTATCCAAATCAATGGCCTATTTCGTCACGGTTTTTTAATTGCACCTGTGTTGCTGGAACAGCTGTTAACTGCGGTAGCCCATATTAAACAGGCAAAGCCACTAGAGCAACTAGCTGAGTTAGTAGCTTACCCGGAGTTAATGCGCTGGCAGCCACCGGGATCAACAACAAATTTAAATCAGAGGCACAACACCTATGCCAACAGCTAAACCACAAACAGCGTCAATAAACATCTTCATCAATGGCGAAAGCATTTCGTTAACCGATAGCAGCAACAACACTTTGACTGATGCGTTAACCATTTATCAGCAACAAAATACTGCACTGAGCAATTTTGCTCTGGCGTTAAACGGCGAGTTTATCAGCCGTGCTGATCACCCAAACACTGCCCTTAAGCCAAATGACAGTATTGATATTTTCGCGCCGATTCAGGGCGGTTAGAGCGAGTAGAAAATTATGACCATTAATATTTATGGAACCGAGCTAGAAAGCCGTTTACTGATAGGTTCGGCGTTATATCCTTCGCCCGAGGTGATGAAAAACGCCATCGTTGCCAGCGGCTCACAAGTGGTGACCCTGTCATTGAAACGACAAAACCCTGCGGACAATGGAGGAGCTAAAATTTGGCAATACATCCAGCAGTTGAGTACGCAGAGCAAGTTGCATTTATTGCCAAATACCGCCGGCTGTAAATCGGCCAAAGAAGCGATTACCCTGGCCAAGATGAGCCGAGAGCTATTTGCCACCGACTGGATCAAACTGGAAGTAATTGGCGATGATTACAATTTGCAGCCCGATCCGATTGAACTGCTGCAGGCGGCTGCAGCACTTATCAAAGACGGCTTTAAAGTATTGCCTTATTGCACCGACGACTTAGTCCTTTGTCAGCGTCTTTACGATTTAGGCTGTGAGGTGATCATGCCCTGGGCTTCACCAATTGGTACCGGGAAAGGATTAATGACGCCATATAACCTCGAAACCATTCGTGCACGCCTGCCAGATGCAACTTTAATCGTCGATGCCGGTATTGGTCGACCTTCGGATGCTTGTCAGGCAATGGAAATGGGCTATGACGGCGTCTTGCTAAATAGCGCCGTCGCCCTCGCCGATAATCCGGTATTGATGGCGAAAGCGTTCGCTCAGGCAATAACTGCCGGTGAGCAGGGTTATGTTGCGGGTATTATGGATAAACGCCAAACGGCGCAGCCGAGTACGCCAACCTTAGATACACCGTTTTGGCACCAGATGGGGGTAAACTAATGACGACTGAACCAGCGCCTTTAAAATCAGTGCCTTTAAAACCAATCGTCTGGACCATTTCTGGCGCCGATTGCTCGGGTGGTGCCGGCATTGCCGCAGACATTAAAACCTTGCATGCACTAGGCTGTGAAGTTTGCCATTTAATTACCGCCAATACCGTGCAAAACGCCAACAAGTTGTTCGCGGTGAATGCCGTTGATTACCAAATCCTGGAGCAACAATATACCGCACTAAAATCGGATAAACCGCCTAACGTAATAAAAATTGGTTTACTGGCAACAAGGCAGCAAGTGCATTGGTTAGTCACTATTCTGGCTCAGTTAAAAGCCGAAAATGATAAGCTAGTTGTGGTGTTTGATCCGGTTGGCAGTGCCAGTGTCGGTGGCAAGTTTCATGATTTCACCCTAGATGCGCTCAATGATTTATTACCTCTGATTGATGTCATTACCCCCAACCTGATGGAAGCGCAAGCGCTGGCAAAACACAGTACTACTGATGCCGAGCAACTGGCTAATACGATTATCAAGCTTGGCGCTGCGGCGGTAGTAATAAAAGGCGGCCATCTTGGGAAATTGGATAAGCAAGATGCCAGCGAAGATTATTGTCTGGCTGACATCGATGGCGAACGTCATGTATTTCAACTAAGCAGTGATAAAATAAATACAGATTATAGCCACGGTGGCGGCTGTTCCTTCGCCTCGGCCTTAGCCGGGTTTCTGGCGAATGACCATTTGCTACGTGACGCCTTCACCTTAACTAAGGCCTTTATCAATCAAGGTCTCAAATGTCATCAAGATAAAACCGGTTATTACGGCGCCTTTGAGCAAGTAGCCGTTTCGACTAATGCCAGTGATTATCCCAAAATAACCGGCAGTTTAATGGCGCGTTACCAAGCCCTGCCGGCTTTTAAAACATTAGGCATAGCCAGAGATGGTAAGCAAAGCTTGGGACTCTACCCGGTGGTCGATTCTCTGAGCTGGTTAAAACGTCTGCTGCCGTTAGGACTGGAAATCATTCAGCTGCGGTTGAAAAATTTACCTGCAGCGCAACTTGAGCAACAAATTCAACAAGCAGTAAAATTTTGCCAGCAATATAACACCCGCCTGTTTATTAACGACTACTGGCAACTGGCAATTAAATATCAGGCTTATGGCGTACATTTGGGCCAGGAAGACTTGCAAGATGCCGATCTTGCGGCCATTAACAAAGCCGGGCTGTGCCTTGGTATCAGCACTCATGGCTGTTATGAATTTTTGCTGGCGCAACAATTTCAACCATCATACCTGGCTATTGGCGCAATTTTCCCGACGGTGACCAAAGACATGACCGGGCAAATTCAAGGCGTGGCGACATTAGCCCATACCCTTAACTTAGCCACTGATATTCCGGTCGTCGCCATTGGCGGCATCAACCTTGAGCGCGCCGAGCAAGTGTGGCAAACCGGAGTCGACAGTTTGGCGGTAGTCACGGCCATTACCTTAGCCGACAATCCTGAACGAGTGGTGGCAGACTTTCAGCAACTAATGTCGATTCCGGCAGGAGATTGACCATGGCGTTATCCGATCAAGAGTACATCCGCTATTCCCGACAAGTAATGCTGAGTCAAATCGGTGAACAGGGACAAACAAAGCTGAAAAGCAGCCATATTATTGTCGTCGGCTTAGGCGGCCTTGGCTGCCCTGCTCTGCAATACTTAGCCGCAGCGGGCATTGGTGAACTGACGTTAATCGATGATGATGTGGTTGATTTGTCGAATTTACAACGACAGGTGCTATATCGCAGCAATCATATTGGCAAAGCGAAAGTGGATGCCGCCGAGCAACAACTCTACGGCTTAAATGCGCAGGTAAAAATAACTAGCATTAATAAAAAAGTTGAGCAGGCAGATCTTGCCAAACGCTTGATTAATGCCGACTTGCTGCTCGATTGCACCGACAATGCCAGCTCGCGTTACTTTATCAATAAAGCCTGCCAGCAAGCACGCGTTGCCTTAGTGAGTGCCGCCGCCATTGGTGGTAATGGTCAGTTGGCGGTTTTTAATTTTGCCCAGCAAAAATCTCCATGCTATCGCTGCCTTTATCCTGATTTAGATAAGCAAATAGGTACTAGTTTAAATTGTCAAAATGCTGGGGTTCTCGGACCAGTACTTGGAGTAATGGGGAGTTTACAAGCGATAGAAGCGATTAAGTTATTAACACAGCCAGAGCAAGTAAAAGCCAACAGTTTAATGTTGTTTGACGCCTGGCAGCTCAAGTTTAATGAAGTCAAACTTAACACAAATAGGCTTTGCGTAAACTGCTCTTAAATTTAATCATCAGCAATAACCCTCCAAAAACTATAAAGGCTCCCAAGGGAGCCTTTGATTAGTTTAAGTTTTAAACTAAGATTCCAACCTAAAACGGAATATCGTCATCGAAGTCCATTACAGGCTCTTGCGGGTTCACTTTCGGCGCTTGTTGCTTTTGGAAGCCGCCCTGTTGCTGACCTTGCTGCTGGTAACCACCTTGTTGAGGTGCTTGCTGCTGAAAACCACCACCTTGCTGTTGCGGGGCCTGGTTTTGAGGAGCCTGGTTTTGGTAGCCGCCTTGTTGCATAGCTGGTTTTTGTTGCTGTGCTTGTGGTTTAAAACCACCTTGCTGTTGCGGAGCTTGCTGCTGGAAACCACCGCCAGCTGGAGCACCTTGACCAGCGCCTGCGCCACGAGAATCTAACATTTGCATTTCGTTGGCACGAATTTCAGTGGTGTATTGATCTACACCTTGTTGGTTCTGCCATTTACGCGTTTGTAAACGACCTTCAACGTATACTTTTGAACCTTTTTTCAGGTACTCGCCAGCAATTTCCGCTAAACGGTTATTAAATACTACACGATGCCATTCAGTGACTTCTTTTTGCTCACCAGTTTGCTTGTCTTTCCAGCTTTCTGAGGTGGCAATGGTTACATTACAAATTGCACCACCACTTGGGAAAAAACGAGTCTCAGGATCTTGTCCTAAGTTACCTACAACGATTACTTTATTTACACCACGACTAGCCATGAAAACATCCTGCTTTAACAAATATATTTATGATAATAGCCCGCCGTTAAGGAGTGGGGACGAGCTACGTTAGGTTTGTTTTAAAAATCCTATTACTGAAATTACTTTTCTAGGATTAGTCACTCAGTTTATCATTCTAAAATGATTTAAAGAAGGGAAAAACTAACTTAATTGGTATTTTTAAAAAGGTACTCGAGTACCATAAAAAAAGCCTTAATAGAATCAACTATTAAGGCTTTGTATTGTTCAATCAATAAAAAATTTATTGAAAGTAGAACGGCTCACGTTTGTTATCGTAGTTACCAATTTCGTTCATGCTATCGGCATCATAAATACGGCCATTGATCATCACATGACTGACTTTATCGGATTGACGAATGTCTTTCACCACATCACCATCAACGACGATAATATCGGCCAGTTTACCCGCTTTTAACGAACCAATATTGTTATCCAGGCCTAAATGCTTGGCAGGATCAATCGTCGCGGTGCGGATGGCTTGTAGTGGCGTCATACCACCTTGCGCCATCATCCACATTTCCCAGTGGGCCGCTAAACCTTCACGCTGGCCGTGAGCACCAATACCCACCAATACGCCCATATCTTGCATTTCTTTGGCAACACTGGCCACGCTCATGTGGTTATAGTGATGCTCTGGGGCAGTAGTACGGCGCATCGCACGAGGGGCCAATACATCCGCTGGTACGTATTTGCTTAAACGCGGGTGTTTCCACACTTCGGTTTTATCGTACCAGTAATGCTCACCAGAAATACCACCGTAAGAAACCACCAAGGTAGGTACGTAAGCAGTTTGTGATTGCTGCCAGAACTGACGAATATCGTCGTAAATTTTCGCGGTAGAGATTGAGTGTTCTAGTGAGGTATGACCATCGGCAACCATAGACAAGTTATGTTGCAGTAATGAGCCACCTTCTGGCACTACCATCATGCCTAATTCGCGGCCAGCCTGAATAATTTGCTGACGTTGATTACGACGTGGTTGGTTGTAGGATTTAACACTAAAGGCGCCAACTTTTTGTAACCGTTCCAATTGGAATTTAGCATCGTCTAAACTGTCAACGTGTGAAGTATAACCCGGGCCAGAGGCACCGTATAAAATACTGCCGGTCGAGAAAATTCGCGGTGCGACAATATCACCGGCTTTTTGCAATTCACTGGCGGCAAAAACTTCGGTGGTATCGTTTGATGGATCGTGAATAGTCGTTACCCCGAGCGAAATAGTGGCGTAGTTTTTCCAGTTTTGCTGAGGAATAATTTCATTACTCCCTTGTGAACCATGGGCATGGGCATCCACTAAACCTGGCATTACCGTTTTACCAGTGACATCAATCACCGTCGCATCCGATGGTATTTTCACTTCACCTTGTTTACCAACCGCTTTAATGTGCTTACCTTCAACAAGTACCACACCGTTAGTGATCACTTGCTCACCTTCCATAGTAACCACCTGGCCACCGACTAAAGCAACTATGCCTTTAGGCGCATCCGATTTTTTACTAAAGCCAAGGGCTGTAATTTTTGGTGCAACGTCTTCATCGGCTTTATAACCAATATCAAACATGCCGTTTAAACTTGCCTGATATAAGTCAGGGCCTAAGCTCCAGTAAATTTCATCGCTGTTTGCATTCCAGCTAATGCTTTCACCGGCGCGAGCAGAGAGTTTTCTTACCGGGATATTGGTCGCTTTCGGACCAATTTTGATCACATCACCGCGTTCAACCAAAGGCGTTACAAAGACTTTGAATCGTTCGGCAAACGCTAAGTACTTGCCATTTGGCGCCACTTTAAATTCGGTGGCGTATTTACCCGTGTATAAAGTTTTCTCGTTTTCACCGGTCAAATCGATACGAGCAAGCTCTGGCATTTCGCCCCATTGGTTTAAATAAATCCGGTCATTACGTGCAGCAAACTGTGGATGTGAGCCATTTTCAGTGATCAGTTTTGCTTTACCACCTTTACTGGAAACTTGGTAAATACCTGGATTTACGCCCCACTCTGGCGAGGTGATATAGCCCCCCTTCGTTTTGCGGTACACCACGGTTTTACCATCTGGGGAGAACGTCGCTTCGATGTATTTGCCCGGCTCAGACAATAAGTTTTTGCCTTTACCCGACTTTGCCGAAACCACGCGGATGTTACCTTGCTTCTTATCATCCCAGGTTGAAAACACAATCTTTTTGCCATCGCGAGAAAAGCTTGGGTTTAATTCAAAATGGTCATTTTGTTTGGTTAAACGCTTAGGCTTACCATCGGGTAATGAACGGGTGTAAATATGACCCAGCGCTTCAAACACGACTTTTTTGCCATTTGGCGAAATTTCCACATCGCGTAGCATTTTCACATCAAAGTTATCGACATCGATGTTTTGCGCAAAACGTAATGCCGGTTGAATTTTCTTGGTCGCTTCAACCTTAAATTCAATGATTTCAGTTTCATTATCGTCAAGGTTTAACTTGTTAATTTTACCACCAGCCCAGAAGATGATCTCTTCATTATCCGGGGTCCAGGCCATTGTTGGGTATACACCATGAATGGCCCAGGTTTCTTGCATGTCTCGGTCTAACTTATCGTAAACCGAGGTCTTTTTGCCGGTTTCCAGATCGTAGATAAATAATGTCGATTGGAAATCAACGCGGCTGATGTACGCCAGCTTTTTGCCATCTGGTGATGGTGTTGGACGAATAGCGCCACCACGCCCGGTTAAGATCACATCAATTTCGCCAGTTTCACGATCGAGACGTTTGATCTTATAAATGCCTTTTTCAGAATCTTTTGAGTAGTGAAAGGTTTTACCCGGCGTGGCATCTTGTGAGAAATACACATATTTGCCATCCGGCGAAAACGCCGGCTCGCCCAAATCTTTTTGCTCATTTGGTCGCTTGGTTAGCATCATGCCATCGCCACCGGTTTTGTGGTACATCCACACTTCACCGGCGCCTAAAGAGCGGGTACCGGTAAAATGCTTACGGGCAACCAGATAATCACCATCTGGCGACCATGCCGGAGAGTTCAATAAACGGAATGTTTCTTTAGTAACCGCAGTTGGGTTTGAACCATCAACCTCCATTACCCAAATATTGTCACCGCCACCCTGATCTGAGGTAAAAGCGATGTGCTTGCCATCGGGAGAGAACGTTGGCTGCATTTGCCAGGCAATATCATTGAACAATGGCGTGGCGTTACCGCCACTCACTGGCATAGTGTAAATATCACCGAGTAAATCAAAAACGATGGTTTCACCGTCTGGACTGATATCAACGTTCATCCAGGTGCCTTGGTCTACGTTGATTGTAGCGTCGGTGAATTCGCCCATAGGTTCGTTTACCGACCACTCGGCTTTTTTCTCTTCTTTATTTTTCACTTCCGCGGCTTCTTTATCGGCGGCGAAAGCTGTGGTGCTTGCCAACAACACCGAAAGTGATGCGGCAATAATTGCAGGTTTTGTTTTCATGGTAAAAAGTGACATTTAGGTGCCCTGTCTTATTCAATTTTAAGTTGATTTTTGCTGATCAAATTTTTAGCTGTACGAAATAGAACACATTGCCGGCAAGGTGTAAAGAAAGGTTATGAAAGGTAGATCATTTTTAAGGTGAAATACATGAATTAAACGGTGAGTTACAACGTGCTAATATTTGCTTCATTTATTTGCTCTAAAAACTGTTTTCGCTTTTCGTCAAGTTTATACTCGGCTATTTTTAAAATTCGATTAAACTCTATATCTTCCTTTAAGAAGTCAAAGCAATAATTTTGTTGTAAAACATGTATTTCATCAAAGTAATTGTTTTTTTCATAGAGCTTAGCTAACGTCGATAAGGTTTTTTCTTTATTTCCTAAACATGCATAGGTTAAAGGGATACCCAAGCCAACGGTAGTCGGTTCAGGATCTCTTTTCATTGCCGTTGACATACTCAGCTCAATTTTTTGGGCAATTATTTCAGCACTTTTTGTGTCATGCTGAATCAAAGCAGAATACAGAAGTAATGCTTCGGAGATATATTGGCTATTCAGCAGTTCTTTGTTTAACAATTGCGGATAATGCTCGAGTAGTAAGTCACTTGCTAACTCATATTCACCCTCTTCTATTTGTGCAGTCGCTAATAGGTACTGACTGTCCAAGGTGTTATTTTCTTTTACAAAGTCTTTCAGTAATTGTACCAATTCAGCTTTTGTGATCATTTCATGGTTCAGCTTGTAAAGACCAATAGATAATTGCGTATAGGCAATTGTTGAGGTTTTCGCTTTTGAATTTAGCAATATTTTTAACGTACTTTCGGCTTGCTCTACCATGTTCAGCGTCAGATAAAAGCCAATTTTGGAAGATAAAATTCGTCCAGAATTTTCGATGCTATTATTTTGACTGATTTTCCAGGCTTTATGCCAATCTAAACCTGTGAGCCAGTAATGCAACAAAGCAGTATCGGCTATAAATGAAGAATGTGGATTTACATCAAGCATCATAGCTAAATAATTTTCCGACTCGATTAATCGGCCGTCTATTCTTTCCTGGAAATACAGATTGGTTAACAAAATCTCTGACACCGGATCAAGTGAAAGCGCTTGTTTATAGAGGGTTTTAACTTTTGCCTTTTCTGTTTTTGTCATATTTAAGAAATCTGTCACATATACCACGGCATACCAATGGTAGGCTTGGGCGTAATTAGGATTAGTGGCAATTGCTTTTTCATAAGAGCGAATTGCATTTGCCTTCTCCCCCTTACTTTCATAATAAGCGCCAATAGAAGTATCGATTTCAGCGCTATTGTTTGCTCCATCAAAAAAAGGTGTTAACAAAGAAAGAGAGTGTTTTAAAAAGTCTTTTTTCGATAGGTTTGCATGAGCTTCTTGTAAACTTAAAGTATCGACTAAACCTGAAATAGCCAACTGATTATCCGGGTCTATAATCAACGATTTTTTGAAAGCATTGACCGACTTTTCAAGTGATTCAGGGGTTCTAGCTCGCATAAAATAACGCCCTAACAAATAGGCATCTTGCGCTTGTGGTATTCGTGTACCATGCTCAGTTAATGCCACGATTTGCTCTTTTAATAGGGTGATTTTCAATTGCTGAACTACAGAAGCCGATATTTCATCCTGAATTTTAAATACATCATCAATTTCATAATCGTAGGTTTCTGACCATAAATGGTAACCAGTATCGGCTTGAATAAGCTGGGCGGTAACTCTTAATTTCGTGCCCGATTTTCTGACGCTGCCTTCAAGCACATGCTCCACATCCAATTTGTCGGCGATTTCTTTAATATCCATATTTTTGTTTTTAAAGAAGAAAGAAGAAGTTCTCGCCGCAACTTTTAATTGTTTGATACGTGCCAATACATTGAGTAACTCTTCCGATAAGCCATCAGAGAAGTATTCTTGCTCTGGATCATTACTCATATTCACAAACGGCAAAACGGCAATTGAAGTCACTTGATCTGACAGAGCTATTGAAGGTGATTGATAAGCTGCACTGTCGTCTGCTGTGCCATTGCTGTTGACGGTTGCAATATTGCTTATATCTTCAGTGAAATAAGCCTCATTGGTTAAGAAGATAAGGGCAATAGCCATGGCGGCAATGATACCAAAATCGAGCTTTCTCCCGGTAATATTGGTAATTGAATCATCAACCACAACATCTTTACTGCGCATGATCCCTTGTGGGGTTAATTCAAATGCCCAGGCAAAAAGACAAGCTATTGGGAAGCCCACCACCAGAAACACGATTATTACCGGAGTAACCCATTCAGGTAATTTCAGGTAGGGTTCGAGCACGGCAACAATCTGGATGATTAACCAGGCAGTGATAAGATAAGCGGTGGCAACTTTGAAGACGTTACGGCGTTTTAATTCCCTGAAAACGGTCAAGTGTTTCCCTTTATGATTTTACTTTATTAGCTAAAGTTTAGACCAAAACCATAAATTTGGATGAATAAATCAGCACATTTTAAATGCGTTAGTTACTATAACCCCAACGAGGCATAATGGTTTGTTCGATACCGATATGATCTAGCATACGTCCCACCATAAAATCGATTAAATCATTAATGGATTCAGGATTATGATAAAAACCTGGGGCTGCCGGCATTATGGTGACGCCCATTTGTGAGAGGCTGTGCATATTGGCCAAATGTATGGTGGAAAACGGCGTTTCTCTTGGCACTAAAATTAACTGACCACGTTCTTTAATCACCACATCGGCGGCACGTTCTATTAAGTTATCGCTCATGCCCTGACTAATGGCGGCAAGAGTGCCGGTTGAGCACGGACAAACCACCATTTGTTTCGGCGCAGCAGAGCCAGAAGCTACCGGCGAGAACCATTGCTCTTTGCCAAATACGGTAATTTGCCCGGCTTTGGCCTGGTATTTTTCGCTGAGAAATTTTGTTGCAGCATCTGGACTGGCGGGTAATTTTACTTTTACTTCGGTATCCAGCACCACGCGGGCGGCACTTGAGATAAGAACGTAGACCTGATAGTTCGCCGCAATCAGGCACTCTAATAAGCGTAAGGCATAAAGGGAGCCCGATGCGCCGGTGATTGCTAATGTTATTTTACCGTTGAATTTTGCCAATGTGTTTCTCGTGTTTATTCGACGCAAAAGAAAGATCCTGACTTTCGTCGGGATGACGTTTAATGTTAATGAATGAGTCCTAGTTCCTTTATCAGCTTAGTATGAAAACCGCCAAAGCCGCCATTACTCATTACCACAATATGATCGCCTGCTTTCGCATTTTTGGCAACCAAGTCGACCAGGTTATCGATATCATCTTCACAAAATGCAGGGGCTTTACAATCATTGATCAAATCACTGACCGACCATTTTACCTTCTCATCCTGGTAAAAATAAACCACATCGGCCTGCTCTAAAGATGCCGCTAGGGTGTCTTTATGCACACCTGATTTCATCGTATTCGAGCGCGGTTCCAACACCGCAACGATGCGCTCGCTGCCAACTTTGGCGCGAAAGCCTGATAAGTTTTTGCTGATGGCGGTAGGGTGATGAGCAAAGTCATCATAAACCTTGATGTTGTTAACCTCGCCAACCAGTTCTTGCCGGCGTTTGGTATTGACAAATTCAGCCAAAGCATCAATGGCAATATGGCTAGGCACACCGGCATGACGTGCTGCGGCAATCGCCATTAAGGCGTTATCGATATTAAAATCGCCAATTAAATCCCATTTAACCGTGCCTTGTAATTGCTGATCAAACAGCACCTGAAACTCACTGCCATCAGCCGTTAATTTTTCAGCAAGCCAACCACTATCATCGCCACTGTATTCTATTGGCGTCCACGCTCCCATGGTCAGCGTTTCGGTTAACGCCCGATCATGTTTCGGAGCGAGTAATAAACCATTACCAGGCACCATTCTCACCACATGGTGAAATTGGCGTTGAATATCTTTAATTGAATCAAAGATATCGGCATGATCAAATTCCAGGTTATTCATCACTAGCGTACGTGGTCGATAATGGACAAACTTAGAACGCTTATCAAAAAAAGCGGTATCGTATTCATCGGCTTCAATCACAAAAAATGGCGAGTTGCCAAGACGTGCCGAGGTATCGAAATTTTGTGGCACGCCACCAATCAAGTAACCCGGGGTTAAATGCGCATACTCTAAAATCCAGGCCAACATAGAGCTGGTGGTAGTTTTACCGTGGGTACCCGAAACAGCAAGCACCCACCTGTCTTTTAACACGTTTTCAAGTAACCATTGCGGGCCAGAGGTGTAGGCTATATTTCGCTCCATCACATACTCAACCATTGGGTTTCCGCGCGACATGGCATTACCGACAATGACCATATCAGGCTCGTCTTGCAAATGCTCAATGTTATAGCCTTGCATCAGCTCAATACCCAACTGTTCAAGTTGCGTACTCATTGGCGGATAGACGTTGGCATCACAACCTGATACTCGAAAACCAAGCTGTTTGGCAATGGCGGCGATACCGCCCATAAAGGTGCCGCAAATACCAAGAATATGTAGGTGTTTTGTCATTAATTTTCTACTTTTGAATTACTATTTTCACTACTGAAACGAGCCAATAGGCGAGCCCGGAGGTAAGCTCACCGGCACTTCATTATGAATGGTTTTACCTTGCTGTAAGCTAAACGCAATTTGTTGATTTAACAAACTGTATTGCCCGTATAATGGCTTCGACTTGGCATGATAAGACGTTTTCGTCGTTAACCACTGCTGTAAATCGAGCAAATGAGTAAACACTTGTGTGCGAACTTCTGCGACAATTTTATCATTATGAAATAAAGCCAATAAACTGTCTAACGTTTGTTGATTCAGCCGTTGCTGAATGGCGAAACTCAGCCCCTGTTTAGCGCTTTGTTTTATCGTTGCCTGAATCAGCTGCTCCAATAATTGTCCCACAGAAGGGATACCAGGCTCAAGCATATGTTGCTGATTCAACCGTGCCAGTCGTTGCGGATTGAGCATTAAGCTGATGGTATTTTTCGCACTCGCCTGGGCAGCCGTTACCGGATCAAAGGTTAACGAGGTATTCGAACTAAAGCTTTCACGGTTGCGGTAATAACCATAGGCTTTTGGTGGAATAAGGTTAATGATATCGGTTGGCAGTGTTAACAACTCACTGTCTAAGGTTGCTAACAAACCGCTAATTGCCGCTTGTTGATTAACGCCGCTAACCATAGATTGGGCATGCTCATCTTCGCCTTTCACCGCATAAGAGTAATTTATGCCGGCAATCACTTTCGCCGCCGCTTCTACCTGAAAGCGATGTAAATTATAAATAGGCACTAGCGCATTTTCAATTTCAGCAAATGGAGTGCCGGTTTTGATGGTATTGATGCCAAAATTTTGCAGAGCTTTGGCTCGTACGGTCAATAGCCGCGCTAGTTCAGCGACCGGATCTGCACCGTTATCCCATAAATGTCCCACCGCTTGTGCTCCACCTTTAGGGCGCGAGTCCGGATCAGACATATATTGTAAGCCTTTATTTTTTGCGGCTTTGACTACGGCTTTAAGATCTTCTTGCTCATTGGCAAAGTCACCATAGGCATAATGAATTACATGCTTGTCCCATTCTCCAATATCTTCGGCATACGCATTGGATAAGTCAATCTCACCTTGCTCATCTAATGTGATCAACGGATGTGGATAGTCCATTACCGAGGCGCGGTTATTGACACTGGCAGAAAAGTTGTGAGCAATACCTAAAGTATGACCCACTTCATGAGCCGACAATTGACGAATGCGTGCTAACGCCATTGCTTTTTGGCTGCTGGTGTCTACATTATCCTTGCTAAATGGCGAGGTTAACCCTAAGGCAATTAAGTAATCCTGACGCACTCTTAATGAGCCGAGCGTTACATGACCTTTCAGTATTTCCCCGGTTCGAGGATCGACAACAGAAGAGCCATAAGACCAACCGCGGGTGGCACGATGCACCCATTGGATCACGTTATAACGTATATCCATAGGGTCGGCATCTGCTGGCAGCATTTTTACCTGAAAGGCATTTTTATAGCCAATGGCTGCATAGGCCTGTTCCCACCACATTGCGCCATCGATTAGTGCCGAGCGAACTGGCTCGGGTACGCCCGGATCTAAATAGTAGACAATCGGCTCAACCGCCTCACTTAGTGTTTTACTCGGATCTTTTTTCTCTAAGCGATGCCGGGGGATCACTCTTTGGATTAACGATTGATCAATGGCAGTGGCGTAATCGGCGTATTCAACAGACCACATGCCCGAATACGGATGGAATTGTCGCGTTTGATAATTGTCATCCGGTAAGCGAATTAATGAATGATGTAAGTTTACCGTTACCGCACTGGCATCTGGCGTCACCGAACGTAAATATTCTCCCGCATCCTTACCTTTAAAGGTGATCACCGCTTCCAATTCGGTATTATCAACAAACGCTTTGCTGCGTCTTTGATACAAACCACTGCGGGTAACATCGATCGCGTAACTGCCCTGCTTTCCTGCTTTTAAGGAGGCCCCAATATTGTGAATGTCGGATAACAAAAATGGGGTGTAGTCGATAATCACTTTATTATCGATGCTTTCTTCGACTTTAAAGCCCCAAATTATAGAGCTGGCAAACGCTTCATCGATGGCTTCGCGTTCGAGTATATTGTCACTGGTAGCGCGATAATAAGTATTTAATTGGCGTAAAAATACTTTATTGCCAACTTGTTCAAATTGCACTAAACGAGTATCGCCCAACTGACCTCTATCTAAGCCGATATCGTTAGAGCCAATGCCATGCGGCATACTGCTTTGAAATAAAAATTGCTGATTAAAATCGCTGATTTCTACATACACTTTCGCGCTAGTGTCATCAATGTAGAACGGCATAAACCCTTGATGATATGTTTTATTGTCAGTAAATTTTTCATTTGCCTGTGCAACTTGGATGCAGGATAAAAGCGTTAAGAAAAATAGGATAGCGACAGAAAATGGTTTCATGCCAGGTCTCAATATATTGTTATTTTTCATCTCAATGTTTGCTAAATAGTTTCAAGTTCAAATATTGCATCCAATATACACGAAATAATAAAGAATTTATTTAGCTTCTAGTAAATAATTTAATGATCTGTTGATTTTTAGTTTTGTTTAGAGATCTTCGTCATTCTCTTGTACAATAGAGCGAATATAAACATTGTTCATTTTCACTCTTATTTATAAAAGTTCAGGTACCCCATGCAACGAATTGCCCCGGCACTACGCCAAGATAACGTTCCTTTAGATTTGATTTCATTAATTAAAACCGTACTAGCCGCCTGTAAAGAAATATCTTTCCGTGTTGGCCAGGGCCACTTAAGCGGGGTAATGGGTTCAACTTTGGATGAAAATATTCAAGGTGAGGTACAAAAAGAATTAGATGTGGTTGCCAACCAGTTATTGAAAGATATTCTGCTAGAATCAGGCTTTGTTAAAGCCATTTCTTCGGAAGAAGAAGACACTTCAGTTGCCGGCCATGAAGATGGTAAATACATCGTTTCATTTGATCCATTAGACGGTAGTTCAAACATTGAAATTAATTCGTTAATTGGTACCATTTTCTCAATCATGGAAGCACCAGCAGGTATGAGTGCAGATGATCCTGATATGTTCAAACAAGCGGGCGTTAACCAGGTTTGTGCCGGATATGTTTTATATGGCCCAGCAACGATTTTAGCGTTGACCACGGGTAATGGTACCCACTTCTACACCTTGGATAAAACGCATGGCAGTTTCATGCTGACAGAGCGTAATGTACAAGTGACAGAAAATACTTCTGAATTTGCGGCAAACATGTCTAACCAGCGTTTTTGGCATGAACCAATGCAAAACTACATCAATGATTTAGTTGCCGGTACTGATGGGCCGCGTGAGCGTAACTTCAATATGCGCTGGATTGCGGCCATGGTTGGCGATGTGCATCGTGTATTGGTTCGCGGTGGTTTATTTACTTACCCTGCCGATAGCAAAGATCCGAACAAACCTTATAAATTACGGTTAATGTATGAAGCCAACCCGATGAGTTTTTTGATTGAACAAGCCGGTGGTCTGAGCGTAACAAGTACGGCTCGAATTATGGAAATTGAACCAACCGATATTCACCAACGAGTGGAAGTGATTTTAGGTTCAAAAAACGAAGTGGAAAAATGCTTAAGCTATTATAGCTAATTGAACCCCAAACAATAAATTAATAATCCGGCTTTTTTCAGTCGGATTTTTTTTGTCTACATTTCATCTTTACCTGTTATTACAGCCATTTACTCGCAAAATTAGCAATCTAATTCATACTGATACAGTAATAATAAGTGTTGGTTGATATATTATATGACTTGGAAAAGCATAGCGGGTAAGCCGAAAAATAAATTTTCGAATGTTTTACGCGGTATATTTTTATCTTTTTTATTCTCTTTTTCAGGGCCGGCTTTAGCTTTTGCAGCGGTCAGTGAAGAGACCAAAACCGTAGAGAAAAATCAGCCCGAAACTGCAGAACCAATCGAAACGGAAATTCAGTACCTTGCTGAGCCAATAAATTCAGAATATCTTAGCGACAATAGCTTGGAACAGTTTGAAGCGGAATTTTATGAACTACAAGATAAGATCGCAAACCTAAACCGTAGTGCAGATGATTACGAACAACTCTACGGCCGCATACGTCCAGTTATTGTCGAAAAAACAGAACAATTATACCAGAGAATACAACACCAGGATGTCGATTTAAGACTGCTTACGCAAGTAAGAAATGAAGACGAATTTATTGAACTCTTTAGTCAAGCGAGAGAAATTAAAAAATTCTATTTACTCCGTCATAATATTTTTGTTGAAGCAACAGACGAATTTAGAGAGTTGTTAACAAGCACTAAGTTAAATGGCATTAATGAAGCAAAGCTTGAATTTAGCTATGTACGCCTGCAAATGCTGATTATCGTCAAAGCAACAATTCAACGGGTTTTAGAAGTTCCAGAGAGATTTAATCTGGCACCTGTCGATATTTTTATAAATCTGGTGATGATATTTATCGCCATTGTGGTCTTGCAAAAATGGCGAACCTGGGCAAAGACAGGATTGCCGCTATGGCGCCAGAAAATCCTCGAGGTAAGACCCAGAACACCAGGAAGAATGAAAGCTGCCCGGGCAATTTGGTATTTCGAAAATACTCGTACTCCGATTGAATGGTTACTATTTATTAAATTCATTCTGGGAAGTATCGATATCGTTCAAATACAAATTTTAATTGATGTCGTCAGTACTTTAGCTTTTTGGTTATGTTTAACCTACTTTGTATTTAGTTTCCTCAGTAAAATGATTGAGCGTGGCAAACAAAACGTGCTAAAAAACATTAGCATAAAGCAATCTGCGTCTCTAAAATTAGCGGTTTGGTGGCTAGGTTGGTACAAGCTCAGCTTCGAATTAACCGCGATATTCATTGCCTACGGTACAATTTTCGCCTGGCTAGAAACACTGTTCTTATTTTTGCTACTACCCGTTTATGTTTTCTTTATTTTTCAATGGCGCAATGATTGTTTCAATTACATTGAGGCAGAGCGTGATGCGCCTCAACTTATTAAAAAATTGATTACTGAACGTAAAGGCATTAAAGGGTTTTTCTCCGCTAATGTTGCTTTAATTTTTGTCATTTATTTCGTCTCAACGAAAGTATTTTTAAGTTTAATTTCTCGGGTTGAGTCAGGCAGGCGGATCACTGCCGAAATATACCGTAAGAAATTATTAAGTGACAACAATGAGTTATTAGAAAAAACCAAAAGCGCTGCAAGTTTATACCCGGAACTGAATGAAATACTGATCGCTAGTAATGAGTCAAATATTGCAAGCGTAGTGGAAGGTCCAACAAGCAAAGTTATGACTATGCTGGAGCATAAAGAACGCAGTCACCTTGCAGTCATCGGCGAGAGAGGTATTGGTAAAAGCCACCTATTGAAAAATCTAGCTGCAGAGCACGGTAAGGCGATCAGCTTAAATTGCAGTGAAGATTTCAGCGCTGTCATTGAGTCGATGAAATCACAACTCGGCTTAGCAGCCGAAAACATTAAAACTGCTGACATAGTAAAAGCATTGAAAGCGCAAGAAATTGACTTGATCTTATTAGATAATTGTCACCGTTTACTCACCGCAGAAGCCAGTGGCCAACGTGAAATTCGGCGACTATATGGTTGGATCAATGAATTAAAAGGATTAGCGCTATGGGTGCTAACTTTTGATAGCAGCTCCTGGAGCTTATTAAATGCTCTCGGCATTGCAACCGGATTTTTTGCTAACACCATAGTGTTAAAAACCTGGACTGAAGATCAAATAAGTGAACTGTTTGACCAGCGTTGCCAACAAGCGGATATCAATATAGATTTCAGTCAACTGATAATACCAAGGCAACTCGCCGATATAGAAGATGATTCTGTTGAAGGCAGAAATCAATCGGGCATTTTTCGAATTATTTGGGGTTATGCCGATGGCAACCCAGCTATTGCCTGTAGAACATTTGCCAGTTCAATTATTTATGATCAAGGCAAGCTGATTGCCAAATTACCCGCATACCCTGAGAGTAAAATTATCGAAAACTATGATATCAACTCACTGCTAGTACTCAGGGTGTTGTGTCAGTTCGGCCGTTGCAGTGTTAATGACATCGTGAACAACCTTCGCCTGCATGGATTAGTCGTGAACAGTGCTTTAGCCGCTTGTGTGGCCCAGGGAATCGTAGAACAAATTAGTGGCCGCTATCAAATCACCTGGCTCTGGTTCAGGGAGGTGTCAAAATACCTTGCTCGTCAAAACCTATTAACGCGTTAGAGGATAAACCATGTTAACTCGACTAATCAAACGGGTAAAAGCTAAAGCTTTAGCTACTCTTTTCTGGCTCCTGGCATTACCCGTTAGTGCGCAAGTGGCCATTCCAGACTCAAAAGAGCTGCAAGTCATCACCACTTTGGCAGAAGTGGTTAAACCTGGCGGATTATTTATGTCGGTAATATTATTCATTGTGGTTTGGGCGATATTAAAAGTGGTAAAATCGGTTGTGAACGACTTAAGCGAGGTCTTTGCAGAACGACGACTATTGCTGCAAAAAGCCCTGGTATTTTTCCAGTTTATTATTTATTTTTTCGCGATAACGACCTCTGTATTGATCAGTTTTGAATTTAGTAAAGAACTATTGGCAATTCTCGGTGGTACCTTGGCCGTTGCCGTAGGTTTTGCAATGAAAGATATAGCAGCATCGGTTGTAGCCGGCATTATCATAATGTTTGATCGGCCATTTCAGGTCGGCGACCGAGTATTATTCGGTGGTGAATATGGTGATATCGTCGCTATCGGCCTACGTTCGGTAAAAATGAATACCCTTGATGACAACGTAGTTACCATTCCTAACAACATTTTCTTAAATCAGCTCACCTCTTGTGGTAACTATGGAGAACTTGATATGCAAGTTGCCATCAGTTTTCATATTGGCATCGATGAAGATTTGTCCCAAGCGCAAGCCATCATACGAGAATGTGCCGCATTGAGTAAATTTGCCTACCTTAACAAACCGATAAATGTACTGATCTGCCAAGTCCTCACCAATAACTTTATCGCTTATAAACTGACAGTGAAAGTGTATGTGCTAGATACCAAGTATGAAAAAGCACTAGAAACAGATATTACCTTACGAGTGAATGAAGAGTTTAGAAAAGCAAAGGTTCAAGCCCCGATGATGATGGTTTCTAATCATGTGCAGCGTGCAACTAATTAATTGGCCCCGACTTACGCTCTGTCTTAAACTATACTCGCTGCTTGTGTTTACACGAAGTTAAAGCTAACAGCTAAGCTTCTTAGCGCAGCAACCAAACCGCGCCAACCATTTCGGGAAACTATTACAACTGTGTTATTGAATAACCTTTCTTCTTTAACTGCGCTAACACACCATCGTTACCGACTAAGTGCAAAGCGCCAACGAGCACAAACTCAACTTCGGCGTTAGCAAAATACGCTTCAATTTCTGGCAGCCAATTATTGTTACGCTCGACAATGAGTTGATTGTAAGAGGTAGGAAAAGACTGTTGCCACTCTTTTGCCGCAATATTATACAGCTCTTGATTGTTGCCCACCCGCCAGGCACCTTTCATTTGTTGCATCACCGTTGGTAGTTTTGCCATATCATCTAAAGTGTAATGAATTAGCTCATCTTCATAGCCCTTGCCCATATTGGCCAAATAATCAATTTGCTGCTCGGGCAATTCCAGGTATTTAAATGATTTTTTGTCACTCAAACCTTTTGTATTATAAAACGCATCCACCCCGGTACCACCAAGCCCCAAACGTTGCAATTCAATCATGGTTAACGTCACCGACAACATCGACGGTTTAAACATTTGCAAATTGCCAACCGGTAAGCCTTTTTCTTGCATGTATTTGTTTAATTTTGTGACGGTTTCCGGCTTTAATTCATCGGCATAAGTGCGACCATCCTGATAGGTCATTTTTGTCAGCATTTGCTGTTGAAATTCGGGTGTTTGAGCTTTGCTCATATCCATTTCAAAGACTAAAACGGAGGATTTTTGGTAGGCTTGCGCAAATGCTGCAGGTAGCGGGTAATCGTTTGCACTTAATACATGAACCGTGCCGCCAATATAGACAGTGTTACCTTTTTTACTCACCTGCCAAACCGGTGCTTGTGCCTGACTGGCAAATGCCACGCTGAACAAGCTAACAACTGCTATTAAGTTCCTTATTTTCATCACTTTTATTCCTTTTTATTATGTAGTGGCTTTAATATAGCGTGAAAAACAAAAAAGGTTAACCTCTTTTATTACGACTTAGGTTAACCTTTTTATAGCAACTTAGCTGTAACGTTTATTTTCTAAAATCGACAGCCGATTGCGCGGCAAAATAGGCGAAAACGGTATAAACCGCAGTATTTTGCTGCAAATCCTTAGCATCCACTTTATCTAACGTGTCATTTTCAGTGTGATGAATATCGAAATAATTGGTGCCGTCAGGGGCAAAATTCATTGCCGGTACGCCTTTATCGGTTACTGCGCCCATATCCGATTGGCCTCTGGCCTTGTTCGCCTGGTTATATGCAACACCGAGTGATTCCATATAACTTGCTAACTCAGCAATCGCTGGTACAGCAGCCTCACCGACACCCGATTGCATCGAATAAATTTTGCCTAAACCAAAATCCCATTCCGCAGCTATCATATGGTTGTTCAACGTCGCTTTATGGTCAATGATGTATTGCTTAGCGCCCAATAAGCCAACTTCTTCACCGGCGAATAAAATCACTCGAATTGTGCGTTTTGGCCGTACTGGCAACTTGGCAATATGGGCCGTTGCTGCCATTACCATAGACACCCCCAAGCCATCGTCAATAGCACCGGTACCAACATCCCAGCTATCGAGATGTGCTCCCAGGGCAACAATCTGTTCGGGGAATTCGCTGCCGGTAATTTCGCCAATGACATTGGCACCACGAACGGCGACCACTTCATTACGCATGGCGGTAACTTTTAAGAAAAACTCAACTTTCTTGTTACGTTTAAACTGGTTTTCCAGTAAATCCGCATCTGGATTGGCTAGTGCCACCGCCGGAATTCTTTTTACACCATTTTTATAACGGGTAATACCCGTGTGCGGAGTACGATTATTGTCGGTACCCACCGAGCGCATGATAAAACCAACCGCGCCTTTTTCAGCCGCAACAGCGGCCCCTTTTACTCGTGCACCAACCGCTTTACCATAGCCTTTACCCGTTTTTGAGCGCTGCATACGATACGAGACAAAAGCGATTTTGTTGGTTAAGCTGCCAGCTTCTGCCGCTTGCAAATCGGCTAAAGTGTTAAAATGTAGCACTTCGGCCTGAATGCCAGTTTCGCCTGTGCCAACACTTTCCCCTAAAGCAAGGGCTTTAATTGGCTGTGGAAAAGGGGCTAGCACTTTCGCTTCAACATCGCCACGGATCCATTGATAATGACCCACTTCATCGGTCCAGACCTTATCAAAACCCAAAGACTGCATTTTCTCAACCGCCCAGGCAATGGCACGTTTATCGCCTTCGGTGCCGATCATGCGCGCACCAACTTCGGTCGTTAATGATTCTTCAATTTGATAGGCTAAATCAGAATTTAACGCCGTGGTTTCTAAAGCATCAATTTGCTTTTTCTGAGCGTCATTTAAATACGCCGCATGGGCAACTGAACTTGATAAGATCGCAGTTAGCACAACGGTCTGCAACATGGCTTTTAACATAGAGTGTTCCTAATTTTCTGGGTGGGGAAATTATACCAAGTCGGTCCACTTATTAGTCAATAAATGGACCGACTTGGTATAATAATCAATTCGAGGCGAAAGCGACACATAGATACTAAAACCATTTAGGCTTGATGCATGTGTTTGTATGTAGAAAGTTTACACTTCTTCATAGGCAGGCGCGGCAACCCATTGAACTTTGCTTGGCTTTTCTTGTTTGTAATCTCTTAATGCCAGTAAACATGGGGTAAGAACCAAGGTTAAAACGGTTGCAAAAGTCAGGCCGCCGGCAATCGCGGTGGCCAGCTGGGCCCACCACTGAGTTGATGGCGCACCAAAACTAATGTCGCGACTGACAAAATCAATGTTGATCTGCAACACCATTGGCATTAGGCCAAGAATGGTTGTCGTTGTGGTTAATATTACCGGCCGTAAACGTTGTGCTCCGGTTCTTAAAATGGCTTCTTTGGCGTGATAACCGGAATGGCGCAATACATTGTAGGTATCGATAAGCACAATATTGTTATTTACCACAATACCCGCCAGGGCGATAACCCCTAACCCCGACATCACAATGCCAAAAGGTTTGCCGGCAACCAATAATGCCAAAAATACGCCAACAGTGGAGAACAACACTGCCGATAAGATTAACAACGCCTGATAAAAACTGTTGAATTGGGTGACCAAAATAATCGCCATAACAAACAATGCAATAGCAAAGGCATTCACCAGAAAATCTTGCGACTCTTGCTGATCTTCGTTTTCGCCTTTAAACGCTACCCCAACCGATAACCAGTCAATATCCAGAACTGTTAATTGCTGCTGCAATGAGGGTAATACATTACCTAATTGCGCTCCCGGCACTAAATCGGCTTTAATAACGATTACCCGTTTCGCATCAATTCTGCGAATAGTGTCTACTTTTTGCGCGGCTTGTTTCTCAACAAAATTAGTGACCGGTACTAAGCCTTCCGCTGTTTTTAAGCGCAATTCATCTAAACGGCTGATACTGCGTTTATCCATAGGAAAGCGTACTCGAATATCTAGCTCATCATCGACATCATCCGGACGATACTCGCCCAGTTTTAAACCATTGGTAACCATCTGCACAGAAGTACCGACTAAGGTCGCATCGGCACTAAACGTCGCAGCCAAAGCCCGATCAACTTTTAATTGCCACTCGATGCCAGCTTTCGAGCCACCATCTTCAATGTTGGTCAGTTGTGTATTGCTCACCAGCATCTTGCGGATTTTGCGCACCGCATCTTCTAATTTTTCGGGAAATCGGGATGATAATTCCAACTCTAGATCTTTACCTTGTTGTGGCCCCATTTTATCTTTGCGCACTTCCACTTCGACGCCAGCGTAGCTATCTAAACGTTGATGTAATTCGCTAACCACCTCATCGCCACTTATACGAAACTGCCAGTTGATTAAGTTGACTCGCAGTGTACCAACTAAATCGTTGCCCCCGGTGCGCGAATATAGCGATTTAATTTCGCTCATATCAAGAATACGTCGTTCCACTTCGGTCATGATTTCATCTTTCTCAAGCATAGATAAATCGCCAAACGAGCGTACTTTTAAATTAACCCCTTCCGGCTCTACGTCAGGGAAAAATTCACTGCCCAAGCCTGAGCTCACATAATTTGCCGCCACCGCAATGGCGAACAAAATGGTGATCAGCAACACCTTAAGCGGATGAGTGATGGCAACCGTTAACAGCGAAATATACTTCCCCATCAAGCCTTTAAGGTTAGCGATTTCGCCGT
The DNA here is from genome assembly GCF_000764205.1 of Thalassotalea sp. ND16A. Taxonomy (GTDB): domain Bacteria; phylum Pseudomonadota; class Gammaproteobacteria; order Enterobacterales; family Alteromonadaceae; genus Thalassotalea_A. The sequence continues at coordinate 107,604 of NZ_JQDZ01000031.1, forward strand.
CTTCAGCTTCCAGTAACTGTTGTTTTTCGGCCTCTGAAATTAATCGGCTCTTGCCCCACAGCGAGCCCATAGTGGGGACAAACACCAAAGCCATAATTAATGACGCGGTCAATACCGCAATTAAGGTTATCGGCATGAATTTCATAAACTCGCCCATCATCCCAGGCCAGAATAGCAGTGGCGCAAACGCCGCTAGTGTGGTGGCAGTGGAGGCAATAATTGGCCAAGCCATACGTTTCGCTGCCATCGAGTAGGCTAGCCGTTTATTTACGCCTTCGCTCATTTGCCGGTCGGCAAATTCGGTAACCACAATGGCGCCATCGACTAACATGCCAACGGCCATAATGAGAGCGAATAACACCACCATATTTACCGTTAAGCCAAAAATGGCCAACACCAAAATCCCGGTTAAAAAAGAACCGGGAATAGACAAACCGACTAACATTGCGGTGCGTGCCCCTAATGCCGCGACAATGACAATGACCACCAGTAAAACTGCCGAAATCACATTGTTTTGCAAATCGCTGAGCATGGTTTTGATTTGTTTTGATTGATCGCCGGTATAATTCACCATGATATGTTGCGGCCAGAATTTACGCTCAGCCGCAATCAAGGCTTTGACATTATCGACGGTTTCAATAATGTTTTGCCCCGGGCGTTTTTTGACTTCGATTGAAATTGCCCGCTCGCCATTGAGGCGCGCAAAACTGGTGGGGTCTTTATAAGCACGGCGAACCAAGGCAACATCCTGAAAAGTGATCACTCGATCACCTGCCACTTTTACCGGCAATTCCATTAAATCTTTTACCGACTCAAACACCGATGGCACTTTAATCGCAAAACGGCCTTTGCCGGTATCCATGGTACCCGCAGGTACCAGGCGGTTATTACGTTCGACTAAATTAAAAATATCGTTTTGATCTAAACCGTAACTTTCCATTAACAGCGGATCAACGATAATTTCCAGCATATCCTCGCGATCGCCGCCGATGTCCACTTCCAGTACTTGCGTCATGCTGGCGATTTTATCTTGCAGATCACGGGCTATCGTTATCAAGCCACGTTCACTCACTGGTCCCGAGAGAAAGACCGTCACTGCCGGCTGAGAATTTGCCATGGTGACTTGCTTTACTACCGGTTCTTCCGATTCATTGGGGAGTTTGGCTTTTGCCAGAGTCACTTTATCACGAACATTGGATAACGCTTCGCTTGAGTCAAATCCGGGGTTGAATTCTAAGGTTACGCTGGCATGACCCTCGCTTGCCGTGGCGCTCATTTCCTTGATGCCTTCGATCGCTTTTAATTCATTTTCCATCGGCCTAACGAGCATGCGCTCTGCATCCTCTGGCGAAATACCGTCATGTACCATAGAGACATAAATCCTCGGTATGGTGATATCAGGGTTCGACTCTTTCGGGATATTGGCATAGGTAATCGCGCCAGCAATCAATAATAAGATAAAAATCATCATTACTGAGCGAGTACGTTGCAGGGCCGAATCGATAAGGGTAAGCATGATAAATTACGGCTCTGAGCTGACAGGGTTTACTTTATCTCCGGGCCGGACAAAACCTTGACCTAAGATAATGATTTGTTCTTCATCCATCAGGCCTGATAACCAAACCCCGGTCTCATCGCTTTTTACCATATTGATTTGGGTAAAGACGACATGGTCATCGACCACAGATTTCACCCCAATATTGCCCATCTCATCCAAGGCCAATAATGCTGGCGAAAGTTTAATTGCTGACACGGTCTCGAGCGGTAATTCCACTTGTGCACTGATCCCGGCCAGGTATTGGTAATTAGCATTTTCGATGGCAATTTCGGCTTTGAAGGTGTTGGTATTTTCATTGGCGACACTGGCGATATAACGCAGTTTACCCTGTATTTGTCTTTCACCTAAGAGGGCAATATTGGCGACTTGCCCTTTTTTTACCTTAAACACCTGATTTTCGGTAATATGAGCTCTTATCACCAAGGGGTCGAGATCGGCAACCATGGCTATATCTTCACCTATGGCGACGTAATCACCTACTTCGACGTAACGTTCGTTTAAAATACCGGCAAATGGGGCAACGATAGTGGTATTGCTAATGTCTTTTTCTATGCGCGCAAGTTCTGCTTTGGCATCTGTCACATCGGCAAGTTTTAGCGCTAATGCCGATTCTCCCTGATAGCCCTCTTTAAACAGCGCTTTCGAGCCGTAATAGTCAATGCGCCGTTGTTTTAATAAGGTTTGATAATGTTCAAGCTGGGCCGGGAGTTCATTTAATGCGATCGATGCGATCACATCTCCCTGTTCGACAAAGCTGCCTCGTTTGGCAAACACCTGAGAAATTGTGCCTTTTACCTGAGCTTGCAACATAACAATACGATCAGGTTCCGTACGACCATACAAATTCACGGTATTGGCAACCTGCTCGGCGACAAACGTTGCGACTTTGACTTGCGGTACCGGCGCTCGTTTTTCAGCAGTGATGTCGGGGTTAATTTTTTCATTACTCAGCCCTGTCGCTAACCAAAGGATTAGTAACAAGGTGATGAAAATAGCAATGACGTACGGACGTTGAGCCAGCCATTGGCTGTTAAAACGCATATCTTCCCCAAATGTTTACAAAAAATTATTATAAGTTATGGAGTTAGTATAAAACGAAGATGGGTATTTAAGCAGCAACTATTTACATTAATTACATATATACCCGCTCCCCTTCAAGATGCAGGTTTCAGAGTTCTTGAAGTGGAACCGGTGTAATTGCTATCAGAACGGGTGAGCTTAGATTGAAAACGAAGAACCACAACCACAGGTAGTTTCGGCATTAGGGTTATCCACCAGAAAACGACTGCCTTCCAGGCCTTCAATATAATCGACAGTACCACCTACCAGGTATTGCAAACTCATTGGATCTATCACCATGGTAACGCCTTGTTTCACTATGGTCATGTCGCCATCGTTAACTTTTTCATCAAAGGTAAAGCCATATTGAAAGCCCGAGCAACCACCACCGGTTACGTACACTCGCAATTTTAATTCTGGGTTTTCTTCTTCGCTGATCAATACTTTCACTTTATTAGCGGCAGCATCACTAAATTGAATTGGCAATTGATTTTCTGACATCGGTATTTTTTTACAACTATGGGGTTAAAACTTAAGCGGATTATCTTAAACCCGAGCAAATTAGTCAAGTATTAGTTGCGTCAAAGCGCCAGGATTAACTTTCTTTTTTACTTAACCAGGGATATGTTTCATCAAGACGGTGCTGTTTTTGCCAGCGACCCGCCGGTAAAATCGCCGACACATCGATTTTTTCGGGAATAAAATCATCAGGTAAGGTGAATTCACCTTCAATCACCTGAAAGTATTGGAAACTAAATGACAGTGCTTTTTGATCCAGTTCCGATATGTTAGCAATATTCACCGTGGCCGGACGATTAACCAAACTGCCATCAAAAGTCACCTTTAAATGGCCTTTGGCATAGCGTTTACTTTTTTGCTGCTGCACCAACACCACACGAATTCGATAATGATTCGGGCTGTTAGTTGCTGCAATTTCAACCTCATCGATAATAATGCCATTGGCCTGCTTTTCTGGTGCCATTATTTTTTCATAAAAAGCCAATTCTTTTTTTAACGAAAAATGATCATCTTCAATGGTTCTAAATGCTTGTTGCATTTTTTGGTTGGCCAGACGTTCTATTGCCAGCTCCACTTGCAGGGTATTTATCTGGCTAATGGCTTGTTCATTTTTTTGATAGAGTTTCTCAAGGCGTTCTGTTTGCTCGGCAATCATCCGGTTTTGATGTTTTTGATAAAAATTACCGGCCTGATAAGACATCACTGCCACCACAAGCAGCAAGGCAGCGCAACAGATTAATAATTTAAAAGCGCCAAAACGTGCGTGCAGGCGGGAAATTGTTATTTTTTTTAACCAATTCATTTTTAACGTATTATCTAATTTAAGTATGGTAAACTTGCAAACAAATTATCTTCTACACCACAACAAAAATACAGCTAAGGTATTTCCATGTCCCTTAAATCAATAAGGAAGAAACTGGCCAAACCTGAACCTTCTTGGCAATTGTGCCTGTTGGGGCTACTTGGTGGCACTCTCGCCTCTGTGTTTATTATTTTGTTTCGTTTGAGTATTGAGTCATTACAATTATTGTATCTTGAAAACATCGATGACTACACCACTTTATCAGAATTTCAGCGTTTAATAACCCCCATTATCGCGGTGACCCTGATTTTGGCCCTCGCCTGGTTGCTAGGGTTTAAATACACACGGATGGGGATCCCGTTTGTCATTCACCGCTTAAAAGTCGCCTATGGCTCCATTCCGTTTAAAAACACCTTAACCCAATTTTTTGGCGGTATTTTTGCACTTGCCGGCGGTTTTTCGGTAGGAAGAGAAGGTCCGGCGGTACATATTGGTGCTGCCAGCAGCAGTTTTCTCGGCAGCAAACTGGCATTGCCACATAACGCGATCAGAACCTTATGTGCCTGTGGTATTGCCGCTGGCATTTCGGCTAGCTTCAATACCCCTCTGGCTGCGGTAATTTTTGTCATGGAAGTGATATTGCGTGAATATAAATTACACATCTTCATCCCGGTGATACTGGCTTCGATTATCGGCTCGATGATGACAAATGCGGTGTTTGGTTCGTTTCATGAATATGAATTTTTTGCCTATTTGGAAATCGATTTTTGGCATTATCCATTGCTGATCATCCTTGGCATCTTTCTCGGTTTCTTAGCCAAGGCGTTTAACAGCAGTTTAATTTATACGATAAAATTGGCCAATAACATCCATATGGCGAAGCGCTTGTTTATCGCCGCAATACTGATGGGCATTATCGGTGTGTTAGTGCCGCAAGCGATGGGCCCTGGGTTAAGTGCGATAGATTTGATACTTGGCGAAAATGTGGCCATTTGGCTGCTGCTATCTTTGTTGGTTGCAAAATTTGTTGCGACAGTAGCAGTCTTAGGCTTAGGTATTCCTGGCGGTATAATAGGCCCAACATTAGGTATTGGCGCCGTTGCTGGCGCCTTTATTGCTTTTGTTGTCAGCCTGATATTTCCAGAGATCAGTTTTACTGGTGATTTTGCGTTATTAGGCATGGCCGGAATGCTTGCGGCAACACTGAATGCACCATTAGCGGCATTACTAACCATCATCGAGTTATCAAACCAGTTACAACTTGCCCTGCCAGCGATGGTGGTGATCACCTCAGCGTATTTAACCTCTAGCCAATTTTTAAAAAATCGCTCTATCTTCCTGCAACAATTGGAATTGCAAAAATTACCTTATCAAATATCTCCGGTTGAAAGTGTATTGCAAAAACACGGGGTGCTAAGTCATATGGAACACGATTATACGCTATTGCAGCATGCCAATGATGAGCAGATCAAATACACTTTGGCAACACAAACTACGCATCAGCCGATCATAGTGCAAAGCGCTAATGAAGAGTATAAGTTGGTGCAAATCGATTTAAACTCGCATCCGCTAGAAGGTGAAGACAGAGCCATTAAAACCACATTAATGCCGGCGATTGATTCGCAAGCAACCTTGTCTGAAGCTTATTTCGCCTTGTATGAAAAACGCGAAGGTGCGGTGTTTATTTATCATAAATCAAAGAAAAAAATCATCGGTCTGTTAGCATTTGATAAAATACGATTGATTTTAACCAAGGGAAATATTTAGCATGACCACCATTTTATGGTTAAAAGCATTACACATTGCTTTTATGGTTGCCTGGTTTGCCGGCATTTTTTATTTGCCCCGGCTGTTTGTTTACCACGCAGAATCCGACAATACTGAAGTGCACAGCCAGCTAAAAATAATGGAACGTCGCTTACTGTATTTTGTCACTCCTTTTGCCTTATTAACCCTAATTCTTGGTGTCGCTTTAATTTATATGATGGGATATCAATGGTTTATTGTCAGTAGTTGGTTGCATATCAAGTTAGCGTTAGTGGCGATATTGTTTGCCTACCATGGCTATTGTTTTAAATTATTGGCTGATTTTCAACACGACAGAAATACCAAGTCGGGTAAGTTTTATCGCATATATAATGAATTACCGGTATTAATTTTATTTGCGGTGATCATCCTGGCCGTGCTAAAGCCTGGTATTTAATAAGCCGGGCATTTATTAACATATGCACGATTTTATGCGGATATTATGTTAAAGTTGCGCGCAAATTACGCGAGCTGAATTAAGCAAAACACATAAAAACATTCAATTCGTTAAATATATATTAAACTTTCAACCATATCAGGTAGTTAACCATGATGAAATTTCAGGGCAGCGACATTTTATCTGTGTCACAGTTTGACCGAGAATCGGTGTCACGCATTCTTGAAGTCGCCCAAGCAATGGTCCCTTATGCCAGCCGGCAAAAGCGCTGTCATGTGCTTGAAGGGGCAATTTTAAATAATCTGTTTTTTGAACCGAGTACCCGCACCCGTATTTCGTTTGGTACCGCGTTCCAGTTACTTGGCGGCTTTGTTCATGAAACCGTTGGCCAGGAAAGCTCGTCGTTATCAAAAGGCGAATCCTTATTTGACACCGCAAAAGTTATCAGTGGCTATTCGGATGTGATTGCCATGCGTCACCCTGAAATGCACTCGGTCGGCGATTTTGCCAAAGGCAGTACCGTACCAGTCATTAATGGCGGCGACGGTGCCAATGAACACCCAACCCAAGCCTTGCTCGATTTGTTCACCATTCAAGCGGAAATGTCTCGTTTTAATAAAGGTATTGATAATTTAAATATCGTATTAATGGGTGATTTAAAGCATGGCCGTACCGTACATTCATTATCACGGTTATTAAGCCTTTATAAAAACGTAAACATTACGTTATTAGCGCCCCAGCCATTACAAATGCCACAATACATAGTAGATTTACTCACCAATGCCGGACACAAAGTCACCATAACCGACACCATGGCCGGACATTTGCAAAGTGATGTGGTGTATCAAACCCGAATTCAACAAGAGCGTTTTAGCAGCTTAGCAGAAGCCGATAAATATCGTGGCCATTTCAGCTTGAATAAGACGGTGTATCAGCAGTACTGTCAAGATCATACGGTAATTATGCATCCGCTGCCTCGAGATTCACGGCCGGAAGCCAATGAACTTGATGTTGATTTGAATGACAACACAAATCTGGCTATTTTCCGTCAGGCGCAAAATGGCGTATTAGTACGGATGGCATTATTCGCCTTAACATTAGGCGTTGATGAAAAACTGACACAATTTGAAAAACCAGTAACCTGGTTTACCAACAAATAGAATTTTAAATAGTAATAACGGCTCATATTTTATGCGCCGTATTGAGAATACAAGGCTAGAACATGTCAAACTCAGAACAATTATTTGCGCAAGCGCAACAAACTATACCAGGTGGCGTTAACTCACCAGTACGAGCGTTTACTGGCGTTGGCGGTACTCCGCGATTTATCGAACGTGCCGAAGGTGCTTATATTTTTGATGCCGATGGCAAGAAATATATCGACTATGTTGGTTCTTGGGGACCGATGATTTTAGGACATAATCACCCGGCTATTTTAGATGCTGTAATTAGCACAGCACAAAACGGCTTAAGTTTTGGTGCGCCAACCTCGCTGGAAATTACCATGGCCGAAAAAGTTCGTGAACTGGTACCATCGATGGAAAAGCTGCGCATGGTAAGTTCTGGTACGGAAGCCACCATGAGCGCGATTCGTTTAGCTCGTGGTTACACAAATCGTGATAAAATTTTGAAATTTGAAGGCTGTTACCATGGCCATGCCGACTCATTGTTAGTGAAAGCTGGCTCAGGCGCGTTAACCTTAGGCGTACCAAACTCTCCGGGTATCCCGGCAGACTTTGCCAAACACACCTTAACCGTGACTTATAACGATACCGATTCAGTGCAACAAATTTTCAAAGAATATGGCGACGAAATCGCCTGTATTATTGTTGAACCCGTTGCCGGTAACATGAACTGTATCCCACCAGTGCCTGGTTTCCTTGAAGGCCTGCGCAGCATCTGTGATGAATATAAATCGGTGCTTATTTTGGATGAGGTAATGACCGGGTTCCGCGTGGCTTTAGGTTGTGCGCAAGCGCATTACAATATCACTCCGGATTTAACCACATTAGGTAAAGTCATCGGTGGCGGCATGCCAGTTGGTGCTTTTGGTGGTAAAAGCGAAATCATGGACTACATTGCGCCAGTGGGCCCGGTTTATCAAGCCGGTACCTTATCTGGTAACCCAATCGCCATGGCAGCTGGATTCGCCGCATTAACCGAATTGAGCGATAACGATTACCACACCGGCTTAACTGAAAAAACCAAGCAAATTGCCGAAGGCTTTAAAGCTGCGGCAAAACGCCAGGGTGTGCCGTTAAGCATTAACTACGTTGGCGCTATGTTTGGTTTCTTCTTCACCGAGCAAGAACAAGTAAGTACCTTTGCGCAAGTGATGAAATGCGATACCGATAAATTCAACAAGTTCTTCCATTTAATGTTAGATGAAGGTGTTTTCTTGGCGCCTTCAGCTTTTGAGGCCGGGTTCTTATCGGCCGCGCATAATGATGCCGACATTGAAGCAACCTTAGCTGCCGCTGAACGTTGTTTTGCCAAGCTTTAAGCATTAGCTTTAAACGCTAGTTTTTTCGATAAATGCCCACTGTTGTGGGCATTTTTTTGCACATGGATGTGCTTATCCTCCCGCACCATGGATGGGGGAAAGGGAGGATTAAAATTAACACTAAACGACATAACCTGAATCGTTATTTATTCCCGCTTTTTCAAGTATTTATAGCCATTGATCATTGCCGAGACTAAAGATTGATGATGTTTTCTTTCCGCATAAATCACCACAGCAATATGAATAAAAATGAACATCAGCAGGGTGTAGAATGAATAAACATGAGTTTGTATAAACGGGGCTCGAAATTCGCGCATTGCCTTATAAGCCTGTTCATCGACATTGGTTTTTGAATAGGGCTTTATCGAGGCTAAATCTTGTTTATCAATGGCGATACTTTCAGCAAAATGTTGGCCAAATGGCGGGTAATAAATGTCGGTGCCGGCGATCACTAAACCGCTAACCACTTGTGTTGTCATTAACAAAAATAACGCCGTTACCATCAATTTACCTAACGGATTATGGCCCTGATATTGTTTGCTTTTATCCTGTTGATATTGTTTTAGTTCGTCAATAAATCCCTGTTGAAAGGCCAGAGTTTTAGAAAACCGTTCAAAGCCTTTGCCAGTAAAACCACAAAAAAAACGATACAACAAATTAACAGTAAAGACATAGCCAATCGATACGTGCAGCACTTTCAGCAGAATTTTACCTTCCGTTGTTATACCGAGTACTTTTGCATTCAAAATAATGGTGCCGATAACAATCAATAAAAGTATTGAAGTCACATTAAGCCAGTGAAATAACCGTATATTGCGGCTCCAAACATAAACTTTTTGTGTTAACTTTTCCATGTTGAGCCTTGCTTTACTTTAAAATTAAGATGGGAACATCAGTCATTGCTGCTGTACATTTTTTCAATTAGTCACTACCCGAGCCAAATATTTTCTCTAACCAAGATGCTTGTTCTGGCCGTTGTTGTAGACATTTATCGGAATAAAATATGCTATCCCTTATTGCCGGGTAGTAGGCAACGTTGGCGCAATCATCCATAACCGCATTGCCGGTGGCTAATTCAAAGGTGGCAAACTCTATGCCTTCTGGCAACAAATCGAAGCGGGAACTGCTGCCTTGTTTCTTCAGGTAATTGGCAAACAAAGATAATGCGCCACTACTGCCAGTTAAACCCATGGGTAAATTATCATCTCTTCCGATCCAGGTTGTTACTACACTTTGTTGATCGTAACCAACAAACCAGGAATCACGTAAATCATTACTGGTGCCGGTTTTACCGGCAATGATTTGCTCCGGGAAGAGCCAGGAAAGCGATTTTGCCGTGCCGTCTTTTGCGACGCGCGCTAAGGCATAATCAATTAAATACGCCGCTTGTGGTGACAATCGCGCATCGACAATGTTGTTTTTACTCCACAACACGTCACCTTGACCTGAAACCACACGAATGATCGCATGAGCGTCATTATACAGGCCGTTATTGGCAATAGTGTTATACCATTGGTTGACTTCATACGCCGACATATTAATGGCACCCAGCAACATACTTGGTACCATAGGTACTTTGCCTTCATAACCCAATGCGGTTAAGGTAGTCGCGACTTTGTCGATACCCAATTGCATACCAAGATTTACCGTAGGAACATTAAGCGAGTTAACTAAGCCTTGGATCAGTGGTACTTGCCCGCGAAATTTACCATCATAGTTTTGCGGTTGCCAATATTTACCTTTTGAACTTTCTAATGAAATAGGTTCATCTTTCAACGGGGTGGCGAAATTGTAGGTGTTAAACTTTTCTAACGCGGTTAAATAAACCGCAGGTTTTATCAGTGAGCCAATTGGACGTTTGGCATCCAACGCCCGGTTAAAACCGGAGAACTTAACCGACTTACCGCCAACTACGGCTTGAATTTGACCGCTGCGAATGTCACTAATCACCACTGCCGCTTCTAACTTTTCTGTGGCTTTAGCTTTTTCAAGTAAGGCTAATTGTTGCTTTATTGCACGTTCCACATGGGTTTGACGATGTAAATCAAAACCAGTAAAGATTCGAATGCCGGATTGCATCGCATTAGCGGCGCCCATTTGTTTTAATTCTCGACGGACCAATTGCATGTAAGCCGGATACGTTTGCTTGTCGAAACGCCGTTCGGCTCGAATGTTTAACGGGGTTAATAATGCCTGGTTAAATTCATTTTTGTTGATTAAATGATTTTCAAACATCATTCTTAACACCAAATCCCGGCGCTCTGCCGCGCGTTTCGGTTTTCGCCAGGGATCGTAAAATGATGGCCCCTTAATTTGTGCGATCAGCAAGGCAATTTCATGACTTTCCAGATTTTTTAACGGCTTGCCAAAGTAAAACTGCGCAGCCAGGCCGACACCATGAATGCCATTGGCATAATGTTGACCTAAATACACTTCGTTAAGGTAAGCTTCAAGAATTTGATCTTTGGAATAACGCATCTCCAGGATGATCGAAATGAGTGCTTCATTCACTTTTCGCCATAGCGTTTTATGGCGAGTTAAAAACATGTTTTTTGCCAGCTGCTGGGTAAGAGTACTGCCTCCCTGTACCGTTTCGCCAGCCAATATATTTTTCCAAAACGCTCTTAAAATACCCGTAGGCGATAAACCATGATGATGATAAAAATCTTTATCTTCAATGAATAACAAGGTATCAATTAGCTGTTCAGGCATTTGATCCAGGCTAAGTACTACCCGGTCTTCACCTTCAGCAGATAAAATACGGTCAATTAAAATGGGTTCGAGTTTTACTTTATGTAAGGGTTGTCCATCTTCTAACAAGCGAAAAACTTCGTCACGTTTTTTCTCTATCGACACCTTGGCCGGTGCTTCAAGACCGAAACCAAAATCGAACTCACGACGATAAATAATGAACTTATTCGAATTGCGGGCATATTGTCCGGGCAACTTCACTTTCGCTACCCGTTTATAATGCAAATGCAGCAACTCTTGTTCTAAATGGTCAAAATTAATTTGCTGGTCATTGTTAATCGTAGGAACTTTACCGTACACTTGCGCCGGCACCTGCCAGCGCTGGCCTTCAAAGGTATGACGCACTTTACCATCGAGATAAATACTGTATAACGCGAGCGTGGTAACAAATATTATCGACAGCTTAATAGCCGTCATGGCACACCAATGAGTAAAGCCAGGTTTTGCTTTTTGCTCTTTCTCAACCTTGCCTTTGGTGAAGCCTTTTTGTGGTTTTTTTATTAATTTTCTTGTTGCCATGTTTTTATTCTAGTTGTCTTTCAGCAAATGTTTTTTTAATTTTGTTGTCGCTTGCGCATTGGCCGGATCGTCAGGCCAAAAATGTTTCGGATAATTCGACTTCATATCCTTTTGCACATCTTTGTAACTTCCCTGCCAAAACCTCGCCAGATCTTGAGTCAGCTGAATCGGCCTGCGTGCCGGTGACAGCAACTCTAACAGTACCGCGACTTGCCCATTAGCAACCGAAGGGGAACTACTTAAACCATACACCTGTTGCATAGGTAATGCCAATTTTGGGTGCGGTTGTTCGCTGTATTGATAACTAAATTCGCGACCAACCGGGCTGGTATAAGATTTCGGCGCCCAGCGCATAAGCAATTGCTGTTGTTCAAACGTTAGCGAGTTATACAAGATGTCATAAAAGTTAAGTTGCTGCAGTTGGCTGAGTTTTTTTACATCGAATAAATACGGCCCCAACCAATCCGCGATATTGAGCAATAATTCGCGGTCAGCAAACTTCGGCAACGGTAAATCCTCGAAATACTGATTTAACCAGCGGATTCGGCTCAACAGATTTAACGCAATGGCATTAAATTTTAATATCGTCAGGCCTTTTCGTTGAATATAATCGCACCACAGGCGAGTTAACTTTTCGGCGCTTAGTTTAGATTGACTCGGCTGCCGCGACAAAATGATACTGCCTAAACGGGTTTGTGTTTCACTGCTAATTCGTTGCTGCTTTTCGTCATAGCTTAAGCGCTCATGACGGCTTATCTGAGCATTAAAGTACTGATAAATATGTTGCTCCTGTAATGGCGCGGTTAAGCGTATTTGCAATTTTTGTTGGTAGCTTTGCAACACCGCACACGCTAAAAACGGCTCGCCTCGCAAAGTATCCTCATCGGCTAAATTTGCCCCCTTGCCATTGGCGCACAAATAGCTGCTTTGCGAATTTCTGACCATGGCGATGCGCTCTGGGTAGGCAAAGGCTAAAAACAAGCCGCAATACTCCATCGGCCAGTCATTGTCATTTAAGCTGAGTGAAACACGTCGGGGGTGCAAATGACTTAACTTAGCCGCGAGGTTTCGGGCCTGTTGGATGATCCGGTATTCGATGTTTGATGCTTTGCGTTTCACTGAGCCTGCCAGTTGATATAAACGACTGCGAATATCACTTTCATTAAAAGCCCGCTCACGCTTTAAGATATCGCGTTCTTCTAACATCGCGGCTAATAGACACGCCAACGATAATAAGCCTTGGACGTTTTTTACCACTTTTGCATCATCACTTACTATCTTCAGCGCTTTGATCAGCATATGGGCAAAACGTGGATGACAGGGCAATTGTGCGACCTGGTTACCGTGTGTGGTTAATCGATTATTACCATCGACAATTTCTAACGCTTGCAGTGCCTGCCAGTTTTGTTGCTCGCTAACGGCGCGCGGCAACTCTAAAAAGTTGAGCTGCTGATATTGAGCAACGCCCCAGCTGGCCACCTCAATGGTGAGTGGTAATAAGTCGGCCTGACTAATTTCACTGCGGCTATGTTCGACTCGACGTTGAAAGTCTTCATTGGCGTATAAACGGATACAACGGCCCGCTTGTAAACGTCCGGCTCGCCCGGCCCGCTGAATAGCAGAAGCCTTACTAATCTTTTGCTGCCTTAACTCATTGATCAAGCTGTCACTATTAAACTGCGCAATCTTTTCATAACCACTATCGATGACCATGCTGATGCCATCTATGGTCAGTGACGTTTCGGCAATGTTAGTGGCCAGTACGATTTTTCTGCGACCCATTTCGCTTTTTGCAATTGCCTGCTGCTGTTGCTTAATGTCTAAATCGCCATACAGGGCATGTAAATCGATATCATTGGCTAACTGCCCAAGCAGAGCATTAAAAATAAAACGAATATCGGCAGTGCCCGGCAGAAAAACCAAAATAGAACCGCTTTCAATGTTCGCTTGCTGGCGAATGACACTGACTGCGTGTTGCCGCCAATTTCGTTCATTACCGGGCGCATGATAGCTAATATCAATAGGATAGCTTTTGCCCTCACAGCCGAGGACTGTTGCCTGTGGTAAAAATTTTGCCAGATATTGATTATCCAATGTCGCCGACATCAGTAGCAAGGTTAAATCGTCACGTAAGCCCTGCTGCACATCCAGTGCCAGGGCAAAGGCTAAATCGGCATGAATAGAGCGCTCGTGAAACTCATCAAAAATAATTAACCCCACACCTGCCAGTTCATTATCGTGCTGAATTAAACGGGTAAGTATGCCTTCGGTAACCACTTCTAAGCGAGTGTTGTTGGAAACTTTGCTATCGTTGCGCATACGATAACCAACGGTGCCGCCGACTTTTTCACCCAACTGCTGAGCAAGCCGACTGGCAACCGATTTTGCCGCGATGCGACGCGGTTGTAACATGATGATTTTTTGCTGAGCAAAGCGCTGAGATTGCAACAGCCATAGCGGTAAACAGGTTGATTTACCCGCCCCGGGTGGCGCCGATAATATAATCGCGGCAGATGATTGCAAGGCATCTAAAATGGGCTGCTTAACAGCCTCGATAGGTAGAGTAGTAGAAGTTGAAGCGTTTGCTGTCATGCGCTGATTTACGATAAGCCGTCAATAGCGCATTTATAACATATCCCGCGGCGTCTTTACATTGCCGGTTACTATGCTAGTGATCTTTTAAGCGCTAAGTTGCAACTCGGCACTGGTGAATAAATCTAAACTCACACTCTGTCTTTTACTCACAACTTCACCAACGATGATAAGCGCCGGGCCTTTAAAATCGTAAAATTTCATATCCTTGCTGATGTTTGCTAATGAGCTAATACAGACTTGCTGAGCGCTTAGTGTGCCTTGATCAACGATAGCGATTGGCATCGAGTCTTTCATCCCATATTTGATCAACCGCTGTGCTATTTGGCTGACTTTGTTTAAGCCCATATAAAACACTAAAGTGTCTTTTTCATTGGCGATGTTTCTCCAGTTCGCCTCGGCTTCGCTATCTTTCAATGACGCGGTGACAAAACGGACCGACTGCGCACAATCTCTATGGGTTAATGGTATTCCGGCATAAGCGGCACAACCACTGGCGGCGGTGATCCCTGGTATGATGGCAAAGGGGATTTGATGTTGAGTTAAAATATCGGTTTCTTCGGCCAAGCGACCAAAAATACTTGGGTCGCCCCCTTTTAAGCGGATAACGGTTTTACCTGCTAACGCATGATTGAGCATGATCTGGCAGATTTCGTCTTGCTGAACACTGTGTTGACCACACTTTTTGCCCACAAACTGCACATCAGCAGCCTTCGGAAAATATTGGTAGATATCAGGATTTACCAACCAGTCGACCATGATCACATCTGCCGATTGCAGAATTCGATGAGCTTTCATCGTCAGCAACTCAGGATCGCCACAGCCACCACCGATTAAGTATACTTGTCCTTGTCGTTGCGAAAGCTTGCCAGCACCTTGATTTTTACGATGAGTAGTCAGGTTAAATTTCAGTAAACGAGCAAAGCTGTAAAACGGATTAAATAAACTGCTACTATTCATGATTGCCTTCCTGATATCGGGTAAATAAGCTGACAATGTATAGTGTTATGAATAGTGTTATACATCGTCACTCAGTGCTAACGTTTTAGACTCGTACCTGCACTTGACCTTGCTCAATGCGGGTTTGATAGGTGGTCACCGACAATGAATCATCGTCTAAACAACGGCCACTGGTTAATGAAAATCGCTCCTTGTACAAAGGTGAGGCAACGAACACTTCACCATTGTCATCGCCAATGAGACCACGATAGAGCACGTTCGCTTTACCGGCAGGATCCCAATTACTGATGGTAAGAGCGTTGTCATCATCGATTAAAAAGATGGCGACTTGTTGCTCATCATTTAGCAACGCACACACGCCCGAGTATTTCACTAAATCATCTTTTTGGCAGAGTGTTTGCCAGTTGCTGCTTTTACTGCTTGTACTGCTTGTACTGCTTGTACTATTTAATTCTGTCATCATTTTTTCCTCTAGAGGCCAAGCTTATGCCGGCTCAACCTCTGTAATATTTACGGTGTCAATAAGCAAGCCTTGTTCGGCTTTTTCAGTTAAAGTTGCCGGGCGAATTTGCTCGCGTTCATCGACAAATTGAATATTAACGTCTTGTTTGTCTGAGTTGACAAATTGACGGAAACGTTTTAATTTTTCCGGACTGTCAACGGTGGTTTTCCATTCACATTGGTAAGTGGCAACCACGGCATCCATTTGATTCTCTAACTCATCGTTAATGCCTAAGTGATCGTCTTTGACGACTTTTTGCATGTATTCCAAGCCACCTTCCAGGTTCTCCAACCATACGGAAGTACGTTGTAATCTGTCGGCGGTACGTACATAAAACATTAAATAGCGATCGATGTATTTAATTAGCGTGGCATCATCTAAGTCGGTGGCAAATAAGTCACCGTGACGAGGCTTCATCCCGCCATTACCGCTAACATAAAGGTTCCAGCCATTTTCTGTGGCAATTACACCAATGTCTTTACTTTGCGCTTCGGCACACTCACGGGTACAACCGGAAACGGCAAATTTGATTTTATGCGGAGAACGTAAGCCTTTGTAGCGCTCTTCTAAGAAAATAGCCATCGACATAGAATCTTGTACCCCGTAACGACACCAGGTACTACCGACACAAGATTTAACCGTACGCAGTGATTTACCATAGGCATGACCCGTTTCCATACCCGCATCAATCAGACGTTTCCAGATAGCCGGTAACTGCTCGACCCGAGCGCCAAATAAATCGATACGCTGACCACCGGTGACTTTGGTGTAAAGGTTATATTCTTTGGCAACTTCACCAATGACGATAAGTTTGTCCGGGGTCACTTCACCGCCAGGCATACGTGGTACGACCGAGTAGGTACCGTCTTTTTGCATATTGCCGAGGTAAGTATCGTTGGTATCTTGCAAGTGCAAGTGATCGTCTTCTAAGATGTAATCGTTGTATACCGAGGCTAAGATGGACGCTACTGCCGGCTTACAAATTTCACAACCCATGCCTTTACCGTGCTTGCTTACCAGTTCATCGAAGGTTTTAATTTTTTCTGCTTTGACAATGTGAAACAATTCGGTACGGCTATAAACAAAGTGAGAACAAATATCTTTTTTCACTTCTAAACCACGTTTGGCAAACTCATTGTCAGCGACAGTTTTCAATAATGCCGCACAACCACCACAACCAGTCGTCGCTTTCGTGTCACTCTTAATCGTGCCAACATCGGTGGCACCCGCATCGACGGCGGCAATTATGTCGCCTTTGGTAACATTCAAACATGAACAAATGGTGGCCGTATCTGGCAGTGAATCAACACCAAGAGTTGGTTTTTCACCACTGCTAGGTAAAATTAACGCATCTGGATTTTCCGGTAATTCAATACCATTTAACGCGTATTGCAACAAGGCATCGTATTCACTGGTGTCTCCTACCAGTACCGCGCCAAGTAAGGTTTTTCCGTCTTGGCTGACTACCATTTTCTTGTAAACATTGTCGCGATCATTTTGATAGGTATAACATTGCGCACCTGCCGTTTTGGCATGCGCATCACCAATTGAACCAACTTCAACGCCCATCAGTTTTAACTTGGTACTCATATCGGCACCGGTAAATTTATCTTCACCACCAATAATATGGCTCGCCGCCACTTTCGCCATGCTGTAACCCGGCGCTACCAAACCATAAATGAAGTTATTCCATAATGCACATTCACCGATAGCGTAAATATCGTCATCGCTGGTTTGACATTGATTGTTAACGACAATACCGCCACGCTCACCAAGGGTTAAATCAAACTCGCGCGCCAGGTTGTCATAAGGACGAATACCGGCAGAGAAGAGAATCAAGTCGGTTTCCAGGTGACTGCCGTCGGCAAATTCCATTTTATGCACACAATCATCACCATCAACAATAACGTTAGTGGCTTTTTCGGTATGGACGGTAACGCCTAAGCTTTCAATTTTATTCTTCAGCAATAAACCACCAGCCTGATCGAGTTGCACCCCCATTAACTGTGGCGCAAACTCAACCACATGAGTGTCTAACCCTAGCTCTTTAAGCGCATTAGCTGCTTCCAAACCAAGCAAACCACCACCAACAACGACACCAACTTTACCGGTATTGGCCGATGCCTGAATCGCATCCAAGTCATCAATGGTCCGATAGACCAGGCAATGCTCACGATCTTTACCCGGGATAGGCGGAACAAAGGCGTAAGAGCCGGTGGCCAACACTAACTTGTCATAAGAGAAGGTGTCGCCACTTTCTGTGGTTACGGTTTTCGCCGCTTTATCAATCTGAGTCACTTTCGCATCAAGCTCAAAGTTAACGCCCAATTGTTGATAATTCTCAGGTGTGGTTAACGCCAGATCGTCGGCGGTTTTACCGGAAAAATATTCCGACAAATGCACTCGGTCATAGGCCAAACGAGACTCGGCTGACAGTACGGTAATATTGTAGCCATCAAATTGACTTAATTGCTCAACAAAGTGATGACCAACCATGCCGTTACCCACCACTACAATGTTCTGTTTACTTTGACTTAGATCGCTTGTGCTCATTTTGCCTTTTCCTACATCGATTAAGATTTAATGCTTGTTCAGCTTTGCCAACAGCATAACTGCCATTCACAAAAACCGAAGTGTATGCAGATAAAGAGCAAGCACAGTGCCAGATTTAAAAGTAGATAAAATACAATGAGTTATACTTTGCGGAGAGTTATTTAAAAATTTGTTGCCCTAGGTTGATCAGTTTAGCGCACTAAACAAGTGCGCTTAAAATGCAATAGCCCCAGCATTACTGCTGAGGCTTGGGATCTGTCATTCGAAACGAGAATCTCTTTCACTAAAATATTTTTCAGATTAAATTAAAGTTACTTATTCATGTAAAAGAACTGAATAACTACCCTTGATTCGTCAGCTGATGCCACTTTGCTGACGGTTTGGTCTGGCCCATTGGTATTCAGGCTGCGCATAAATGGTGAGCTTACGGCGGGATAGTGTGACATGGCAAGTTGAGTTATTTAGAATGGCGCTAACCCAGTCTATGACTGAGTTATCTCTTGATTTTGTTGGTAGTTCCAAGGGAGGTAATGCTCAGGATTTTC
>NZ_JQDZ01000032.1 GCF_000764205.1 Thalassotalea sp. ND16A
TTCTTTCTTAAAAAAGTTTGAAAATACCTTCATAGCGTTTGAGGTTTAGTTTTTTTGTTTTGTGGTGAAATTAATTTAACTAAATTTCAAACGCTTACACAAATATTTGTGGGGATACTTCAGGTTTTAACCTCGCAGGTTGGCGGGGGTTTAGCTTTGCGTAATTTAAAAAAATAGGGTTCTTGCTAGTTAGCGAATAATTGCCTAAACCTGATCATGAGGTGGTGATTATGAAAACTTTAGTCTTCGATTTAGTGAGTATAGGCGAGGCCGCAAAGCATTATGGTGTTTCAGTCGAAACTATGAGGCGCTGGGATCGCAATAGCAAACTGAATTCACATAGCCGAACGTTAGGCAAGCGTTCACATCAAAATAAGACATTGAAAAAAGTCGCTTGATCACTGTATAAAACAACAGTGCACTATCAAGCATGAAGATAGCCTTTAAAACTCAATTACTGGCGAATAATAAACACGCTAGCCATTTGGCGAGAGCGTGTGGTGTTGCCCGTTTTTCGTGGAATTGGGGATTGGCCAAGTGGCACGA
>NZ_JQDZ01000033.1 GCF_000764205.1 Thalassotalea sp. ND16A
TAAGAAGAGGCTTTTGCATCCCGAGAAGCTAAAAGCTTTTGACGTCTTAGCCTCTTCTTCTCACTCTAGCTTAGCCCTTAAGTAATAATTTATTTAGGGGCTTCTTCTTTTATATGACGTGGTGTAAATAAACAAATACCGTTAAAACTCCAATATTCTAAGAAAAAGTACACCGTCATTCCAAACTTGATTTGGAACCTCCCTATTTGACAGTGAGCTTTCAAAGCTATTTTTAAAACTCATAATATACAAACCACTTCACTTATCGCTAACGCGAACTGCCCGTTGCTCGTAGCCCGATGCCCGCAGCTTATCTGTTAAATCTAAACGATCTAATCGTCCACGCTAACAGCCTGTACCTTGTACCCCGTACCCTGTACCTTTTTTACCAATAATACCTGACCACCAATTGCACTTGTCGTTCCACCAGTTTTACCGGTTTAAATGCATAAGCTCTTGCCGGCCTGTTGCTATTTAGCCAATTAAATTCTGCCTGAACAAATAATGGCTTACTGATGCGATATTGGTAAGAAGCGGTAAATGCCTTGCCGTATTCATTATTATCATCGTCTTCAGAAGAGTCATTATCGGTTACTGAAAATTCCTCAAATCGGACACTGATTTTTTGCTGCTGTAATTGGTAACGCAAGCTTAAATATCCTGTCTGGTAGTCATTATCAACAAGCGTCTTTCCTCGCGGTGAACTCATCAATGTATCACCAGACAAAAACTGGCCTAAAATAACCAAATTGTTAGAAGATTTATGTTTGAAGCCAAAATGGTAAAAACGAGTATCCCAGGCGAACTGGCCATTTTTTACTATTCTGGTATCCGCATTATTGTCATAGGCGCCAACGTTAATTTTTAAGCGATTTTGCCATTGCCAGCGACCATTAACTTCAAAGCCATAGCGATGGTCAAGTTCGATAAAGGGGTCAGTGTCGGCGGCTTGAAACCTAAGCCAGCCACCAAATCTTGCTTTAACCGGTGGCAGTGGTAATTTTTCGTGCCACAAAGTTTGCCTGTTGCTTAAGGTCCAGCCGCGCCATGACAGTAGTGTGCCCACCGTATCGTTATTTTTATAAACCGATGCAGTTAAACCAAAATCGTGTGGGCTTTGATGAAATTTTCCTAACCAATCCCAATTGAGCTCCAATCCGGCATGACGAAGCTCTTCACCAATCCAACTGTTCATGGTTGAGTTGGTTATTGTTGCCGGAGAGGTCCAGCCAATGGCATTATTCTCGAGTGATATTTTGGGATACATGATACCTGCTCGAGCGTTAAATCGATGACCACTTTGATTTGGTAAGCCTTGATAACGCAATTGTGTCTCTAATATGCCGACCTCATCTTTATGACCGTCGGCATAAGCCATCAAAGTCGTATTGAAAGACACTGGATTGTCAAAATCGACTTGATAATTAGCGATTGCCTGGCTTAACGAAAGAGTCTCGTGGTTATCGAAACGAAATTTTCCATAATGGCCGTTTATGTGTGAATCAACACCATCAACGTAGTTAAAACCAACATCGATTAATCCGGAGAACTTATGTTCAGCGGCAGCGGTTGTCAGAGTCAACAAGCACAGTGGTATTATTGTTATTATCTTCATGGTAAATTTAATTTAGCTGGTAATGTAGTTGCATGAATATGACGACTTCGTTAACCAAGAGTCAAAATCGCGAGCAGATAAAGGTCTGCTTATAAAGTATCCTTGTGCTTTTTCGCAGCCTTGTTCTATTAACCATTCCTGCGTTTGTTGATCTTCGACACCTTCGGCAACAACCGTTAGGTTAAGTCGATGAGCAAGTTTAATTGTCGAACTTACAATTAATTGGTCAACTCCGTGCTGGGTTAAATTTTGGATAAAGCAGCGGTCTATTTTAAGCTCTTCTACCGGGAGGTTCCGCAACTGTGCTAATGTTGAATACCCAGTGCCGTAGTCATCTATAGACAAGTAGATCCCTTTATTACGTAGTAAAGTGATATTCTCAGCGGCTTTGGATGAATGATCTAAAAAAGCATCTTCGGTAATTTCAAGAGTAATGGCCTGATGTAATTTTTCAGAACCACACAATTTGTTGATTAATAAATTGCAAAAATTTTCATTGAGCAAGTTTTGAGGCGATATATTTACCGCAATTTGCAGCTTTATGCCTTTTGCTTGCCAAATAAAATATTGCTCTATTGCTTTATCAATCCCCCATAAAGACAAAGCATTCATTTGTCCTGTTTGCTCGGCTATATGAATAAAAGTGTCTGGATGAATAAGTCCGTTAACCGGATGCTCCCATCTTACTAACGCTTCAACACCTTCAACGGTGGATGTTTTCAGGTTTAATTTAGGCTGATAATGTAGGGTAAACTCGTCGTTTTCAATGGCCGATTTCAGCCGATTTATTAATTGCAATCGATCTAGGGTATTAAAATCTATCTGACGATTATAAAGCTGATACAGCAAATTTTTCCGTTTGGAAATTTGCATCGCCGAATCGACTTCCTTTAACAATTGATCGGCTTGTGGTGAGCCTTCGCTTTCAGTAAGGCCAATATTAATTTGCAAATGCAAGGCGATATTTTGATATGAAAATATTGGCTCTATGACGGAATTTATTTGGTTAACACATAATTTGATATTTGTTTCATTATCCCAGCGCAGCAATAATACGTTACCAGAGACTTGATATAGAGGTATTTCCAGTGTTTTTAATCGTTTAGTCACTTCCAAAATAACCTGGTCACCAACATCATGCCCTAATGTATCATTGATATTGGCTAGCCTTCGAATGCTAAGCTGACATAGCAAAAATGGGTGTCCGATATCCATCATATCTCGGTGAAATTGATTGCGATTCGGTAATTGGGTGAGACTGTCCTGATACGCTTGCTTGGTTATGGCATCTTCTCTGTCTTTAATCGCTTGCTGCATTTTTTCAAATTGTAATGCAAGCTTGTTAAGCTCTTCTGTGCTACCGACCGTAATTTTACTGT
Source organism: Thalassotalea sp. ND16A (assembly GCF_000764205.1). GTDB lineage: Bacteria > Pseudomonadota > Gammaproteobacteria > Enterobacterales > Alteromonadaceae > Thalassotalea_A. The sequence goes on from NZ_JQDZ01000033.1 coordinate 2,995, forward strand.
GGTAATCGCCCTTGGCAATATTACTACTAAATAAAACAAGTTGTCGCAAAGGCGCGGTCAGGCTGATAGCAATAATGTATGCTCCTAACAAAGACAGGAGCATGGTAATAGAGATTAATAGTAGTATTTGGCTGCCGTCTTTTTTGATCGCTGCGGTTAAATTAGATCGTAATTGAAATGTGGTTGCACTAAGCTTTAACCCGTCGACCGTCCCTAATGGATGGTTAGCAAACATATAGGTTTGTGAAATGTTGCTGAGCAAAGGTGAAAAATCAGTTTGTTCGATGCTGGAATTTGTTGTTTCAGCTTCTGTGTCATGTAATGCAAGCCAATGCCAGGTTGAATTACCTGATAAACCAAAGCCAACGCTGAAATCTGTAGAGTCGGAAATCGTCCGAGCTAAGCGATCATTAATTAAATAACCAAAAGCGATGTGACCAACCACCATATCGCCACTGTTTATCGGAGCAATAACCAATTGATACACGCTCTCGTTTAATTGATAGTATACACTTACCGGTTCATTGGTGAGCCATTGAGGGTGGCTAAACTCGGTATTTATTTGCTCACCCATGGTAATTTTTTTGTTTTTTTCGTTTGGCTCTTTAACCAGTAACTCGCCAATAACCACTCTTTGCTGGTTAAAGGCAAACGAAATATCCGCATCGATACGCTGACGATGATTATTTAGAGCCACCAGTAAACTACGCGTATCTTCCCCTAACATTTGCTTCAAGCCGTAATCTTTCGCTACCGTTACCGCGAATGCTGTTAGGTAATAATTGCTTTTCTTGATCTCATTTTTCAAAAGTGTTTCAGCTTGGGTAAGTTGAGATTTAAGTTGTTGATTTTCCAGTCTTTCGTTTGATGAGTGTGTCGCAATAAAGGAAACAGCCTGTACCGCTATTAATAACAAAATAAAGAGTAAAGTGATTCGACTTTTTAAACTGTTCAGCGGCATCATCTGTTTAATTTTCACTTGATTAATAGTTTTCGACAAAATCAAAATCATCCAGGCTTTGTTGTGGTGGTGTTTCCGCCATTTGCCTTTGTAATGTTAATTTATAGGTTTGATTCAGGGGGAGTTGTATCTCGTGCTTATCTTCTAAGTCGGTTTGTTTCAGTTGTGGATGATAAAGTGACAGAATATAGTTACCTTTTGGTAACGCAGTGAATTTTAACCGTCCTTTTTCATCTGTGATGCCATAAAATGGTGTATCTAATACTAATAAATGACCCGCCATCCAGTCATGGATATTGCACCCCATACTTATTGATTGTTGTTTATTAAACGATAAGGATTTTTCAGTTGAACCTTTTCGTAACTTAAAATCGAATTGGCTGTCAGCATTAACTGAGTAGATATGGTGAGTAATATCATCCAAATTATCAAAGGTAACATCAGTATTTGTGGTAACAACAGTAAAATACGGAGCAAATTTTTTCTGATGCTGACTGATGGTAGTAGGAGATTGATGAAATAATTTCTTTGCGGCTTTAATTTCAGCGGTATTTTGCTTGGCAGTAAGATACACAACTATTCCAGCTGCTGGTAAGCCTGAACTTAGGTTTATGGTAATTTTATTTGCAAATGCATTTGATGAAATTAAAAAAAAGATTAATAGCAAAGTAAATATTTTGGCCAAGAGTACCTCATACATTTATTCATATTATTGTCGAGCTTCTATGATTATAGTCAAATATCCTATAAACCTAGTACCTTTTTAAATTTATGTTTATAATCAAAAAACTATCAATAATAAATAAAGCTCAATGATTTTTTCCCGCAATAGTAAGTTATCTATTAAAGACTCCATTCCGTTAAATGCCAGTGACGTTGAATTTTTATACTCGGCCAAACAGTTCAAAGTTGAGCTGTTACAGCTGATTAAAAGTGCCAGACAGCGGATTTATATCACTGCACTCTATTTGCAAGATGACGACGCAGGACGAGAGATATTGCATGCCATCTTTGCTGCGAAACAAGAAAATCCAGAGCTGGATGTTTGCCTTTTCGTTGATTTTCACCGGGCTCAGCGTGGTTTAATTGGTGAGAAAAAATCATTAGGTAACCGCCAGCTTTATCTAGATTTAAGCGCACAATATGAGCATGACATCAATATTTATGGTGTCGCGGTGAAACAAAGAGAATTTTTGGGGGTTTTGCACCTAAAAGGCTTTGTCATAGATGACACGCTGTTATTCAGTGGCGCCAGTATTAATAATATTTATTTGCATGAAAAAGATAGATACCGTTGTGACCGCTACCATAAGTTTAGCAATGTCTCTTTGGCTAACAGTTTCGTCAATTACTTAACCACTTACTTTATTAACAGCCAATGCACACCGAAGATTAACCAAAGCATTGTGCCTGATAAAAGGCAGATGAAAGGACTGATTAAACAGCTAAAGCGTGTGTTAAATCGATCGAAATATACAGTAACTAGTGACACTAGCATGCAGAATGATTTGATCATCACCCCTTTAGTGGGCTTAGGTGGCAGAGGAAACCAGTTAAATCTTACTGCACGCTCGGTATTTAAAGTGGCAACCAATAAACTGGTAGTCTTTACCCCATATTTTAACTTACCAAAAGCACTGGCTGGCGACCTATCCAAAGCATTAAAGAAAGGTGTACAAGTCACCATTGTTGTTGGTGATAAAAAAGCCAATGACTTTTATATTGCCGAACCTGAAAAATTTTCTACCATCGGCATAGTGCCCTATATTTATGAAATGTTGTTACGTGTTTTCATTAAGCGTAATCAGGCATATATCGATAAAGGCCAGTTAAATGTACATTTATGGCAAGATGGCAGCAATAGTTACCATTTAAAAGGCATTGTCGCCGATGATACTTATCACTTAATTACCGGCAGCAATTTAAACCCCAGGGCATGGAGCCTGGATTTAGAAAATGGTTTATTGCTATGTGATAAGCAGCAGCAACTTAAAGATAGCTGGCACAAGGAGCTTGCCATGATTTTAGCCAATACTAATCGGGTAACTTCAGTAGATGATATTGAAGCGGTTAGAGATTACCCGGATAAACCCCGTGAATTATTGAGAAAAATTAAAATTACTCAATTTGGCAGGATATTGAAGCGATTTTTGTAGGAGACAGGTACAGGGTACGAGGTACAGGGTACAGGCAGCCTGAGTAGGCGAATAGATAGTTTAGATTTAACAGAAAAGCTACTAGCTACGGGCTACGGGCAGTTCACGTTAGCGACAAGTGAAGGTATTGTTATATTGCTGGGGGTTGAACTAGCTTAGGAGTAACTATTGAATCATAATAGCAACCCTACTGCCTGTACCTATATCGAAGTGCTACTAGCTTTTAGCTACTAGCAGATCGCATTAGTGACAAATGAGTTTATTTTTATATTTCTGGGATCTGTACCTAGCTTTGGAATATCGATTAATACATAGCATCAACCCTACTGCCCGTAGCCAGTTGCCCGGTGCTCGCAGCATATCTCCTCTTCCACGCAATCAGCTTGTACCTTGTACCTCGTACCCTGTACCTGCTTTTAGGTATAAATTTGCTCGGCTTTGTTAAATAACATCCACGATGTGAGTACGTATTTATCGGACGACACCGGTACGTTACCGCGATGAGTGTGGGTAAAACCACATGGTGCGATAACTATGCTTCCAGCCTTAGGCTTGACACTCTTTTGTTGATAAAAGAAATCAGTTTCTCCGCCTTCTTCAACATCATTTAAATAAATTAAAAACAGCAATACCCGATGCAGCGGTTCGTTACCATTCGGTTGTGGAAATATCTCCGAATGCCAATAGCCATAATTACCTTTACCCTTATCGTATTTTTGCGCATTAATTGGCGCCAATCGAAACATATACTGCATTAAATTCATAATGTTAGGTTTAGCAATTTGCTCATAATTGTCGGTGGTCAATAATGTTGGTACACCAGTGACAGGATGCTTCAGGGTTAAGCTAATGCCGCTGATTAAGCTGAAATAATACTTATTAACGTAATCCGCCATGCATTTGGCCGTGGCATGTAACACCGTTTGTAATGGTTGATGAAACTCGGCATGTTGATTTAAGTAAACATCATTACTGTCTTTTTTACTCTTATCAAGGCCACCGCCAGTGATCCCTGGCGTTTTATGCGGACTATCTTCAAATTGTTTTATAAGGTTTTTACAGAAATCTGCGGGCAATGCATTTTCGTATACTTCGATAAAATCGGTCATAGGGTTAATACTTGATATTAATGAAAATTGAATTGGTATTTATTGCCATACTATGCCTTATTTCTGCTAAATTAGCAGCACGCTTAATAAAATAGTATGCACTTATGTTTTTTGAAAAAATGAAACCACGGTTTAGCGATACCGATGCTTTAGGGCACATCAGCAACACCGCCATCCCAATTTGGTTTGAAGGGGCCCGAGATGAAATTTTCAAACTGTTTCTGCCTGATCTTGACTTAAGTCAGTGGCCATTAATTTTAGCGAAAACAGAAATTGAGTTTCATGGCCAACTGTATTATCAACAGGAAGTTGAAATAAAAACCTACATCTCCAAGCTGGGTAATTCTTCGTTTCAGGTTTATCAGGAAATTTGGCAACAGGCTAAAAAATGCGTATCGGGAACCGCTACCATGGTGAACTTTTGCTATCAAACGCAAAAATCAAAGGCCATAACAGATGATATACGCGAAAAGTTAGGTGAACACATGTATAACCAAGTTGAATAAATATCTGCTCATTTTTAATCAAATTGGTATAGCCGTTGATCTAAATCGAATAATCGTCACTTCTATGGTGTAACCTGAGAACGCTTAAGGTAAAATAAGCTAATTTTTTTTTATAGTCCCGCAATTATATGAGTGTTACCGGTTTAAACAGTATTGAAAAGAAAGCCTCACTTTCGCTCGCCACGGTATTTGGCATGCGCATGATCGGCTTATTTATGATTTTGCCCGTGTTCGCTATTTATGGTGTTGAATTAGAAGGCTATAGCCCGATGTGGCTGGGCTTGGCAATTGGCGCTTACGGTTTAACCCAAGCGTTATTGCAAATTCCTATGGGGATACTGTCCGACCGGATTGGTAGAAAACCGGTGATAATTGGCGGCCTGGTGTTGTTTTGCCTGGGCAGTATCATCGCGGCTCTGTCTGAATCGGTCTATGGTGTTGTATTTGGTCGGGCAATACAAGGCATGGGGGCAATTGCCAGTGCGACTTTGGCATTGGCGGCAGATTTAAGTCGCGAAGAACAGCGGCCGAAAGTGATGGCAACTATCGGTATGTTTATCGGTTTGTCATTTGCTGTTGCCATGGTGTTAGGTCCCATAGTTGCAGGCAGTTTCGGCCTGGCAGGATTGTTCTATTTAACTGCTATATTATCTGTGACGGGTATCTTGTTAGTGCTGTTTGTGGTGCCGAGTTCCATCAATACGGCTCCCAAAGGTGATCATGTTGCCATTCCTAATAAACTGCTCAATTTAATCAAGCACCCACAATTGTTTCGTTTAAACCTTGGTGTGTTCATTTTACATGTGGCATTAACGGCGATGTTTGTCGCCTTGCCGTTAATGTTAATCAATACTGGTTTTGCCGTGAGTGATCATTGGCGTTTATATTTGCCGGCATTATTACTCTCTTTTGCCATCATGGTACCCTTCATGATCTGGGCAATTAAGAAAAATAAAGAAAAATTAGTGTTTTGTAGTGCCATTGTGTTGATGACTATGAGTTTGTTATTACTTTGGCAAAAACATGATGATTTTTATTTCATGGTACTGTTTGTGGTGATGTTTTTTGCCGCCTTTAATTACTTAGAAGCGACAATGCCCTCTACCTTATCAAGAATTGCCCCTGCGGGTGATAAAGGCTCTGCAATGGGCGTTTTTTCCAGCAGTCAGTTTTTTGGCGCGTTCATTGGTGGCTTGGCCGGCGGAACCGTGCAAACCTACTTTGCCCCTTCTAGCGTATTTCTATTCAGTGCGGGCTTATTGGTCGTCTGGCTTATCTTTGCTTTGGGCATGAGTGAGGTTAAAAAATCGAAAAATATCAGCTTTAAAATTAATTTTGATGACGAGCTTCATGCCCAGACGTTAGCGAGTAAACTAGCCAAAACTAAAGGTGTGATTGAATCTACTATCGTTTATTCTGACTCTGTAGCCTACTTGAAAATTGATGAAAAAGTGATTGATATTGCCGACCTAAGAGCGCAGCTGTATTAACAAAATTAAGTTAATACACAGCAACTATTTCACTGCATGTTCCGGCTCGCTGATTGTGCCCCGGCAGGTTGATTTGGTCAAATTGAAATTTGCCGATTAACTGTTGCGCTAGCGGTGATTGTGGCGTGATCACAAAGATTTCACCTGCACTTAAACACAGCTTTAAGCCCCCGGCGCTCGGGCCAATAAAATAAATTGTTTTGTGCTTGTTTGGAGCACTCAATTCAATTACCGCGCCTAAAGCTATCTCATCATCCTGATCAAACGTTTTCATAACCAATTTTTGATATTGCAGAATTTGCTGCTTTATTAATTCCGCCCGCTCAGATTGCCCATGCGCCAAATAAGATGCTTCAAGGCCAAGTGTGTCATATTGAGTTTCTGCCGCGCTTTCATCGTCGGTAGCCGCTAACCTGGCGGTTTCTGCAGCAGTTATCGCATTGCTAAGTTCCAACTCGAGCTTAGTCATTATGGCCTGTACTAGTGTCGGTTTATCAATCATCACTTAAATTATCAAAACGAATATAACAAATGCCAATATAATACCATTCTGCATAAATATATAGTCACTCAGCGATCGGTAAAAGAGTTTTAGGCAAGGCTTTCATTTTGTACTGTGGTTATTCCACTGAAAAAATGTTTAACGCAGCATAAAACTCTTTTAACATCGCCCTTTGGGTGTTTATCAAACCCACGATAACGGCCCAAAATTTAAAGAAGATAGAGTAACTATCTACTTCAAATTTTGATTGTTCTCGAGCGTTTGATAAACACTGAGTTGACTATATCTTTATGTAGATTGGTATATCACCTTGAAATACTAACAATAGCCCACATAATAATACCTCACGCGTAAGAGGTATAAACTATGCAAGCAGCCTTGCAAATTTCTGGCTTAAAAAAAACGTATAAAGGCGGGTTTCAAGCCGTTAAGGGGCTCGATTTAGAGGTAAAACAAGGTGATTTTTTTGCCTTGCTTGGACCAAACGGCGCCGGTAAGTCAACGACTATCGGGGTGATCACGTCACTGGTAAATAAAACTGCGGGTACAGTAAAAGTATTTGGCCATGACATAGATAATGAGCTCGATACGGCAAAAAGTTTCCTTGGTTTAGTGCCACAAGAATTTAATTTTAATCAGTTTGAAGCCCCGATAAAAATATTGGTCAATCAGGCTGGCTACTATGGCGTGCCTAGGCTATTAGCATATCAACGTGCCGAAAAATATCTCAAGCAATTAGATTTATGGGATAAAAAAGATGAACCGTCCCGCAACCTTTCTGGTGGTATGAAACGACGGTTGATGATCGCAAGAGCACTGATGCATGAGCCGCAAGTGTTAATACTCGATGAGCCAACGGCCGGTGTCGATATTGAATTGCGTCGCCACATGTGGGATTACCTGCGAGAGTTAAATGCCGAAGGAATCACCATCATTCTGACCACACATTATCTCGAAGAAGCGGAAATGCTGTGTCGTAATATTGCCATTATTGATCAGGGCCTGATTGTTGAAAATACCAGCATGAAAGCGTTATTGGCGAAATTACACCTGGAAACGTTCGTGTTAGATATAGCCCCAACTAAACAAACACCAACGTTAGCAGAGTATCCGAGCCGTTTAATTGACGATCATACTTTTGAAGTCGATGTTGATAAATCACAATCAATAAACGATGTGTTTTTACAATTAACAGAGCAAGGCATTAGTGTGCAAAGTATGCGCAACAAATCAAATCGTCTCGAAGAATTGTTTGTCACCTTAGTGGCGAATAATACCGCCGCTAAAGTGAAAGGAAATTAATGATGGTGAGCTTTAGAAATCGAGTGGCGTTAGCCAGTATCCTATACAAAGAAATTCATCGCTTTATGCGTATTTGGGTACAAACTTTAGTACCACCAGCGATCACCATCAGTTTATATTTTGTCATTTTTGGTTCATTAATTGGTAAACGTATCGGTGAAATGGGCGGCTTTGACTACATGTCATTTATTGTCCCTGGCCTTATTATGATGTCGGTGATCACCAACTCATATTCCAATGTAGCTTCCTCTTTTTTCAGTGCGAAATGGCAGCGTAACGTCGAAGAAATGCTGGTGGCGCCAGTGCCTAACTGGGTTATCGTGGCGGGGTATGTCGGTGGCGGCATGTGTCGAGGTATCTTGGTCGGATCAATTGTAACTCTAGTTTCTTTGTTATTTGTTGATATCCAAGTTCATAACATTGCGGTGATCATTATTACTGTCATGCTTACTTCGGCTGTGTTTGCTTTGGGCGGGCTCATTAACGCGATTTTTGCCGGCAGTTTTGACGATATCTCGATAATTCCAACCTTTATTTTAACGCCACTCACCTATTTAGGTGGGGTTTTTTACTCGATAAGTTTATTGCCGGAATTTTGGCAAGGGGTGTCGCAAATTAATCCTATTGTCTATATGGTTAATGCCTTTCGTTATGGTTTTTTGGGCATCAGTGACGTCTCGTTGACGGTCGCATTTACCGTAATTTCGCTATTCATTGTGACGCTGTTTACCATTGCCATGGTGTTAATTTCAAAAGGTATAGGGTTGCGCAGCTAATGTCATTTGGTGATTCAAAAGCAATTATAAGCAATCAGCCGGGCATCCATGAAAGCCTGGCTGGTATCGTTCATAAGCACTTAAATACAGAGTTTCAAAAGCCGATATCGCTACATACCAAACAAGCATTTGCAGAAATTGATGCCAAGGTAAAAGCGTTCGATGGACCGATCATCTTAGATTCTTGTTGTGGCGTAGGGCAAAGTACTCGCATTATCGCCAAGCAAAACCCTGATGCTCTGGTGATAGGCGTTGATAAATCGGATAATCGCATTAGCCGCAATGTTGAAGATTCATGGCAGGTGGATAATTACCAGTTGGTGCGAGCCGATTTGAATGATTTCTACCGATTAGTGGTGGCGGCTAACTGGGATGTTGACAAGCACTTCATTCTTTATCCTAATCCCTGGCCAAAATCAAAACATGTAAAAAGACGCTGGCATGGCAGTGCAGTATTTCCCTATATCATTAAAGTAGGAAAAACCCTGGAACTAAGAAGTAACTGGTGTTTATACCTGCAAGAATTTCAATCTGCTTTGGCGTTAGCAGGGATTGAATCTGAGCTAAATGAGCTTGCGCAAGCACAGCCATTAACGCCGTTTGAAGCCAAGTATCAGGCCAGTGGCCAGCAATGTTGGTCTTTATCGGCTAAATTGTAGAAAATTGCGACAAAAGCCTTAAAATAACAAGACATTTTCGCCAATATTTATTAAAGTTCAGCCTACTGTTTTTAAATATATGTAAACCTTCAGGGAGTGATTTCAGGTTTGTGTTTGGTAAGTCATGACAAATAAAAAACGCGTCGCACAAGCCACGCCAGAATCATTACATCAAATTTTTACAATTCCCGAGGCGCCCGATTCAACATTGGGTCGTATTGAAGCTGAGATCTCGCAAAATCTTAATGGTTTTCTCGGTAACCACATCGTTGCTACGGAAAAGCCATTAGCCGAAATTGAAAAAGATTTTGCCGATTCAAAGATACCTGAACAACCCCAATATGTGTCTGATCATACCCATCACCTGTTAGATAAATTAATCTCGCAATCGGTACATACCTCATCGCCAAGCTTTATTGGTCACATGACTTCGGCACTGCCATATTTTCAGTTGCCATTGTCAAAGTTAATGACAGGCATGAACCAAAACCTGGTAAAAATAGAAACCTCGAAAGCCTTTACCCCGTTAGAGCGGCAAGTTTTAGGGATGATGCATCGCATGGTGTATCAGCAAGCTGATGGTTTTTATCAAAAATTGATGCATAGCGCGGCACATTCTTTAGGCGCATTTTGCTCTGGTGGTACGGTCGCCAATATTACTGCCCTTTGGGTTGCCCGTAACAACCTGTTAAAAGCCGATGGCGTTTTCAAGGGAATTGCTCAACAAGGCTTGTTTCAAGCGCTTAAACATTATGGCTACGCAGGTATCGCCATATTGGTTTCTGAACGCGGCCATTATTCGTTGAAAAAGGCCGCCGACATCTTAGGTTTAGGCCGCGATAGCGTTATTTCCATTAAAACCGATAACAATAACCGTATCGATACTCAGGCGCTAGCACAAGAATGCGCTCGCCTAGAGGCACAAAAAATAAAAGTGATGAGTATTGTCGGCGTTGCCGGCACCACCGAAACTGGCAACATTGACCCGTTAAGAGATATGGCTGATATTGCCAAGCGTTTTAACTGTCATTTTCATGTCGATGCGGCCTGGGGCGGAGCAACGCTGCTTTCGAATAAGTATCGTACTTTACTCGATGGCATCGAGTTGGCAGATTCGGTAACGATTGATGCGCACAAACAAATGTATGTGCCAATGGGCGCTGGTTTGGTGGTCTTTAAAGACTCAGAATCCGTCTCCACCATTGAGCATCACGCCGAATACATCTTGCGTAAAGGCTCAAAAGATTTAGGTTCACATACCCTTGAAGGGTCACGCCCTGGTATGGCAATGATGTTATATGCCAGCATGCATATCATTTCTCGTCCGGGGTATGAAATGTTAATCAACCAAAGTATAGAAAAAGCAAAACATTTTGCTGAACTGATCGAACAGGATGACGATTTCGAGTTGATATCAAAACCGGAACTCTGTTTATTAACCTACCGTTATGCACCACAAGCCGTACAACAGTTTCTTGCCAATGCCAATGCAGAGCGACAAGAAGAAATAAATGTGCTGTTGGACAAGCTTACCAAGTTTATTCAAAAACGGCAGCGTGAAAACGGTAAATCCTTTGTTTCCCGTACTCGCATTGAGGTCAATCATTACCAAGGCCGAAAAGTGTTGGTATTCCGGGTTGTGTTAGCAAATCCTCTAACCACTCATGATATCTTACAAGAGGTATTGGTAGAACAAAAACAGATTGCCGCAGAAAGCTTGAATTTTTTACCACAAATCTTGGCTCGAGTTAACTAAGTCGATTTCAGGAATTCATCGATGAATTAACAGAATTTACACCATCCATGGCAATTCTAGGTGAATTCATCCGTGAATTAAAAAAGGTCAGCGTTGCTGACCTTTTTGTTTATAAATGTTGCCCTGTCCTGAAATAAATTTACAACTTCACTTGTATATTATCGATCAAACGAGCCTTACCGCAATGTGCTGCCGCTAAAATCACAATGTCGTTATCATCGGCAGTAGCAGGGTTTAGTGTACGGGCATGGCTAATATGGATGTAGTCGGTTTTCATGCCACTGGCATCTATTTTTTCTTTGGCCTGTGCCATTAACGCCGAAAAATCTTTATTACTTTTGAGTTGCTCAGCTAACCAGCGCATGGTTTTATTTAACGTCGCCGCGGTGACTTTTTCTTCAGCGGTTAAATAATTATTGCGAGAACTCATCGCCAAGCCTGATTGTTCACGCATGGTAGCGACTGGAATGATCTCAATTGGCATCGACAAATCTTCCACCATGGTTTGGATAACTTGCACCTGTTGATAATCTTTTAAACCAAAGCAGGCAACATCAGGTTGTACCAGATTAAATAGTTTACACACTACGGTGGATACGCCGCGAAAATGCCCAGGGCGTGATTCGCCACAATAACCATCAGAGACATTTGGCACTTCCACATAGGATTGTTTATCTAAGCCTTTCGGATAAATGATATCGGCAGTAGGAGTAAACAATAAATCTGTGTTGGCAGCAATTAGCTTCTTTTTATCGGCATCCATGGTACGTGGATAGTTACCAATATCTTCATTGGCAGCAAACTGCATCGGATTGATAAAAATACTGGCAACAATTTTATCTGCATGCTTATGCGCTTCGGCAACCAGTGAAATATGGCCAGCGTGTAAATTGCCCATAGTAGGCACAAACGCAATTTTCAGGCCTTGTTTGCGCCAGGCAGAGATTTGCTGGCGCAGTTCGGTAGTTTGACTAACTGTTTTCATCATAACTGCTGCGCTATTAGCTAAAGCCATGTTCAGGGGCCGGGAAAGTACCGGAATTTACATCCTTGATGTAAAGTTTTATCGCATCTTCGATATTGCCCGTTTCGGCGAGAAAGTTACGTGAGAATTTAGGAACTTTCCCGTACGAAATACCCAGAGCATCATGCATTACCAATATTTGACCATCGGTAACATTACCTGCACCTATTCCTATTACCGGAATTGATACCGCATCGGTGATGGCTTTTGCCAGTTCGGTTGGAATACATTCTAATACCAATAATTGAATACCGGCAGCTTCTAACCCCTTGGCATGGTCGATCATTTCTTCTGCTTTTTTGCTATTACGGCCTTGCACTTTAAAGCCGCCAAAAACATTTACCGATTGTGGTGTTAAGCCTAAATGTCCACATACGGGCACACTGCGGTCAACTAATCCGCGTACGGTTTCATACAACCAGGCACCACCTTCGAGTTTGACCATATTAGCCCCTGCCTGCATTAATTTTGCCGCATTGGCATAAGTCTGCTCTGGTGTGGCATAAGACATAAACGGTAAATCAGACAACACCAGAGTGTTGTTAACGCCATTGCGTACACAACGAGTGTGATAGCAAATATCATCAACCGATACCGGTAAGGTATCCGATTCGCCCTGCAATACCATACCTAAAGAATCGCCAATTAAAATAGCATGGATACCGGCGTTATCAAATTGGCGGGCAAAGCTGGCGTCGTAGGCGGTAATCGTGGAAATTTTTTCGCCCGCATCTTTCATCTGTTGCAGTGTACTGACGGTAATTCGACTCATAGTAAATGTCTTTATTATTTAATTGATTGTAAACACGTAAATATTATTGTGCGTACCTTGTCATAGAAACTAGTTTAGTTCAACTGACCAACAACAAACAGTCCATTTTCAGCGATTGTCGCTTGCAATTGTTTGATCTTTGTACCGTCGGGTAAGGTCAGCTTTTCGGCAATTTCTGCCAGGGGATAAATGACGAATTCGCGAACTTTCATGCCGTAATGCGGCACGGTCAGACGTTCGCTGTTAATGACTTGGTCGCCAAATAACAAGATATCTAAATCAAGGACTCGGGCGCCCCAACGCTGATCTTTACGCACACGGCCAAAAGAAAGTTCAATCTGCTGCAATTGATCCAGTAACTCAATTGCCGATAATTCGGTGCTAATCGCTGCGACAGCATTGATGTAGTCTGGCTGATCTTGGGGACCCATCGGCTTACTGGAATACAATGACGAAACGGCGGTAACATTTGTCTCCGGCAGTAACTTTAAAGCGTCGACAGCTTGTTGTATTTGCTGCTTTGGTCGCTCTAAATTGCTACCCAAGCCAATATAAACGGTATTTATCATTAACTTGGTGAACCAGTGTTTTTACGTTTGCGCGGACTTCTTCTGCGTGTTGTACGGCTGCCTTTGAAACTTTTCACCATCTGTTGTTGGGTGTCAGCTGGTGCTTCTTGAAAGTTTGTCCACCAAGTGGCAAGTTCGGCCAATTCGCCCCCTTCAATCTCACCGCGTAATAATAAGAAATCATAACCAGCACGAAAGCGGGGGTGTTCTAATACTTTAAAAGCACGAGCGCCTTCTCGACGCATTAGTTTTTGCTGTAAAAACCAGATGTCTTTCATCGGTTGCTGGAAACGTTTTGGAATGGCGATACAGCGTTGTTGTTCACCCATAATTTCATTCATTGCCGCAAAAAAGGCATCTTGGAAGGCAATATCTGAATTGGCCATTAAGGCGCTGTAACTTTGTTCCAGTTTATACCAAATAACCGCCGCTAATAAGAACGCCGGAGTCACTCTCTTACCTTCATTGATGCGTTTATCGGTATTAAATAATACCCTATCAACAAACTTTACGGCATTGCCATTTGGCTCTGTTTTTACACTCTGACTGATATGCGGAAAGAAATATTGCAGCAAGTCATAGTCGGCTAACCGATGAAAGTTAACTTGCGCTTTGCCGCCAAGGAAGAGTTTTAAATATTCTTCGAACATCCGTGCCGCCGGAATGTTTGCCATCAGTGATGACAGCTCTCGTATTGGCGCTTCGGTATTCTTTTCGATCTGCATATCCAGCTTAGTGGCAAAGCGAACTGCACGCAGCATGCGTACCGGATCTTCACGATAACGAGTTTCAGGATCGCCGATTAAGCGAATAACCTTGTCATTAATATCACTGACGCCGTTGGCAAAGTCATACACTTTAAAATCTTTAATCGAATAATAAAGTGCATTAATGGTGAAATCGCGACGCTCAGCGTCTTCATCTATTGAACCGTAGATATTATCGCGTAATAACATTCCGTGTTCAGACTGCTTTGAGTGGGCTTTCGTCTGTTTTTCTTCGGCACTATCGTGGTGACCACGAAAGGTAGCCACTTCGATAATATCGCGACCAAAAACAATATGGGCCAATCGGAATCTACGGCCAATTAACCGACAATTTCTGAACAGTTTCTTGATCTGCTCTGGCGTTGCATTGGTGGCAATATCAAAATCTTTCGGGTGCTCGCCTAATAAAATGTCACGCACGCCGCCGCCAACAAGGTAGGCATCATAGCCCCCCTTATTTAGTCGATACAAGACTTTCAAGGCGTTATCACTAAGTTCTTTACGTGAAATATTGTGCTCAGCGCGGTCGTACACTATGGGAAAATCTTGTGCCGAAGTTGTCGTTGTGTTGTCTTTAGCAAACATTGATTTGATAAGCCTGATAAATGCGTTAATAGCCATTTCCTTAGTTAATTGTAGTCAATACCAATCGCTGAGCGATGATATATTTGAGCCGCGGAGGTTAATCGCTAAATAAGGCGCAATCATAGCGGAAACTGCTTAAAAAGAGAACGAAAACCGCAAGTTATCCATTGATTAAAGATGAATCTCTGTTTTTTGCGGAACATTCCTCAATTGCCAGTGCTTAATTGCCCAGACAATGATGCTGTCCACGGATTCAAACTGTAACTCTGGTGGGGGGGCTTGCCCTAAAAAGTCTAACGCTTGAATTAACCCTGGTTGCGGATTTTGGTCATCGATTGCCGGTGCGGCATTTTGCTTGCTCAATTTATATCCTTCGTCGGTTACTGCCAACGGAATATGAACATAAGCTGGTGCTTGCCTGTTTAACGTTTTAAACAGGCTTAATTGTCTTGATGTTGGTTCAAGTAAATCGCAACCGCGAACAACTTCAGTAATGCCTTGGTAGATATCATCGACAACCACGGCAAGTTGATAGGCAAACAAGCCATCACGGCGATGAATAATGAAATCTTCCTGTGCCAGAGCATGATCAAAGTGTACTTGCCCTTGTAAGCCATCAATAAACTCGTTATGCGGAAATTTATTGAGTAAGCGGATTGCCGTATCAAAGTTATCTAAATGTAAAAATTTACAGGTCCCTAAGTAGATACCACCAGATTTTTTGATCTGTGCGCGAGTACAACGACAACAGTAACTTTGCTGACTCGCTTGCAAATAATTTAGTACATCTCGATAAAGAACCGCTTGCTCACTTTGATAAAGAACGGGTTCGTCCCAATGCATGCCATAAGCTTCTAAGGTGTTTAAAATGGCTTTGTCGCTGCCAGGCATTTCTCTCGGTTTATCAATATCTTCTATTCGAACTAACCAATTACCGGCATTACTTTTTGCTTGTAAAAAGCTGGCAACAGCCGCGACTAGTGAGCCAAAGTGTAATAACCCAGAGGGGGAGGGAGCAAAACGGCCACGATAGGAACTATGTGGCCGCTGATTAAGGGGGTGTTTAATTGAATGCATGCGCGAGGGATTTAACCTGCCATTTGACGCTCTTTAATTTCTGCTAATGTTTTACATTCAATACATAAATCTGCAGTTGGACGTGCTTCAAGACGTTTGATGCCAATCTCAATGCCACAGGTATTACAGAAACCAAAATCACTTTCTTCAATTAATTGCAGAGTTTTTTCAATTTTCTTGATCAATTTACGTTCACGGTCACGGGTACGTAATTCTAAACTGAATTCTTCTTCCTGGGCTGCACGGTCAACCGGATCAGGGAAGTTAGCCGCTTCATCTTTCATATGGGTTACTGTACGGTCAACTTCTTCACGAAGTTGTACGCGCCAGGCTTCAAGAATCCTTTTAAAGTGCTCTTCTTGAGCTGGTCCCATGTACTCTTCACCAGCTTTTTCTACATACGGCGCTACTCCGGCTAAAGCCAGAATGCCTATCGGTTGGTTTGCTTTTTTAGTTGGCATGCCGAATCTCCTAACTACTTCTTAATTCGAAAAGCGTTTTATTAATTGGATATCTATAGCAGAATGTTTATTTGCTGGCAATATTTCTCTGACAATTGCCGCTTTATTATTCTGCTTAAGATAAATATATTATCATTTAGACTGGCTATATAAGGGTAAAAATTTCAATATCAAGGGTAAATCCAGAAAAAATTAATTTTTACCCCCTATGATTTAATCAAAGTGTATTTTTTCTACCAGTTCAATGGATTTGCTGGTGAAATTTGCTTTATAGGCAAGAATTTCAACGCCAGCATCTTGTGCCTCAATAATGAGTTGTGCGTAAACCGGGTCAATATGTTTCGCCGCTCTTACTGATTCAATCCCGGTATGTAATACGGCAAACAGTAATATCGCTCTTTGTCCTGTTTGCGCGACTGCTATCAACTCTCTTAAGTGTTTTTGACCGCGGGTGGTGACCGCATCCGGAAAATAGCCTTGATTATCTTCTAATAGCGTAGCACTTTTCACTTCAACATAGGCATCAGGGTGTTGACCATCGCTAAGATAAATATCAATTTTGCTGTTTTCACTGCCGTATTTCACTTCCCGTTTTAGAGTTTGATAACCTTTTAATTCTACAATTACTTCGTTATTGATTGCTTCTTCTACCAGCTGGTTGGCACGAATGGTGTTTACGCAGATCATATGATCCTGCTTGGTTTGGGTGATCTCCCAACTATATGGATACTTGCGTTTCTGGTTGTCTGATGTGCTGTACCAAACAGTATCACCAGATTGTGCACAACCTGTCATGGCCCCGGTATTTGAGACATGCATTGTGGTTTCGCTACCATCCTCAAGGGTCACATCGGCAAGAAAGCGTTTGTAACGTTTAATTAAGGTGGCTTGTTGTAAGGACGGGTTAAACTTCATTGGCTAATATCTTTATGTTTATTGCAGGTATTATTTTTAGATTAAAATTAACGTAATTAAACCGTTAATACCATCACTATGTCGTCCATTACATAGCCCTGGCCAATATCAGTACAGACTTCAGCCGTTTTGATAAAGCCAAATTTATAATAAGCGGCAATGCTGTCACTGTTGTATTTATTCACCGTTAAGGAAATTTTCGGCAAATTATATTTTGTCGCCAATGCTTTAATAAATTGCATCGACAGTTTCCCGATGCCAGTTCCACGCTGACTGGTTAATACGTATATTTTACTGAGAAATACTTCCTCAGCCTTAAGTTGTAAGCCTATATAGCCAACTACCTCACTGCTATTTTTAATTAAATAGTATTGATAACTTCCCGTTGAAATTTGTTCAGTAATCGTTTCTGCCGACTGGAAATTGCTTAACATGTACTCCACTTGCTCTATTCCTATGATCGGAGTGTAATGTTCCGTCCATATAATGCGGGCGATATCGACTACCTGATCAATATCCTGGCGGCAAGAGACGATGTCAAACATAGCGTTTTCCTTATGCTGTAAAAATGAAATGAATCTTTAATGTGATGAATTGTAATTCAGTATCCCAGTTACAATTTAGTAGTCTATTCTTTATAGCAAAACTGATTGCCTTAACTTATCATACATTTATCAAAATAATGTAATACCTGTATGCATAAGAGCGAGCCTCTCAGCGATAGGTATAAGCAGCCTTAAAATTAACAACAAAGATTTTCACAGGAATGGTTATGACTCAAGCAGCAATTATTAAATTAACTTCACAACAAGCCAGTAATTGGCAAGGTGCCAGCAATTTAAGCTTTAATGGCGATGAAATTTCAATTTATGTCGATGGCGATAACGCCGGTAATTTGCGTAGCATCCAAAAGGCAGGCCGTAAAATTGAAGGTTTGGGTGTTAAAAATGCCAAGCTTAGCGGCGATAACTGGTGTGAATTGAGTCAATGGGCGTTTGCCCAAGGCTTTAGCAAAGTCGGTAAATATGAGGCCATTGAGTTTACTGGTAGTGATGATGTGAGCAAGCGTTTGGCCGATAAGCAAGAAGTTTATGCCTGGGCTCGAGACTTAATAAACCAAACGCCTTCACAATTAGTGCCACAAGGTTTGGCGCAAACTGCACTGGCTTACATTAAAGGCTTAGCCCCTGAGCAGGTAACGGCGGAAGTGATCAGTGGCACTGATCTTGAGCAACAAGGCTGGACTGGTACCTATAATGTTGGTAAGGGCAGCATCAACCTACCCAGCATGTTAATTCTGGACTACAACCCTAGCGGCGATGCCTTAGCGCCAGTGTTTACCACTTTGGTGGGCAAAGGGATTACTTTTGATTCCGGTGGCTATTCAATCAAAGCAAGTGCCGGTATGTTTTCAATGAAATGCGATATGGGTGGCGCGGCCACCGTTACTGCGGCATTGGCGTTAGCAATTAAATCAGGCTTGCATAAGCGAGTTAAGTTGATCTTATGCTGTGCGGAAAACATGGTAAGCAGTTACGCTTATAAGTTAGGCGACATTTTAACCTATAAAAATGGTACCAAAGTAGAGATTGCCAATACCGACGCCGAAGGCCGTTTAGTGCTGGCTGATGGTTTAATTGCTGCCAGTGAATTTAACTCGGAGATGATCATTGATGCTGCCACCTTAACAGGCGCGGCAATGAACGCCACCGGTGGGGAATACAATGCATTATTTGCTTTAGACAATGAGATGATCAGCAAAGCTCAACAAATTGCCGGTAGTGAAAATGACCCTGCATGGCACCTGCCATTAGCAGCATTTCATCAAGATAAGTGTCCATCTGCTTTTGCCGACACGGCAAACTCGACTACCCAAAAAGGTGGTGGTGCAGGTGGTGCCAGTAACGCCGCGGGGTTCTTAGCTCGATTCGTGGATAATGGTGGTAAAGGCTGGTTACACATGGATTTGTCGGCGTGTTATAACGAACATGGTAACGGCATGTGGGCCGCAGGCGCAACCGGCTCAGGCATTGCGACAATTACCGGTATTTTACTGGAAAAATAATAATGAAATGCTCATCTCTTTCTTTGTTTATAAAATATATGCTGATTACACTAATGCTGATTTCGGCCTGCGCCTCGGCGCAAGAACTGACCATAAAACAAGTAAAAGAAAGGGAGGAGTTGGCACGTAAAGCCTTAGAGGAGGCGAGGTTAGCACCGCAAAATAAGGCGAGAATAGGGGAAACCCCGTTATCGTCTATGCTTGCTATTGGCGAAGCAATCCAAACGGATGATTATCCGCACGCCCTAAAATATATCGATTTTCGTTTGTTACCCCAAAGCACCACTACGGAACAAAAAATACAGCTGTTAAAACAGCTTCATATTGTTTGGACGCAACATCATAAATTAGATATCACCACCTTAAGTGATGCGTCACAAGGGCATGAAGACGATGGCTTGCCGGCCAACCGTGATTTATTAGGCGTGATTAAATCTCAATATGATGATATTCCGATTTATCTGCAGCGAGTGCCAGACCAAACAAGTAAACAGGTTTGGAAAATATCGAGTCACACCGTCGCAAACATACCGGTGATGTGGCAAGAGTTTGGTTATCACCCTCTTGCCCAGTCATTGGCGGAACACCTGCCGGAATTTACCCTATTCGGTCTACAAAATTGGCAATTTGTCAGTTCTGTCGTCATTCTCTTTGCCTCTTGGTACCTTACCGCCCTGATCCGCTATTTATTGATCAAACTCGTTGCCATTTCAGAAACCTACAGTCGGACCATGCGACGATTAATTCGGGTGCCTTTGCGCTTGTTTTTGTTTTTTATTTTGTTGCAGTGGGCTATGGGTCAACTTGGTTTATCAATAAACGCTCGGGTTTGGGTTGATACCGGAGCTTTAAGTTACCTGGCGGCAATTTTTCTGTCGTTAGGGATAATTGAATTCAGTTTTGCCATGTATATCAGTAGAGCAAAACAAGAGCAAAATGTGATTGCTTTGCTAAAGCCCATGGTCACCACAGTAAAGATAGTGACAGTCATTGTTATTGTCTTAAATTGGCTCAATGATGCCGGTTTTAATATTACCGCAATTATCACTGGCCTAGGTATTGGCAGCTTGGCAGTGGCACTGGCGGCACAAAAATCTCTTGAAAACGTCTTTGGTGCCTTTACCTTATTTTTTGCCCGGCCAATAAAGCCCGGCGACATGTGTAAATTTGGCAATACCCAGGGCCGGGTCGAAGAGATTGGCTTACGCTCAACCAAAATTAGAAAACTTGATCGAAAAGTCGTGCATGTACCAAATTCCACCATCGCCTCAATGGAACTGGAAAATATCAGCGAAATCGATAATCGCCGTTATTTAAAATATTTCCGCATCCGCTTAAATACTGCGACTGAAAAATTAAAAGCTCTGGTAGAAGCCATACGGAAATTGATTGAAGAGCATCCAAACACCATCGAGTTAGAACGCTATGTACGGTTTGAGAATATTGAAGACGATGCTTTCATCATTGTGGTGAATGCGTATACTACCGCATCAGGTCGAGTTAAATACAAAGAATTGGAAGAACAAATTAATTTTCAAATCATGCGGATCATCGACCAGCAAAAGGTTGAGCTTGCCATTCCAGAACAAACGATTTCCATTGATAATAAGCCCGGCTGAACAGCCTAGCTTGAATTTAATTCAGATCCCCATCCATATTAAAGCATCATACCGACAATAAATAATACCCAAAAGGCAAAACAGGCAATCGCCACTTTGGTTTTTTGGCTTACTGCAATATCTTCTTCCGGTAAATGTTCAATGGTTGCCACCGTGGCAATTAGTGATGGCAAAGCCAGAATAAAAATACCGGACAATACTGGTACATCACTCAAATAAATAAAGCCGCCAGTAAGCACAACTACAGAGATAATAATGCTTTTTTGCCATATGATATTTTTCGCAATTACTGCGGGCAGGTTATCACTGGCCACAGGGGTATTGTCGCGTATTTGTTCGCATAGTTGCTCGGCAAACAGGGCTAACAAACTTAATACGCCACAACATACGGCAAATAATACAAGATAAATACTGAGGTCTGAAGTGTGCAAGTGGTAACTTACAATCACAGGAATAAAACCAACCAAGAGGAATTGACCAATTATTGATGCTGTTGAGATCCGATTGCTGTCTTTGCTCCCGCTTCGCGTTTTGGTTCTTAATATCAATAGCATCAGCACGGCAGTAATGGCAATCAAGGCATAGCCAATGACGCTGCCTCCAATACTAAAATGACACAACAGAGTCAGTCCCAGCACTAAAGTAAAATAACAGCCCAGCATCAATTTAAGCATTTGCTGGCGCACCGCCATTTGAATGTTACTACCCGGTTTGCTGGCATTAAATGCTGGTGCATGAGTAAGAAACGCTTTTTGAAAGTCTTGCGCCAAATTAAAGGTTATTTGTGCCAACACGGTAAGCATCAGCAAGGACACAAATAGCGGGCCATCGACGACACCGTTAAGTGCGGCCAGACCGCTGCCTAAAATAATGGCGGCACAAGGCAGGAAGAAAGTTATTGGCTGAAAAGCCGCTAAAAATAAATTAATAACAACAGGCATTTACTACTGCACCGGAATAATTGTTTAAGTCACTAAATTTTACACTAGCTTAAAAAGAAATGCAGAAGCTTTTGCGCTCAGCATTAACAAAACTACTGATGGTAATTAAACTTTCGAAGATAAAGTCCAGGATTTTAACGCCTGATATTTAACGCCGCTTTCAGTCGACAGCGATTGAAACAGGCAAAACTCAGCAAAATTCAGAGTAAAATCAATTGGTGTTGTTATTGACGGCAAGTACTTAGCTTTTCTTGCAAGGGTTAAATGGGGAATATAATGTCTTTCAGTAATAGAGATGCCGGTGGCAACCGCTGCATTGGTACAAGTATTAGCAAGTTTTTTTAGTTCTGCAGGGCAACTGTTGGAGGTTAAATATAAGACTTTTGGTTTATGCCAAAACCCCAGTTCAGTTAAATTAATCGTTATCTTCGGGCATTCAATGGTATGAGCAGTGGCCATTAACTGATGTAATTGCTGCTCGTCAACATTGCCCAAAAACGCCAGGGTGAGATGAAAGTTTTCAGCGGCAACGGCTTTAAAGCGGTTTGCCAAATGTTTATTTCGCCACACTGCAATGCTTTGCCTATCTTTTTCACTGACTTTTAAACCGAAGAAACAACGTTTCATAAACCCCTTCTTATCGATAATAGACATTGACCCGATCACTATCCATTTTGGCGCATATCTGCATCAAAACAAGTCAATGACTAAATGAATGAATCATAACTCTTTTATTGTTTTGTTGTAACCGATTGAAAATTAATGGATTAAATCTAATTTAAAGGGTTGGCACTGGCTTTGCAATATTCAATGCAATTGAATTTTATATATGGAGATCGCTATGAGCGAGCAAGCCGGGATCAATTTATTATCCTTCACTGGCAAAATGAAAGTATTACATCTTAGCTGGATGGCCTTTTTTATCACCTTTGTGGTTTGGTTTAACCACGCGCCATTGTTGGCGGTTATTGGCGATAGTCTAGGGTTAACCGCGAGCGAAATCAAAACCCTGTTAATCTTAAACGTTGCTTTAACTATCCCGGCACGGGTGATCATTGGCATGCTAACCGACCGTTATGGACCAAGACTGGTTTATGCGCTGGTATTATCTATCTGTAGTATTCCCTGTTTTATGTTTGCTGTTGCCGAAACGTTTGAACAAGCAGCCATTGCCAGGTTCTTGCTGGGCTTTATCGGCGCCGGTTTTGTTATTGGTATTCGTATGGTCAGTGAATGGTTTCCGGCCAACGAGTTAGGTACTGCCGAAGGTGTGTACGGTGGCTGGGGTAACTTTGGCTCTGCCGCGGCCGCAATGTCATTACCGGCTATTGCCTTATTGTTTGGTGGCGAAGACGGCTGGCGTTATGCCGTAGGCTTGAGTGGTTTACTTAGCCTTATCTTCAGTGTGATCTGGTATCTCAATGTTACCGATACGCCAAAAGGTTCAACTTACTTTAAACCCAAACAAACCGGGGCTATGGAAGTGACCAGCACTGGCGATTTTTGGTTATTGCTGGTGATGAAAATACCAATGTATGGTGCACTTTCTTTACTTACCTGGAAGTTATCGCCAAGTGGCGTGAATATGTTTTCAGAAACCGCCGCAATAGTCGCTTATGTGTCATTAGCCATATTGTTCATTGTTGAAGTGAAACAAACGTATAAAGTGAATGGTCATGTCTTTAAACAGCCCGTTGCGGAAATTCATCAATATAAATTTAAACAAGTGGCGGTGTTGAATATTTTATATTTCGCCACCTTTGGTTCAGAGCTGGCGGTAATTTCGATGTTGCCATTATTTTTTGCCGAAGTGTTTTCTCTCGATATGGTCTACGCCGGTCTGCTGGCCTCACTTTATGCATTCATGAATCTGATGTCACGTCCTGGTGGCGGCTGGATCAGTGATAAATTTGGTCGTAAAAAAACCTTGCTAATCTTAACGGCAGGATTGGCGGTTGGTTATCTGACCATGTCAGCAATCGATAGTAGCTGGCCCTTGGCATTAGCCGTTGTTGCTGCGATGGCGTGTTCTTTCTTTGTCCAGGCTGGTGAAGGTGCAGTATTTGCGGCAGTGCCATTAATTAAACGTCGTTTAACCGGGCAAATTGCCGGTATGACCGGTGCCTATGGTAATGTTGGTGCGGTGGTCTATTTAACGGTATTATCCATGGTAAGCTATCAACAGTTCTTCTTAGTTATCGCAGCAACGGCGGTCGTTGGCTTTATCACCTTGTTGTTTATGGAAGAGCCTGAAGGTACCATTACCGAAGTACGAGAAGACGGTACCATTGAGTTAATTAATGTCAGTTAAGCAAACCGCAATTAGCGAAAAATCAGCACTCAGGTCGTTGTCTAGTAAACAACGTCCGGATGCGGCTGCAGTCGACGCTAAAGCACAAGCTGAGGTAGCAACCAAAACACCAGGTGCAGCGAAATTACAATTGCATTTTGGTGGTTTTTCGTCGAAAGGTAAAAAACCGGTCAATCAGGACGCCTTTGCCGCCTTTATGCCAAAGGGTAATGATTTGATGGCGAAAGGCGCGGTAGCCGCAATTGCCGATGGTGTATCAAGCGCCTGTAAAGCGGCAGAGGCCGCGCAATTGGCGGTGACGCAATTTATTGATCAGTATTACAACACGTCGCAAACCTGGTCGACCCATAAGTCGGCCGCCAAAGTCCTGACCAGTTTAAACCAGTGGTTATGTTCGCAAGTCAATGGCCATGATAGTCAGCAGCAGCAATGGTTGACTACCTTTTCGGCATTAATTGTCAAATCCAGCAGTGGCTATATTTTTCACCTTGGTGATACTCGCATTAGTGTTTATCGCAATGGCTGCCTTGAACGCATCACCAGTGATCACAACCGCAAACAAGGAGTAAATAACTCGGTATTAACCAGAGCACTGGGCGCCGATGTTCGGCTGAAAGTGGATGTGCATGATGTCGCGGTGCAGCAAGGGGATATATTTCTGCTCACCTGTGATGGTGTACACGACTATCTATCATCTAAGTATATTAAACAAACCCTCGCCAGTATTTCAGCGCAAGCCAGC
Organism: Thalassotalea sp. ND16A; assembly: GCF_000764205.1. Lineage (GTDB taxonomy): Bacteria > Pseudomonadota > Gammaproteobacteria > Enterobacterales > Alteromonadaceae > Thalassotalea_A. Next base: position 28,060 of record NZ_JQDZ01000033.1, read on the forward strand.
AATCAACAGCTTGAAAGTCTGGCAAAACAAATCGTTGATGAAGCCATTAGACAGGGCAGTGATGATAATGTCAGCTGCTTGTTGGTTTACATAAGCGCTACCCCAAATCGGAGAACCGAAGAAATTGAGCGCGACTTACTCAGTAAAAGCATCCCTCCTGCCCTAAAAGTGGGAATGATTTTAGACGGTTATAAAGTAAAAAAAATCATTCATGCCAGCATTCGTTCACACTTGTATTTGGTTGAGCACAGAGATCACCAAGAGCCATTAATATTAAAAGCCCCTTCAGAGAATTTTTCTGATGATACCCTCTATCTGCAAGGGTTTATTCGCGAAGCCTGGGTTGGTGAAAGAATCAAGCACAGTAACATCATGCGGATAAAAAGTGATACCCAAAACAGCCAGTTTTTATATCATTTATGTGAATATATTGAAGGCCAAACGTTAAGCGAATGGATGCATGATAACCCTAGCCCCAGCGTTGGTGAAGTACGCAACATCATTGCGCAAATTATTAGCGCCCTGCGCACCTTTAAACGCCAGGAGCTAGTCCACCGAGATTTAAAACCCGACAATATCATGATCGATAAATTCGGCCAGGTAAAACTCATCGATTATGGCACCGTATTGATTGCCTCGCTGAATGAAAACGGCGAAACTTTGCAAGAAACTGTGCCGCAAGGTTCATTAAATTACATTGCCCCGGAAACCTTGCTTGATTTAACCGCAACCAGCTTAAGTGATTTGTTCTCACTTGGGGTCATTTGTTTTGAGATGCTAACTGGTGAGCTGCCGTTTAAGCCGATGAAAACCACCACCATTACTCAAACCAGCTATAGCGACTGGCAATATCGCAGCATAAGACAGTTTCGACCAGAAATTCCTTTATGGTTAGATTTAAGCTTAAAACAATGCACGCATGCCGATCCTAAATTACGCTATCAGGCGTTTTCAGAGTTCGCCGCAGACCTGAACAAGCCGAACGTAGTTGCCGTTGAAGAGTATAAGAAACAACCGTTGATAGAGCGAAATCCAGTTCAATTTTGGCAAGGGATCTCTGCATTGTTATTTATCGCCTTACTCATTTCACTGTTTAATTAAGCTAAGTTCAGGCTCATAAGTCTGCACATTTCATTACCCTTGTGCTCGCACCAGTTTAGAGCAAGAGCACCTTTTCAGTTCAATCACCAATTGCTAGGTTTTGTTAACTCATTGTAAATTATGCCTTTTAATTCATGGTTTAATTATTGCAAACATATCTTTATTGATTATTTTTATGCAATTTATCACAGGAATTATCTATGTTGTTTGGGCGTAAAAACAGAAAGCCTATTGCTATTCCCTCTAAAAAAGTCGCAGAGTGGAAATACACTACGTGTAACTATTGTTCTACCGGTTGCTCTATTGAAATTGGCTTAGACCAAAATAAAAAAATCGTCACCTCGCGCGGCCACGCTGGCGCCGATGTGAACCGCGGTAAATTATGCATTAAAGGCTTACTTGAAACTGAATTGTTTGAAAGCCCGGGCCGTGGCAGCGAGCCACTCATTCGTAACAAACATTATGACAAATTCGAGAAAACATCATGGGACAACGCACTAGACGTCACTGCAGACAAAATAAAAAGCATTCAAAAAACCTACGGGCGCGACGCGTTCGCTATTATCTCAACCGGACAGCTACTGACTGAGGAGTTTTATACGTTAGGGAAATTGGCGCGCGGTTGTATTGGCACCAACAATTATGATGGTAACACTACCCTGTGTATGGCTTCTGCGGTAAGCGGTTATAAGCGCACTTTTGGCAGTGACGGGCCTCCTGGCTGTTATGACGATTTCGAACACACCCATTGCTTGATGGCGTTTGGCTCAAATTTGCCCGAGCAGCACCCAATCATTTACTGGCGCTTAAAAGAAGCATTAGAAAAACGCAAATTCCCGCTGATCGTGGTCGACCCAAGAGTGACCATGTTAGCCCAATTTGCCGACATTCATTTACCGATCACGCCAGGTACCGATTGTGTATTAATTAACGCGATGATGCATGTGATCATTAATGAAGGTCTGCAAGATCAAAGTTACATTGATGCCCACACCCAGGGCTTCGAGGAAGTAAAAGCCTTAGTGCAAGATTATGATCCGAAATCGGCTCAGCACATTTGTGGTATCGATGAAGATACTATCCGCAGTGTCGCCCGAATTTACGCCAAAGCTCCGGCGGCGATGAGTATCTGGACCATGGGCATTAACCAGTCTACGCATGGCTCTGATGGCGTGGCTAACATCAATAATTTAAACCTTATTACTGGCAACATTGGCAAACCAGGCGGCACGAGCTTGTCGATTACGGGTCAGTGTAATGCCATGGGTACGCGTGAATGGTCATCATGCTCTGGTTTACCGGGTTATCGTTATCTGGAAAATGCCGATGACCGCCAGGAAATTGCCGATTTTTGGGGCATAGACCCTGAATTTTTCCCGAAAAAACGTGGCCTGGCCGAAACCGATATCTTCCCGGCGATAGAAACTGGTGAGATCAAAGGGCTATGGATTGTGGCGACCAATCCGATGACGTCTATGCCGAATACGCCTCGTATTCGCAAGGCCCTGGAAAAATTAGATTTTCTGGTGGTGCAAGATGTGTATGAAGACGTCGAAATGAACCAATATTCGCACGTATATTTTCCGGCATCCGTTTGGTCAGAAAAAGAAGGTTGTCATACCAACACCGAACGTCGGGTCAATTTGATCAGCAATATTGTTGAACCTTATGCCAATTCAAAGCCTGATTTTTGGATATTTAATCAGATGGCGAAACGCTTTGATAACGGTAATATTATTCATTTCCCTGATCATGCCGAAGGTGCGTTTGACGAAATGAAACAGTTATCGAAAGGCAAAGACAGAACCTTGGATATCTCTGGCATGAGCTATGAAAAAATCATCAAAGCTCGTGGCATTCAATGGCCGTACCGTGAACAAGAGGGCGAACAAGAAGGTGAGCAAGAGGATGGCTTCGAGGAAACCTTAAAAGGTGATCCGCGCTTGTATACCGATGGTAAATTTCCAACCAAATCGGGCAAAGCCAACTTGTTGCCAATCAACTTTTACAACAATAACGAGCAACCTTGTAAGGATTATCCGTTTTGGTTAAACAGCGGTCGCGTAGTTGAGCATTTCCATACCCGTACCCGTACCGGCAAGATAGGCAACTGTAATAAATTTAGTCCAACGCCTTATATGGAAATGAACCCTGATGCGGCTCTGGAACTGGGCATTAGCCATCAAAGTTATGTCCGTCTTACCAGTCGCCGTGGCGATGCGGTAGTGATGGTGCAATTAACGCAACGGGTGCCGCGCAATATGGTATTTATTCCATTTCATTTTCATGACTGTGTAAACCGTTTAACTCTGGGCTTACTAGACCCGCATTCTCGTCAACCGGCATTTAAGCAAGGCTCGGTGCGGATTGAAACCGTTGATCAAGCCGAAGCTGCGCGTTTAAACGTTGAACGTCGCGCATTTTAATCAAGATAGTTAAGGTAGAAAAAATGTCACAAGTTATAGATAAAAAAGCTGACCTGGACTCATCGGTAGCTATGTTTGATCCAAACGAAACGGGCTTTGACCCAAAAAGTATGAGCGTAGCTGCAGATAAAGCTGCGAAACCAGCAGCAGTCGAAATCGGTAAAGAGCAACAAGGTCGCTCAAACCATTGGGAAGTGAGAACTCAAGAGCAGCCTTATGCGTTTTTGCCAACGCATCAGGACAAGTCTGAAATAAAAGAAAAAAACCGCTACGGCCAGCTCATTGATTGTGTGGATATCTCCGGTTTGCCAGAAGGCAGGTCGATGTTTATCAATGAAAACCCGGAAGTGGGCACCAATCCAAACCGTAACAAACAACATGGCTTTTTCTTTACCGCCGATAACTGTATCGGCTGTCATGCCTGTGAAGCGGCGTGTTCGGAGAAAAATGAAAACCCGGCGCATTTAGCATTTCGCTCGGTCGGTTATGTCGAAGGTGGCTCGTATCCGGATTACAAACGGATGAACATTTCCATGGCCTGTAATCACTGCGATGACCCGGTATGTTTAAAAGGTTGTCCAACCAAAGCATATACCAAGCACGCCGAATACGGTGCGGTATTACAAGATCCAGAAACCTGTTTTGGTTGTGGTTACTGTACCTGGGTGTGTCCTTATAATGCACCACAGCTAGATCCGGTAAAAGGCCGTGTATCAAAATGTAATATGTGTGTTGACCGTTTAGAAGTGGGCTTAAAACCTGCGTGTGTTTCGGCCTGTGTTGGTAACGCGCTGGATTTTGGCGTGATTGAAAATACTCCAGAAAATAGAGAACAATGTAAGACGCAAATTCCTGGTTTCCCTGATCCGGAAATCACCCATCCAAACATTCGTTTTCAGCAAACCAAAACGCTGCCGGATGAAATGAGCCGTACCGACTCGATGCCGGTAAAATATCACAAAGACGACAAAGGCAATTACAAACCTGTAGTCGATCAAAAGGCGGGTAAGGCCAAGCACTGGAATTTTGGCAAGTTAAATTCTAAAGAAAACCCGTTAGTATTATTCACCCTGTTTGCGCAAGCGGCGTTTGGTACCTTGTTAATTCCGTTCTTAGCGGCATTATTTGGTATCGATGCCTTCGTTGCCTTTATCAACTCAGACATGTTTTTACCGTTAACCATTATTTCACTGCTAATGACCTCATTTGGTTTATTTATGAGTGTTACCCATTTGGGCAAACCGTTTAGATTCTATCGCGGTTTTAATAACTTGCGTTATTCACCAATGAGTAGAGAAGGTCTTGGTTTAGCGATGTTCTCGGCCGGTTGTGGTTTAACCGCCTTATTTTCTTTACCGGCTAATCAATGGCTAAACGAGTTATCAGTGTCGTGGTTAGATCTAAACCTTGCACAGATGACGAGCGAATTACCTTTGTCGACAATGCAAACGGGCGCCGGTATCTTTGCCTTAATTGCGGGTTTTATCGGTATCTTCTACATGAACAAGTGTTATCAGATAAAAGCGCGTCCATTTTGGAATCACCTGCAAACGGTAACTTCATTTTCCGGCAACAGTTTGTCATTAGGCGCATTGGTAAGTGGCGTGATTGTATTAACGACCTTAGTAGTGCAACAAGCCGAACCGGCAGTGATCAAGCAAGCATTATTGGTATTTGGTTTAGTATTGTCTATCGGTATGGTCATTGAAGCGATCGGTTTAATCCGTCACAATCATGATTTAAACCGCAATGAAAACGAAGGTGGTGCCGCCCACTATGTACAGTGTACTACCTTTGGCAAAACCTATTTACTGCGTAACTATTTATTGGCTCTAAATATCGTGGCCGCAACGGCGTTAACAGCGGCAACGGCGCTAACCGAATTTAGTACAACATTGGCGATTGCCTGGATTTTAGTTGCATTACTCAATGTTGTTACCGCGTTAATATCTCGAGCATTATTTTATATCCTGGTGATCCCAACCACCATGCCAGGCGCTTTTTTCTGGAAAAATAAAGGCTTCGAGCAACACGCCCGTGATATCGGTTTGGCCGATAACCCGGCTACAGGGGTTGCACCTCTTGCCCATTAAACCATAATTAATATGAAGATTTAACAAAGGGCCGGCGGTTAAACCTGGCCCTTTTTACCATTTATTTTGAACAAAGGATCTTATGCAGTTAACGCTTTCACAAACCATCAACAAAACCTGTTTGATCGGATTAAGTTATTTTGATACCAAGCAAAATTTATTAAAACAAACTATGCTGGCGGGCACGGTGAGTGCCGTAGATAAAGAAATGGGCATTACCGTCGAGTTGTTATCGAGCGATGAACAAAGCCAGGGTAAAGCGAAAAGTGAACCCTTGAAACCGGCAAACTTCATTCTTCCGGCTAACCTGTCTTGTTGGTTTATCGCCCCTAAAGGCGACTTTCATACCAGCCAGGCCGGGGTAAAAATTAACAACCCGGATTATCTGGTGACTTGGGATATCCACCAAACCAAAGAAAATCCAGAAACCGATAAACCCACCGATGGTGAGCAACAATGGTGGCAGTGGCAACCCAGAACCGAGCCACCACAAATTGGCTAGCGCTGTTAAGTGCTGAAGCTTAGTCATCTCGATATGCCATTGCCCGCATTTAAATTGTTTTTAGTTATTTCCTATAACTGCATTGCAAAGGTATCATCACTGCCCGTAGCCCGTAGCCCGTAGCCCGTAGCCCGTAGCCCGTAGCCCTAGCCAGATATGCAATACAACTATCGGTTTACCTCCGGCTGATTAACCTAAAATGATACAAAAATTAAGGAAACCCAATGTCAAAAATTGAAAATGTAACAATAACCAAAGCAGCAAATGTTTATTTTGACGGTAAAGTAACCAGCCGTTCAATTCAGCTGGCTGATGGTAGTGTGCAATCCCTGGGTATCATGCTGCCGGGTGAATACGAGTTTGGCACCGACGCCGCTGAAATTATGGAAATCATCTCTGGCGAACTTGAAGTGTTATTACCTGGTGCAAGCGACTGGCAGGTGATTAAAGGTGGAGAGTCTTTTAAAGTTCCTGCTTCATCAAAGTTCCAGTTGAAAATTAAGCAAATAACCGATTATTGTTGTTCATATTTGGCTTAATTGATATAGCGATTAACTAACATTTCAACAACACCGTCATCCAATAGCCTGAGATCTGTTGAAACTAAAGCTGACATTTTAGTATATGTTACGAACACAATACTGCTGGTGAAAAAACAGTCAAATAAATTCAATATTAAGTAGGGGCGATGTGGTTATTACTGTATACTGCGCGACCTTATTATTACGGTTCTGTTTGCTATAGCTGTTTTGTTTAAATCGTTTATAACGATTCGATAACAACCAATGGGCAAACAGTCATTCAGTAACCATCGGCACTATCTAGGAATATCTCTTTGATCACTACATCGAACATTACAATGCAATTTGGCGCTGAGCCGTTGTTTGAAAACATCTCTGCCAAATTTGGCAATGGTAACCGCTACGGTTTGATTGGTGCAAATGGTTGCGGCAAGTCTACATTCATGAAAATACTCAGTGGCGATTTAGTGCCAAGCTCAGGCAATGTATCAATTTCCACAGGCAACAAAGTTGGTACTTTGAGTCAGGATCAATTCGCATTCGAGCAATACAGTGTGATTGATACGGTGATTATGGGCGATGTTGCTTTGTGGAAAGTAAAGCAAGAGAGAGATGGTATTTACGCGCAAGCCGAAATGAGCGAAGCAGATGGAATGCGTGTTGCCGATCTTGAAAGTGAGTTTGCTGAAATGGACGGTTACAGCGCTGAAAGTCGTGCCGGTGAAATTTTATTAGAAGCAGGTATTGAAGAGTCATTTCATTACGGCTTAATGCAACAAGTAGCTCCCGGATGGAAACTTCGTGTTTTACTTGCCCAGGCATTGTTTGCCAATCCTGATATTTTATTGCTCGACGAACCTACCAATAACCTGGATATTCATACCATTACTTGGTTAGAAGGTGAATTGAACAAACGCAAATGCACTATGATCATTATTTCTCATGACCGACATTTTCTTAATGCTGTTTGCACGCATATGGCCGATATTGATTACGGTGAGTTGCGTATTTACCCAGGAAATTACGAATTTTTCTTAGCGCAATCAAGTTTAATTCGTGAACAGTTATTATCTGGCAATGCCAAAAAGGCAGCTGAAATTGTCGAGCTGCAAGACTTTGTAAATCGCTTTGGTGCGAACGCATCGAAAGCAAAACAGGCGAGCTCGCGCGCGAAAAAAATGGACAAGATCAAACTCGATGAGGTTAAATCGTCGAGTCGTATTACGCCAAACATTGCCTTTTCAGCGGGTAAGAAAATGCATCGACAAGCGTTGGAACTTGAAAATCTTGCTCATGGATTTGACGGTGAAATACTGTTCGAAAAAGGCGATTTGCTGTTAGAGGCTGGTTCTAAACTTGCCATTATTGGCGAAAATGGCGTCGGTAAAACAACCATGTTGCGTTGTTTAATGAATGAACTCGAACCACTTGACGGTGTGGTTAAATGGTCTGAAAATGCAGCAGTAGGTTATTGCCCGCAAGACAGCAGTCATTTTTTTGACAATGACTTAACGCTAATGGATTGGATGTCACAGTGGCGCACGCCAGCGCACAATGACTTAATGGTTCGTGGCATGTTAGGCCGCTTATTATTTACCGAAGATGATGCCAATAAAAAAGCTCGTAATTGTTCCGGTGGCGAGAAAAACCGTTTGTTATTCGGTAAATTGATGATGGAAGACATTAACGTGTTGATCATGGATGAACCAACCAATCACATGGACATGGAAGCGATAGAAGCACTAAATAATGCCCTTAAAGCATTTGAAGGTACGCTAATTTTTGTTAGTCATGACCGTGAATTTGTGTCTTCACTGGCTAACCGTATTATCGATATTAAAGATAAAAAATTGGTAAACTTTCAAGGCTCGCTAGACGAATACCTTGATAGTCAAAGTCTTGCGAAAAAAGTGGCACATAAAGCCGCTTAGAATACCGCCAAATCCCTACGTAACCATTAGCTATGGCATCAACGCCAATAATGTCTGCGTAGGCTATACTTTTACTGCCGTGATGTGAGGTGTGAAAACCCGGCATCACGCAACCTTAACTCAGCTAAACTCCTAGGCCTATAAATGATAAATAATGACATTCTTCGTCGGTTGTGCAAAATCTTCGATTTTAATGATGAAAAAATACAAGCCATTTTTGCATTAAACCAATGTGATATTACAACCGAGCAATTAGAATGTATTTTTAAAGAACATGACGATTCCGCTTATCAAGAATTATCCGATGTGCAATTAGCAAGCTTTTTAAATGGCTTGATAGTTGAAAAACGAGGGAAAAAAGATGGTTCAGACCGTCCCGCGGAACTGGAATTATCGAATAACATTATTTTTAATAAAATAAAAATTGCCTTAGCCTTAAAAGCGGATGAAGTCATTGCTGTGCTTGAACTTGCTGGGCTGAGCTTAGGTAAGTATGAATTAAGTGCTTATTTTAGAAATGTTAACAATAAGCACTTTAAAACATGTAGTGATGACGTACTGTCTACTTTCTTAACTGGGTTAAAACTCAAATTTAACAGTTAATTTTATCACTATTGTGCTGATAAACACCTCTATCCGATAACCGGTGTCATCGCACTGACCACGGTTCTTTTGGATTTCTCAAGCTGAGCTGTTAAAGCAAAAGTTACAACATTCGGCAAACGTTACTCAAAAAAATACCTAGCCAACAACACCCATATCAACATAGTCCCTTGTTGAAAGAGAATCTCTTATCGAGTGACCGTTTTCACTTGTGATTCATAATGTAGTGGGAAAGTAATAGTGGCTACTGTTTTGTAGTTTTGCCGGGAAAAAGCTGATGATCTCTAACTTCGCTAAGCGGAAGTCGAGCCATCATCAATGTGATTGTCAGTTGTATAATAGACAGCTTACCTAAGTATGTAGAAAGTTTATGATCACAATTGCCACTAACCGGAAGGTTTGGCTTGACCTATTGGTATGAATGCACCGCACAAAAGCTGAATACTGATTTAATAATAAAACTATAAGAACACCCAGAAAGCAGACGTTTGAAATTTTTAAATTTCGGCTTTTCAGTTATTCGATTGGATTCTAAGAAGGAAGACAAGATGTCAGGCTTGATCCGGCAGTTCAGTGCCATTGAGAGACGTTTAACCTTCAAGTGTCAGGGCATACTCCGAAACAATTAACCACGTCATTGCGGCGCAGGCCGCAACCCCCTTTCGGATATAGCGTGCCTATAAACAATTGCTTCCTCAAATTAATTTCAATTAAGCTACAATTAAATTTCA
>NZ_JQDZ01000034.1 GCF_000764205.1 Thalassotalea sp. ND16A
TTCTTGGGTAAAAAAGTTTGAAAATGGTCGCATAGTGTTTGAAGTTTGGTTATTTCTGTTTTGTGGTGAAATTAATTTAACCAGATTTCAAACACTTACTCAAATATTTGTGGGGATACTTCAGGTTTTAACCTCGCAGGCTACCTACCTGATAGGTATGCCTATTTGTCCAATCTTTATCGCTTTCATTGCTGCTACGAGAGTATCCAAGTCCTGCTAATAAAGTCTAAAAAGCTATTAATTATATGAGGTTATTTAAAGTTATAGGATGAAATCGCACTTTCGTGATGATAAATGTTATAACTTAGATAATGAAAAAACATCGAGCAATGACAGCTAACAACGCCGTTGTTTTGCGCTTTGACTAACTTAGTTATTATTGTCTTTAGCACACTCTAAAGTGTCGATGTTGAAGTTAGAGTTTTTAAGCGATTTCTTTACTGGTAGCAAATGAACAACCATCTTGTCGAAGGTTTTTGAAAGCTGGTTTGTATTTCAAAACTCTTTGTATTAACATGTGCTCTTTATCGATGGCACCAGGTTTTTCAACCGATAACAATTGTCTTGACAGTGTTATTCATCATAGATACATTAACTCAAACGTTTGAGATGGGGCTGCCTCTAACTGTAACTGGCAGGGGAGCCATTACCAATTATACAAGGTTATTTAATGTTATAAGGTGATGGCGCATTTTGCTGACTGTTAATGTTACAAAATTAAATAATTATAAAGCTAATGGATTAATATAAAACAGATGACAGCGTTGTCATTGTGTGTTTATATATGTTCACATACTGTTGCTTTGAGTACTCTCTAATGATGCAGATGATAAAGAGATAGGCACCGGCAGAGGCCGGGAATCAGTAAACAGTAATACCAAATACTTAACGAATAATAATCACTAAACCATAACAATAATAAGAAACACTAAACTTCAACTAAACTATAACTTAAATCATAACTGTTAAATGATACTAGGCACACAGATGAACGAACTACAAAAATTTTATCCGGTAACAGAGAAAGCTAAGGCGCATAGCCACTTAGATAAACCCCAATACCAAGCTCTTTATCAGCAATCTATTGAAAATCCAGATCAATTCTGGGGCGAACAAGCGAACGAATTTATCGATTGGTATAAACCGTTTGATAACGTCAGCAAAGTTGATTTCGCTAACGCCGATATCGAATGGTTTCAAGGTGGACAACTCAATGTGAGTTACAACTGTATCGATCGTCACCTGGCTACGCGCGGTGAACAAACGGCAATTATTTTTGAAGGTGACGAGGTCACTGATGATAAGCACATCACTTACAATGAATTGCACCAGCAAGTGTGTAAATTTGCCAATGTGTTAAAAGCTCGTGGTGTCAAAAAAGGTGATCGGGTATGTATCTACATGCCGATGATCCCTGAAGTCGGATACGCCATGCTTGCCTGTGCTCGTATTGGCGCAGTGCACTCTGTGGTCTTCGGTGGTTTTTCATCGGAATCAATTAAGGCTCGTGTGCAAGCAGCCGATTGCCAAGTAGTGATCACCGCCGATCAAGGGGTTCGCGGTGGTAAAATTATCCCGTTAAAAGCGAACGTCGATAGTGCGGTTGCAGACTGTCCAAATGTTAACTCTGTCATTGTGGTACAACGAACCGGTGCCGACGTGCCATGGAATGAAGACATTGATGTTAACTATGAGCAGGCAATGAGTGATGCTTCGAGTGTTTGTGAACCAGAAGTGATGGATGCGGAAGACCCATTATTTATTTTATATACCTCTGGCTCTACCGGGGCACCAAAGGGCGTTTTGCATACTTGTGGTGGTTATATCCTGTATGCGGCAATGACTCACAAGTACGTTTTTGATTATCAAGATGGTGACATTTATTGGTGTACAGCCGATGCTGGTTGGATCACCGGTCACAGTTATATTTTTTATGGCCCATTAGCAAATGGCGCAACGACCTTGATGTTTGAAGGCTTACCTACTTACCCATCTGCGAGTCGTTGCTGGCAGGTGATTGAGAAACACAAGGTTAACGTATTCTATACGGCGCCTACCGCGATCAGAGCGTTAATGGCGAAAGGTGATGAATTTGTTGAAGGCTCAGATTTATCGTCACTGCGGTTATTAGGCAGTGTTGGCGAGCCAATTAACCCGGAAGCCTGGCATTGGTATTATGAAATTGTCGGTAACAGCAATTGTCCAATCGTTGATACCTGGTGGCAAACTGAAACTGGCGGTATCCTAATTACTTCATTACCAGGCTCTGCCGGGATGAAACCTGGAGCTGCCGGCTTACCATTTTTTGGCGTACAACCGGTGGTCATTAATAAAGATGGCGAAGAGCTTGAAGGCGAAGCTCGGGGAGCGCTAGTGATGAAGGGCAGTTGGCCTGGTCAAATGCGCACCATTTATGGCGATCATCAACGTTTCCACCAAACCTATTTTAGCCAATACTCAGGTTATTATTTTACCGGTGACGGGGTACAACGTGATGCCGATGGTTACTATTGGATACTTGGCAGAATAGATGACGTGCTCAATGTTTCTGGCCATCGCTTAGGTACGGCGGAAATTGAAAGCTCCTTGGTGCTGCATCCGAAAGTATCAGAAGCGGCAGTGGTGGGTTACCCACACGACATAAAAGGCCAGGGCGTTTATGCCTTTGTCACCTTAATGCACGATGAAATCGAAAGTGAAGAGTTGATCACCGAGTTGAAAGCACTAGTGGCCAAAGAATTAGGCAGCTTTTCAAAACCGGATCTTATTCAGTACGCTCCAGGCTTGCCAAAAACTCGTTCCGGTAAAATTATGCGCCGCATTTTGCGTAAAATTGCTGAAAACGAATTATCCAGTTTAGGAGATACCTCAACGCTAGCAGATCCTAGTGTGGTTGAAGATCTGATCGAAAACCGGTTAACGCACGACTAATAGCTATCAGCTATTCAAAGAAAGGGACATTTTGTCCCTTTCTTATATCTAATAGCAAAAAATTACAGCTTGTTATTAAATAGTGCTTGCCAGGTGAAACGAAAAACTGATACAACTAATCATCAGCTCGAAAAGAGCGGCGAATTTTGGCCAGAATCGATAAACCATTGTCTGGCAGATTAAATAAAAAGACAGATATGCAAAACCAAAAACTAAACTTCCGATATTATCGCTTTTCCTATCTTTATTACTAAGCCTTGCTTGGTAACTCCTGCTATATCTAATTTATTTTAACAATTTAAACACCAATTTTAATTAACAACAAAACTTTTTATCGGAAAAAAACTATGCAAACTAGCAAACTTAACGACGTTCATGTTAACTCGGAAGAAGTACTTATTACGCCTAATCAACTGAAGGCGAAGTTACCGTTAACCACTTCTGGCCGTGAATTTATCCTCGACTCAAGAGAAGTCATTTCCAATATTATCCATAAAAAAGATCCACGTCTGTTGGTGATTTCTGGCCCGTGTTCGGTGCACGATGTTGAAGCGGCAAAAGAATATGGTCGTAAACTAAAGGCCTTGCATGACGAGTACCAGGATACGTTATACATAGTGATGCGCGTATATTTTGAAAAACCGCGTACTACCGTCGGCTGGAAAGGCCTGATCAATGACCCACATATGGACGGCAGTTTTGACGTCACCTCAGGGCTAGAGACTGCCCGCGAATTATTGATTTACCTAACGGAATTAGGCTTACCTTTGGCAACCGAGGCGCTCGATCCAATTTCACCACAGTATTTAGCCGAGCTGTTTAGCTGGTCGGCCATTGGCGCGAGAACCACAGAGTCACAAACTCATCGAGAGATGGCCAGTGGTTTATCTATGCCTATCGGCTTTAAAAACGGCACTAACGGTTCCTTAGGTGTGGCGATTAATGCGATGGAATCGGCGGCATCGCCACATAGATTCATGGGCATAAATAAAGAAGGTCAGGTTGCGCTGCTTACCACTTCTGGCAATAGCGACGGTCATGTGATTTTACGAGGTGGCCAACAACCTAACTATGATTCAGTCAATGTCGCCATTTGTGAGCAAAGCCTTAAGGATGCTAATTTAGAGCAAGCGCTAGTGATTGATTGTTCGCATGCCAATTCAAGCAAAGATCATAATCGTCAGCCATTGGTTGCTGAAAATGTGGTTAATCAAATTTGTGAAGGAAATAAATCAATCATCGGCTTAATGCTGGAAAGTCATTTGAATGCCGGCAACCAAAGTTCTAACTTGCCGAAAAGTGAATTGGCTTATGGCGTGTCGGTAACCGATGCGTGTATTGACTGGCAAGCCACTGAAATCTTGTTAGCGCAAACCAACGAGAAACTTGCCAATGTGCTGCCTAAGCGTATTGACTAAGCATTTTCAAAACCGATTAAAATAAATAAACAAATTTGATAATCACTTATGACCACCTTTGAACATAACTTGCAGCAATGCCGAGATGAGATAGATCAAATAGATCAACAGCTTGTCGAGCTCTTAAGCAAACGCCGAGAGGTGACTGCGCGAGTCGGAGAGTTGAAAAGCCAGGTTGGCATGCCAATTTTTGCACCGCAAAGAGAGCAGCAATTATTGGCAAAACTGCGCAAGCAAGCACTATCAAAACAAGTTTCGCCGCAGCTGGTTGAAGACATCTTTCGCCGCATTATGCGCGACTCCTATTCTTCTCAAGACGAGCAAGGTTACCAATGTATCAAGCCCGATGCCGGAAAAGTTGTGGTCATTGGGGGTAACGGCCAACTAGGGCAAGTGTTTGTCGATTTATTTAGCCGAACGGGTTATGACGTTGCCATTATAGAAAAAGATGACTGGCAGCAGGCGGAGCAAACTTTTGCGCACGCAGGCTTGGTGATTGTTGCGGTGCCGATTAATCTCACCGAGTTAGTGATTGGCAAACTAGCAACTTTGCCCGATGATTGTATTTTAGCGGATATTACCAGTATTAAAGACAAACCATTGACTGCCATGTTGGCTGTGCATAAGGGACCCGTTGTTGGCTTACATCCGATGTTTGGCCCAGATGTTACTGGCTTTATCAAGCAAACCATTATCGTTTGCCATGGCAGAGAACAACAACAATACCAGTGGTTGCTCGAGCAATTTGCCGTATGGGGTGCGTTAAACTACACCGTAAGCGCGAAAGAACATGATGATGCCATGGCAATGGTGCAAGTGATGCGTCATTTCTCGACGGTAAGTTATGGCTATCATTTAATGCAGGAAAATGTTGAACTTGAACAGCTGCTGGCGATGAGTTCGCCGATTTACCGGTTAGAGTTGGCTATGGTAGGACGTTTGTTTGCCCAAGATCCCAACTTGTATACCGAGATCATTTTTTCAAACCCGGATAATGTGGTAATGATGAAGCGCTTTGCTAATCGCTTCCTCGAGTTATTAACTTCCGTAGAAAAGGGTGATAAGCTTGATTTTATTGACAAGTTTACTCAAGTTGCCAACTGGTTTGGTGATGATGCGCAAAATTTCTTGTTAGAATCAACTTCACTTTTGGATAAAGCCCGTGAACACAAATAATGCTGATATCAACATCAGCCTGTTAAAGCATGATCAAAAAAATATTCTGTTATTGGCCGCTACGCTTTTGCTTGGACTCGCCATCTTACTGACGATAAAACCGGTAAGCGCCAGCGGCGATGTGCACTTAGGCTTAATCAGTAAAAGCCAGCTGCTTGATAATCATGAAGATTTTGCCGAAAACTATAGTGGTTATCAAACTTCTGATGAAGAATTGGCCGCGGTTGCGGCGCTGCCGGATGATTTAATAATCAAAGTGTTTTTTGGTACCTGGTGCCATGACAGTGAGCGGGAAGTACCACGTTTGTTGCAAAGCTTTAAAAAATCCCCAGTAAGTATTGAGCTTTATGCGCTTGATACCAATAAATCTGATCCTGACGGTTTAGCAACAGCCAATAATATTAAATATACACCAACCATTATTGTCTATCAGCATGACCAAGAAGTTACGCGGATCATAGAACGACCGGAAAACTCCCTGAGTGAGGATATCCTCAGCGCCTGGTTGCAAAATAAACAATAAGAGTTCAGGTTAAATAACCTGAACCCGAGGATAAACAGGAGTTAGTGTAGAGCTTGCAGCGTTGCTAATACTTCCAGTCTTAATGCCTTAATTGATTGGGTAATGGCATCATTTTCACTTTGTTGCTCATCCATTAATTGCCAGCTTTTAGCCCAAACCTGTTTTAATTGTGCGGCATTTTGCTGCACTTGTGGCGATACGGTTTGTGCTAAATCTTGCACATATAACACATAACTCCAGCCCTTGATCGGGTCACCTTTATCTTTATCTTCGTTATAAAAAGCGTGATCCACCAAGAGTTGCAACTCGGCCAGCGACATTAAAATTTGAAACGATGAGGTGCGTACATTGCGATTGTATTCGGTTTGCTCATTACGCCAGGTATTATAGGCCAATGAACTTATCGCAATGAAAATACTGACAATCGCAATAAGATTATTTTGCAATTGCTGTTTTAGGCTACGCTTTAAACCTGAGTTTTTCATGCTATTTCGTTTTCAATTTTTCAAGAAATGCTTCTTTCTTTTCATCGAGCTTGTCATTGAACTGCTGTTTTAGCGCCTTTTTATATTGCTTCTTCGCCGCTTTTGCAATGGCTTTGAATACATTGGTTGATACTACCCCGGCCAGTTCGCTCACCGCTACTCCCTGTTCTCCGCCAATGGCGCCTAGTTCAACTTCCGGGATTTCAATATCGTAAATTTTGCCATTCACTTTGCTTAAATCTAACGTTAACGCGACGCCAGCAAGGGTTAATTTCTCAATGGCAATGCGAGTCTCTGGGATATCACTGCTTTTCTTTTGCGGTTCAGGTTTGGTTTGCTCAGCATCACCAGATCCGGTCGAAGTATTACGTTTAATGGCGTTTAATAAATACTCAACATTGGTTTTGCCATTTTGGTCGAATTCAACAAACGCCTGCGGTTTATTTAAGGTAATCGACTCAATAACCAGTGGTGACTGACCAAATGACGAAATATCAAGGTCTAATGAAACTTCCCCTAAATAAAAGGCTTTAGGCTGGCCGAACTGACTTGGGTTTGAAAAACTAACGCCATAAATTCCGCCAAAGCCTTCGCTTAATTGCAAATCTACGCTGTCTACTGTCACGGGTTCCCCCAGTACTTGTGAACCGTGAGTTTCTATTTGTGAACGGATAAAACCATTCAAGTCAGCTGAGGCTAAAAACCATAACATGGCGCCAAAAAACAGCAATAAGCCAGCAGCAACAATAGCGAGTTTGTTCATTGAGATTCCTAAATATTTTGATAAGTTGGTTAAAAGCTAAAATGGCTATAACATTATTATAGCTGAGCTAAGTTTTTATTTAACTTATAAAAAATGTAATTCGGCGTATAATTATCGTTTCAAAAAGTTATTTACGCTATATTTGCGCAAAATTTTATCGGATATTTTTTATCATGGAAAACTCAACTTCATCACGATTACCATTATTTGCACTGGCACTGATGTTGATAGCCTTACTTGTCTATTTGAATTGGCCAGCACCACAAGAGAATGCACAACAATTTTCTCGTGTGGTGTCGGTAAAAACAGCGACCTTAACCATGGCGGAGTTCAGTGATGAATTTGAAGCGCTTGGCACGGCAAAAGCGAATGAAGAAGTTATCATTACCGCACAATATTCAGACATTATCGAATCGATTCATTTTGATGACGGCGACACGGTGAAAAAAGGCGATATTCTGGTTGAGTTGGCAAAGGCGGAAGAGCTGGCTAAGGTAAAAGAATATCAAGCTAACCTTGATGAATCGACTGCACAGCTAGATCGTTTTAAAGAACTATTGAAAAAAAATGTTGGCTCTATTGCCCAGCGTGATGAACAACGCGCGAAAGTGGAAGCGATAAGAGCGCAGTTAATAAGTGCCAAAGCCGTTTTAGCCAACTTAACCATAAGAGCACCTTTTGATGGTCAATTAGGCTTTCGCCAAGTGAGTGTTGGTGCCTTAATTGAAAATGCTGATGTGATCACCTCTTTAGACGATGTACAAACCATTAAAGTCGACTTTGCCATTCCTGAACGTTTTTTTACCACGGTTAATGTTGGCCAGTTAATCGCGGCTACCAACGTTGCTTATCCAGGGGTAAAGTTTAACGGCAAAGTCACAGGTATCGCTTCCCGTGTAGACACTATTACCCGCACCATTCAAATAAGAGCCGAAATACCAAACCTTAGCGCTAAACTGCGTCCGGGGATGTTAATGAGTATCATAGTGGAACGTAATGTTGAACAAATACTGTTATTACCCGAAGGTGGGGTGATCCCTTTTGAAGACCGACATTTTGTCTTTGTGGTTGAAGGCGATACGGCTAAACGGGTCAATGTGATTGTTGGCAGACGAAAGCCAGGCATAGTTGAAATCTCTTCTGGTATCGCTGAGGGGACTCAGGTGGTGGTCGAAGGAGCGTTAAAACTTAGAGATGGCGCCAAAGTTAAGGTTAGCAATGGTACGGCGAATGGTACTGATAGCGGTATGGAAATTAAATAATGATTTTATCTGACTTATCGGTTAAACGCCCGGTATTTGCCACGGTTCTTAATTTATTAATCATCACTTTTGGTATCGTCGCTTTTTTGCTGTTGCCATTGCGTGAATACCCGGATACCGACAAACCGGTTGTCACAGTTTCCACCAAATACTCGGGGGCATCAGCCGCCATCGTTGAAACTAAAATTACGCAAATTCTGGAAGATAAAATCAGTGGCATTGCCGGCGTTAAAAACATCAATTCGACCTCACGAGATGGTCGCTCCAGTATTCAGATAGAGTTTGAAAACGATAGAGAAATTGATGATGCGGCCAATGACGTTCGTGATAAAATTTCCTCATCATTAAGGCGCTTACCTGAGCAAGCCGATCCCCCTGAGGTACAAAAAGCCAGTGATGATGGCGACGTTATTGCGTGGTTTACGCTAACCAGCGATGTGTTTAACACGCTTGAGTTAACCGATTATGCAAACCGCTATATTGTTGATCGTTTTGCCGTGGTCAATGGTGTCGCTGAAATTAGGGTTGGCGGTGGTCGCACGTATGCGATGAAAATTACCCTCAACCGGCAAGCGATGGCCGCTCGTGGTATTACCGTTAATGATATAGAAGATACCTTAAAAGCAGAAAACGTTGAACTGCCCGCTGGCGATATCAAATCAGTGGATCGGGTATTTAATGTCAGAGTAGCACGCAGTTATAAAACCGATGTCGATTTCGCCAACATGGTGATAACCCGTGGCGAAAATAACACCCTGGTCCGTCTAGGCGATATTGCGGAGGTTAAAATTGCCTCTGAAGATGTCGAAACCATGTTCAAAGGCAATGGCCGTAATATGGTGGGTTTGGGCATCATCAAACAATCTACGGCCAACACCATTGATGTGGTAGAGGCGGCACGAGCCGAACTGGAAGAAGTTAAACTAAATCTTCCGGCGGGGACCACGATCACGCCGAGTTACGATTCATCCATTTTTATCAAAGAATCGATCAGCGAAGTCTATAACACCCTGGGCATCGCCATGTTGATGGTGGTTTTGGTTATCTTTGTCTTTTTAGGGAATATTCGGGCAACGTTGATCCCGGCAGTTACCGTACCAGTAGCCCTTATTGGTTCTATGATAGCGCTCAGTGCCTTGGGCTTTTCGATAAACCTGTTAACCTTGCTGGCGCTGGTGTTGGCCATTGGTCTGGTGGTCGATGATTCGATTGTGGTACTAGAGAATATTTATCGCCGTATTGAAAATGGTGAAAAACCCCTCATGGCCGCTTACCATGGTGGTCGAGAAGTGGCATTTGCGGTGGTTGCTACCACCATGGTGCTGGTTGCCGTGTTTGTGCCATTAATTTTCTTAGCTGGTGATATCGGCCGTTTGTTTACCGAATTTGCCTTAGCAATCGCTGCCGCGGTTATTTTCTCCAGTGTTACGGCACTGTCATTAACACCGATGATGTGTTCAAAACTGTTGAAGCACCGTCAGCGCAGCTCCTCTTTTGGCCAATTGCTTGATAAAGGTTTTGCTAAGCTGGAAGCATCCTATGCTAACTCGTTGCGTTCGGTGATCAAACAACCGTGGATGATAGTGCTGGTGATGCTACTTGCATTTGCCAGCCTTTGGACAATTTTTGATAAACTGCCGAGTGAGTATGCGCCAAAAGAAGATAGAGGTGGTGCATTTTTAATTATGAGTGGTGCTGAAGGCGCAAGCTATGCAAATAACAGTGCCAACATGAAAAAAATCGAAGAGAAACTATTACGCCATTATCACCAAGGTACGCTACAGCGGGTGATCGTACGTGTGCCGGGGTTTGGTGGTACTGGTGGCATTGCTATTATTGGCTTACCCAGTTGGCATCAACGGGAAATTTCCACATTCGATTTTATTAATGACTTTAACCGTGAGTTGGCCTCTATTACCGA
This sequence comes from Thalassotalea sp. ND16A, assembly GCF_000764205.1. Lineage (GTDB taxonomy): Bacteria > Pseudomonadota > Gammaproteobacteria > Enterobacterales > Alteromonadaceae > Thalassotalea_A. The sequence continues at coordinate 10,480 of NZ_JQDZ01000034.1, forward strand.
TGTTCGTGCATTTGCGATGATGCGCGGCGGCATTGGTGGCAGAAGGGGCGGTGGTCGTCCTATCGGTTTTGTGTTGCAGGGTAACAGTTACGAAGAGTTAGCGCGCTGGCGGGATATTATTTTGACTCGGGCGCAAGAGAATCCCAACATCATTTCTCTTGAAACTGATTACAAAGAAACGTCACCACAATTTTTAATCAATATCGACAGAGCTCGTGCCGCTGACTTAGGTGTATCGGTAGGGGATATTGGCACCACATTAGAAACCATGTTAGGCAAACGCCGAGTGACCACCTATGTGGAACGTGGCGAAGAGTATGATGTGATTTTAGAAGGTGATGAAAACGAATATCGCAGCCCAAGCAGTATCGATAACATCTACGTGCGCTCAAAAGCTACCGATCAGTTAGTCGCGATGTCTAATTTAATCAGCCTTGAAGAAGGGGCTCGTGCCAAAGAGTTACGTCGTTATAACCGGTTAAAAAGTATCACCATCAGCGGTAACGTCGCCGACGGTTATACTCTTGGTGAAGCGTTGGATTATTTAAACGAAATTGTAAAGCAGGAATTACCGGTGGAGGCCGCTGTCGATTACTCGGGCCAATCACAAAAATTAAAAGAAGGCGCTAGTTCGATGTTGATGATCTTTGGTCTGGCATTATTGATCACCTACTTGGTCTTAGCGGCACAATTTGAAAGCTTTATCCATCCGTTTGTGATCATGTTAACCGTACCGTTGGCTTTGGTTGGCGCCTTGGCCGGGTTATACGCAATGGGCATGAGTTTGAATATTTACAGCCAAATAGGCATAGTGATGCTGATTGGCCTGGCGGCGAAAAATGGTATTTTAATCGTCGAGTTTGCCAACCAGTTGCGCGATGCCGGCGAAGAGTTTACCGATGCCATTATTAAAGGTTCGCAACAACGATTACGGCCAATTGTGATGACCTCGTTTACTACCGTAATGAGCTCAATACCGCTAGTGATTGCGGTTGGCCCAGGGGCAGAAAGCCGCATGGTATTAGGGGTAGTTATTTTTGCTGGTGTATCGTTAGCAACAATGTTTACCTTATTTATCGTGCCGGGTGCCTATTACTGGCTTTGCCGAAATACTAAATCACCAGAATACATAGCCAGACAAATAGAACAAAACAGCTAACTTAAATCGCAAAGCAAAGCGGTAAACATACGAGTAGTTCTGAGCGAGTTATTCGTATGAAGCAGGCACCTGACCTGAACTAACTAAGTATGGTTTAATTCAGGACTAAATGATTATAATGAGCGATATAGAGTCATTCACAACGTTCACTTTTTCGCATAACTGACACTCAAATTTTGTTCAATTACAATGTCATCAACAAATCTGGCAAAGCTTATTTGAAATATTCTTTTTTATCTTGGTAGGCTTTTCTAAAATATTCCACCAGTAACTTAAGCTTTTTATCAGGTTGGCGTGTTTTTGGGTACACCGCATAAATACCTAAGTCTTTTGCAGTTTTTCCGGTTAAAATTGATACCAGTCTGCCAGCAACTAAATCTTCATGAACCAATGCCTTGGGTAAATAGGCAATACCAAAGTGAGATAATGCAGCTTGGCTAAGTGAATTTAGGTTATTCGAGCGAAAGCGTCCTTTGAGCTGTACAAAGTACTCTTTGCCATCCTCTTTAAAGCTCCATTGTTCAGAGCCTGCACCTTCATATTTATAGATTAAACAACTATGCTCGCTTAATTCTTGAGGTATTTTGGGTGTACCATTATTTTTTAAATATTCAGGGCTTGCACATACCACCCAATCAGAATCGATTAAACGTTGTGCCACTAATGTAGAGTCTTCTAAGTGTGCGGTTCGAATGGCAAGATCATAACCTTGTTCAATAATATTAACTAAACGGTTATTTACAGTCAGTTCAACATTGACGTTTGGATAATCGTGACAAAACTGAGCTAATGCCTCACTTAATACTAGCCGAGCAGACACCACCGGCATTGTTAATTTTATCGTGCCTCGAACATCTTTGCTGTAGCCAGTTATAGCATCTTCGGCTTCTTGAACAGCAAGTTTAGCCAACCGGGCCTTACCATAAAAAGTCTTTCCTGCGTCGGTTAAACTTAGCTTGCGCGTTGTTCGATAAAGCAGCTGCGTATTCAATTCACGTTCTAACCGCGCAATTCTTTTACTGACAACAGAGTTAGTTAAATTTAGTTGTTCTGCAACTTTGCTAAATGTTCCTGCCTCAACAACCATAACGAATAAAATCAAATCATCTGCTTTTGCTACCATCATTTCACCTATTTGATTATGTCATAAAAGGAAAAAAACAATATCATTAATGCCAATATATTAATAGTGTAAATAGATGTAAATTAAATGTAACGATTATATGTGCATTGCTATAAGCCATAGTTCGTATGGGGACAGATACAAATATATTAAAACAAAATTGGAGGTAAATATGAATGAGTGGACTTACGGACTTTTGGCACTTTTGCCAATCGCTATATCAGCAATATTGCTAATTGGTCTTCAGTGGCCGGCCAAACGAGCAATGCCAGTAACACTTATTGTGACAGTGATATTAGCATTGTTTGTATGGGATATGTCAGCAACAAGGGTTTCAGCTTCAGTTATTCAGGGGTTGATGGTTACTGTGTCGGTGCTTTGGATAATCTTTGGGGCAATATTCTTATTAAATACATTAAAACAAACTGGCGCTATTCAAGTGATCAGAAAAGGCTTTACTCAGGTATCTCCTGACCGTCGTATTCAAGCTATTATTGTTGCTTGGTGCTTTGGTACTTTTATCGAAGGTGCCTCTGGTTTTGGTACGCCTGCCGCTATTGCAGCCCCTTTACTTGTTGCTGTTGGCTTTCCTGCACTGGCCGCTGTCGTAATAGGTATGATGATCCAAAGTACGCCTGTATCATTTGGCGCTATTGGAACCCCTATCGTTATTGGTGTTACTAATGGCTTAGACACCAGCACTATTGGTGCCCAACTTGTAGATAAAGGCAGTAGCTGGGAAGCATTTTTACAATTGATCACCAATGAAGTTGCTATTACTCACGCCATTGTTGGTACCTTAATGCCATTACTTATGGCGGTGATGTTAACAAGATTTTTTGGTAAAAATAAACGTTGGAGAGAAGGGTTAGAGATCTTACCTTTTGCTCTGTTTGCAGGTCTGGCGTTCACTGTGCCATATGCATTAACGGGTATGTTTCTAGGCCCAGAATTCCCATCTTTATTAGGCGGCCTTATTAGCATGGTGATCGTAGTATCTGCCGCTAAAAAAGGATTGTTTATGCCAAAAACACCATGGGAATTTGCCGATAAAGCCACATGGCCGAAAACCTGGCTTGGTACTTTAGTTATCAATAAAGATCAAGACACCGCACCAAGTAAGCATATTTCAGCTTTATCTGCATGGATGCCTTATGTATTAGTGTCGGTGTTGTTGGTTTGCTCACGCGTGTTTGCTGAATTTAAGTCTATATTGGTCGATTTTGGTGTTTCATGGTCAAGTATTTTGGGCGAGTCAGGTATTAGCGCAGGAATAAGTCCGCTCTACCTACCTGGAGGATTACTGGTCATTGCTGCTATCTTCGCTGCCTTTTTGCATTGCCGAGGAGCGGGTAGTATAAAAGCGCTAGGCGCAGCTAGCAAAGCTTCATTTAGAACCGTGATTGGCGCTGGTTTTGTTTTAATGTTTACCATACCTATGGTAAGAATTTTCATCAACTCAGGTGTTAACTTATCAGATATTCCTAGCATGCCGATGGCTGGTGCTGATTTATTTGCCAGTACTTTTGGTGCTGCTTTTCCACTGATTAGTCCTTTAATTGGTGCGTTAGGTGCTTTTATTGCCGGTTCTAATACCGTATCAAATATGATGTTTAGTCAATTTCAATTTGAAGCCGCGAATACATTGCAAATTTCCACGGCGATGATGGTATCTACTCAAGCGGTTGGCGCTGCGGCCGGGAACATGATCGCCATTCATAATGTTGTTGCCGCTTCAGCTACGGTTGGCTTGTTAGGGCAAGAAGGCGCGATATTACGCAAAACTATGATCCCGACGGCTTATTACCTACTAGCAGCAGGCATTATCGCCATGGTTGCAGTATACGGATTGAATATCACAGACCCGCTTTTAGGCTACTGAGTAAACCATAGCTTGGTAAAAATATAGGTTATATTATGGCTGTAAACGAACATTTTCTAACAGACGTACGAGCAATACTGTCAAAGGAACAAATCATTGACGATATCACTCGACGACGTGCATTTGGCACAGACGCTAGTTTTTATCAATTAGTGCCACAACTGGTACTGCAGATAGCCAATGAGCAACAAATGCAGCAAGTCATTGAATCGGCTAATCAACATCTTGTTGCCGTTACCTTTAGAGCGGCAGGAACCAGTTTGTCTGGTCAGGCAATTACTGATTCGGTGTTGCTTATGTTAACTAATGACTGGACCGATTATCAAATAAGCCAAGATGGTCAGTTGATTCGTTTACAACCCGGTATCATTGGCGCAGATGCCAATAGACATTTGCACCCCTTTGAACGTAAATTAGGTCCTGATCCCGCCTCAATAAATACCTGTAAAATAGGTGGTATAGCTGCCAACAATGCTTCAGGTATGTGCTGTGGGGTCAGTAAAAACAGTTATTTTAGTCTTGCCGATATGACGTTAATACTGGCTGACGGTACATTAGTAAATAGCGCTGACACTGACAGCTTAGCGGCTTTTAAACTAAGCCATAAATCGATGCTTAATGAGCTCGGCTCGTTAGCACAACAGGTTAAAGAAAATACTACCTTAAAGGCACTCATAGAACACAAATATCGCCTAAAAAACACCACAGGTTATGCCATTAATGCCTTGGTGGATTATCATGATCCTGTCGATATTTTATTACATTTGATGATTGGCTCAGAAGGAACTTTAGGTTTTATTGCTGATATTACCTATAAAACCGTGCCCGATCATCAACACAAAGCCAGTGGTTTGTTTTCATTTGTAAGTGCTAAACAAGCCTGTTTAGCAGTGACCGCTCTTAGCTTATGTCCAGTTGACGCTGTCGAGTTAATGGACCAACGGGCTTTAAACTCGGTTAAAGGTAAAGATGGCTTACCTGAAAGGTTTTGTGATCAACCAGATGATACTACGGCATTATTGATAGAAACCCGAGGGCAGACGGCAGAAGAATTACAACAACACATAGCAAAAATCGAACAAGTTATCGCATCTTTTGCGCCGATCGAAGCAATTGATTTCACCACCGATGAACGAATATCAACGCAGTTATGGGCGATTCGCAAAGCGACTTTTCCGGCAGTAGGTGCCTTACGAGAAACCGGCACTACAGTTATCATCGAAGATGTTTCGTTCCCTATTGATAAACTTGCCGCTGGTATTGTGCGCTTGCATGAGCTATTCGATCACTTTGGTTATCAAGAAGCCATAATATTTGGCCATGCATTAGCCGGAAATTTACATTTTGTTTTTACACAATCGTTTGAAAGCCCTGAAGAAATTCAGCGCTACGATAACTTTATGCATAAAGTGGCTAACTTGGTCGCGGTAGAATTTGGTGGCTCCCTTAAAGCTGAACATGGCACTGGCCGTAATATGGCACCCTTTGTAGAATTAGAATGGGGGCAAGCGGCATACGAAGTGATGCATAGCATTAAACAGATAGTAGATCCGCAGGGCATTTTAAACCCAGGAGTCATTCTAAATAACGACCCAAATGCTCACATTAAAAACCTGAAACTGATGCCAAAAGCCGATCCTATAGTCGATAAATGTATCGAATGTGGTTTTTGTGAACCGGTCTGTCCATCTAAAGAATTCAGCTTAACGCCAAGGCAGCGCATTGCCATATGGCGCAGAATACAGCAACTTAACCATCAACAGACTATGAGTAAGGCAGAGCTGGCTGAGCACAAGGAATTGCAAAAGAGTTATCAACATTTAGGTATCGATAGCTGCGCGGCTACGGGGTTGTGTGCAGAGCGCTGCCCGGTAGGTATTAACACTGGCGATTTAATAAGAAAACTTAGAGGACAAAAGCTCGGAAAAGTTGGCCATATTATTGCCAAATGGTCTGCGGATCATTTCTCAGGAGTAAGTAAAGGAGCGGCAATAGCATTTACTTTAAATGGTAAAATAACAAAACTTTTGGGTAATAATACCGTTGATCACATTGGCGCGGCTGCGTACCGTTTTAGTGGCAAGGCGTTACCGTTATGGCATTCAAAATGGCCAGCAAAAGCACATGTTCTTACATCGTCAACTGATGAAAAAAATAGTACTGTACAGATAGAAAGCAATACCACACCTAAAGTAATATTTTTTGCCAGTTGCGCCAGCCGCACAATGGGGCCAAGTGTTAGTAATAAAGATAATCGTAGCTTAACGCAAGTTGCACATTCAGTTTTTACTAAGGCTGGTTATCAAGTTATAACGCCAAGTAAATCAGCTGATTTATGTTGTGGTATGCCCTTTCATAGTAAAGGCGCAGCAGATATTGCTAACAGCAAAGGCCAGCAATTACTTGCACAATTATCATCATTAAGTAACAACGGGGAAATACCGATTGTTTTCGATACTAGTCCCTGTAATTTACGGGTAAAAGAAATAGGCACCGAGTTACCCATTTTTGAGCTAACCGAATTTTGCGCTAAATTTTTACTTAATAAACTCAATATTAAGCCCAAGCAAGCCCCCGTTGCCTTGCATATTACTTGTAGTAGCCAAAAAGCAGGAATAGCAGACACCTTAAGGGATATTGCCAACGCTTGTGCTAAAGAGGTTATTGAGCCTGCTGATATTACATGCTGTGGCTATGCCGGCGACAAGGGCATGTTTATGCCAGAGCTGAACAAAAGCGCACTGGCCCCGTTAGCAAAACAAGTCGCCGGATGCGAGCAAGGCTATAGTAACAGTAGAACCTGCGAAATTGGCCTGTCGAAAAACAGTGACGTAGATTATCAGTCGCTTATTTATTTGTTGGATGAAGTGAGTGAGTCGGTTTTAAAGCTATAAAAATCAATTTCCTTATATAAAAACGCGAATAATTACATTCTATTGATGTGTATTTAAGTGCTCAATATTTTATTTATTGTGTTGAGCGCTACCTGCACTTTTCTTGCCTTTGACATCTAAACACTCCTATTTCAATAACACGAAAGTCTATCGATTCTACTCTACTCTTGTCTAAAACTACAGGCCTACTACTTTAACGACCAGTTTATTTACCCATCGTCCGCACAACCGCCCTTTACATACGATCTAATCAAATAACACCCGATAATCTTTAGCAAAACAATGAATATAGGGGGGAATTTTTCTAATTTTTTATTGTGACGATTTTGGAAGAAGTGTTACCCATTATATCGATTTATCTTATCAATAATTCCCTCTACATTAACTAACAAGGTAAATGTTTTGTTAACTAGTAGGGGGAAAGATGAATCATAAAAATTATAAAATATCGGTAATAGCATTAGTACTGGCCGCGAGCTTTAATGCCCATGCAGATATCGAGTTAGTATCGAGTGTGGTAAACGAAAAAGAAGTTAAAGTATCTATTGGTGGGTATGCAAAAGTTGATGTTCGCCATGTTGATGGCGACATAGCCTATCAAGATTACTGGGTAGCTAATTTTCCATCTGGAAAGGCAGTAGAAACCTCTCATACAGGCTTTAATGTTAAAGAGTCACGCCTTAACTTTAAAATGTCGCATGGTGATGTATCTGCCTTTGTAGAGTTTGATATGTATGGCGGTGACGGTAATGAAGTGGTAAGCAACTCTTCAAATCCAAGATTACGTCATTATACTATTACCTATAAAGATTGGTTGGTTGGCCAAACGTGGACAACATTTATGCCGCTTCATGCACTACCTGAAGCGCTAGATTTTGGTGGCCCACATGTCGGTGAAGTATTCATTAGACAAACACAAGTTCGATATACCAAAGGCGCATGGCAATTTTCGATTGAAAATCCAGAGACAAACGGCGATGGTGACATTGGCTCTCCTGCAAGCGCAGTAGGCTTAACCGGTGATGAAGCAGATAAAGACGAATCGGTGCCAGATTTTGTTGTTAGGTACAACCACAATACTGACTGGGGTACGTTATCAATAGGTACTTTATTTAGACAAGTTGACCAAGGTGGTATCGATGAATTTGCAGTTGCTGCCAATATTGCCGGTAAAATCAAAACGTTCGGCAAAGATGATTTGCGTTTTCAAGTAACTTTTGGCGAGCCTGGACGATACGCTGCTGCAGGTTTAACACCTGATATTGTTACGAGTAGTAAAACAGATAAAACTGTGGTTGAGTCAACGATCGCTTATACCCTTGCTTATCGTCACTTTTGGAATGAATCATTAAGAAGTACAGTTTTCTATGGTGCCGCTGAAACTGATGAGTTAGCTAGGAAACGTGCACATTGGGGAGTTAATTTATTAACAAATATCACCTCAGAACTTACCGCCGGTGTTGAATTTGGTAACTATTCCATCAGTGATAATGGCATGGAAGAGATTGACTCTAATTATTTGCAAATATCTGCTACTTATAAATTCTAGCAACTTAATTTCCTATAAGGTGTAAACCAAAGGGTATGTTTAATTCAGCTTAAGCATACTCTTAATTTAATTACATTTTTTCCCAATACAAACCGTTAAATACTGCATATTTTAATATGTTTGTTGAATTAGAAGTCAACAAATTGAAACGTTTAGGAAAATTTAAATGGTTTTTGAGTAAGTATAACGAGCCAATTAAGACTGGTAATAACCGTTGGCTGACTTCAGCTTTGCTCCACGTTTGGGCGTTACGACTGTCTGTTGTTGGTTGTGAGTTCAACTGGTGAATGCAACGCTATCCTTATAGTCGCTTAAGGAACGTTGACATGAAACAGAGAAAGCGCATCTACTACAATGCAGAACAAAGAGCACTAATATGGGATCGGTATCAAAGTGGAGACACCGCGCATGATATAGCAAGGCTATTTGACCGATACCATTCTTCTATATTAGGTATTATTCATAAAACTGGTGGCTTTAGACCACCTGGTTTGGGTTGATGCAAATACTCTTAAGTGTTTGAAAATAAAAACTGATCCTACATTAATTATAACATTCACACTTTACAAAGTTGTTATAAAACGATGGTTTACTATTACAGAAAAAAAGGGATCTAAAATAGATCCCAAATTTGTTATCAGCCCAATCAAAAGGTTGGCTCTTTTTACTTCATGGCAAACCACCAAGGGCGGTGTTAGGTTAGTAGCATGGAAGTGCTCATGTCCTACCGACAGGGCGCCTTTAAAGGCTATACCCAATTACTGATGTTGCGCCGGCACCTTGGTCGGTTTTATCTGTTCACTGGCGTAACAACCTAACACTTTGATAAAACGGGTTAACTGGGTTAACTCGGTTAAACAATCCTGCATTTTTGCCGACTTTAAATTGGCTTCCAGATCAATATAAAACATCTCTTCCCAAGGGCGGCCCTGAATTGGTCGAGATTCCAGTTTGGTCATATTAATGCCGTGTTGTTTTAATACCAGCAAACAATCCACCAACTCACCAGGATTTTGACCGGTAGCTAGAATTAATGTGGTTTTTGCCGGAATTTGTTCGGCCACGTCAACCGGTTTACGGGCGACTAAAATAAAGCGGGTGTGATTTTCCTGCTGGTTGGCTATCGATTTTGTTAATGACAATAACTCGTACAACTTACCGCCTTCTTCAGAGCCCATTACGGCAATGTTCGCTTGTTTTAGCTCTGCGGCTTTTTGCATTGCCTGCGCACTTGAGTCGCAATACTCAATGCGTATACCTTCTTGTTTAGCCAAAAAGTTGCTGCATTGCTGTACCGGTTGGGCATGAGCATAAATGGTATCGATTTTATCGAGAGAACTGTTCACTGCAGTTAATAAACAATGATCTATCGGTTGTGATAATTCACCCACAATTGACAGGTTGGTGTGTTGCAATAGATCGTACACTTCGTTGATACTGCCCGAGCTGGTATTCTCAATTGGCAGCATACCGTAGTCTACGGTACCAGATTCAACCTGATGCAAAATGCCACTAAAGCTGTCACAACCAAATTCGATGATTTCTTCAGCACGTCGAGAAAAATAGCGATAACTGGCCAAATAGCTGTACGAACCTTTGTCACCTAAAAACGCCACACTCACCGTTGGTGTTTTAATGTTCGGGTTTTTCAATTGCTGCAAATACGCTTGTTGATTCAGCACCGAGTCTTCAATGATGGTTTGAAAAATATTGGTCACGTAATGCGCGTCTAAACCTTCTTTTTTACCCTGTTGGATAAGCCTTACCAATAACTCTTGTTCGCGTTGCTGATCACGCACCGGACGAACTTGATGAGCTTTACTCTTTGCCACATTTAAAGTCAGTGATCGGCGTTTCGCAAACAAGCTCAGTAAATCCTGATCTAAATTGGTTATTTGTTCACGGATTACATTTAAATCTAAACTGTCTTTCACCTTTTACTCCAAACTTATTGGTTGTACAAATAATAAAGCCTCCATCAGGAGGCTTTTTCGACGTTTTTAAGTTAGCAACGAAAAATCCCTCCAGTGTTAACTGGTAAAGAATCGAAACTTAAAAACTAATAATTCAATATTCATGCCTTAACTTTATTAAGCAGGCGAAAAACTGTCAACTGATTATTCGTTTTCTGTTAAAATAATCGCCATTAAATTTTTATATCTAAGACTTTGTAGGAATATTGATGTCTTCATTACAAGATCAGTTACTAAAAGCCGGGTTAACTACCAAGCAAAAAGCCAAGCAGGCGAATAGTGACAAGCGCAAAAAAAACAAACAAAAACGTAGTGGTGTTACAGTTGAGGCATCGTTGCAAGAACAGGTAAAACAAGACTTAGCCAAAACTCAGGCTAAGAAAGCGGCGACTGACAAAGCGCTTAATGAGCAAAAGCAGCAGCAATTAGCCGAAAAAGAATTACAACAACGCATTTTACAAATACTGCAACATCACAGTATTAAAAATATTAATGGCGATGTTGAATATAACTACACCGATAACAGCAAAATTAAAAAATTGTTTGTTGACGGTGTAACTCAAAAGGCACTAGTCAATGGCCGATTAGCCATTTGTGCCTTAGCCGACACGACCTATCTGGTGACCAGTGAAACTGCCGAGAAAATAGCCACCTTAGATGCCAGTGTTATTTTGGTGAGTAATGAAAAAGTTGCCAGTGAAGAGATTGAAGAAGATGACCCATATGCCGATTATCAAATTCCAGATGATTTAATGTGGTAGTCAACACCTAGCTAGAACCCCTTATTTTATTTACATTTTTAGGAAACAACTATGCCTATTTTACGATTTATTATTGGCCGAATTATTTTATTAATAAATTTTTTAACCATGCCGAAAGCGGTTAAACGTGATGACAATAGCCAACAAGCTATCGACAAAAAAACGGAAAATTACAGTTTATACCAGTTAAACGCCTGCCCGTTTTGTGTCAAAGTTCGTCGCTCAATGAAACGCCAAAATTTGAACATACAATTACGCGACATTAAACAAGACAATCACTTAACCGACTTGGTTGATAATGGCGGAAAACGTACTGTACCATGTTTGCGTATCGACAATAGCGATGGCAGCAGTCAATGGATGTACGAATCAAAAGCCATTGTTGCTTATCTTGATCAAGTTGCAACTGCCGCATAAAGCGAAAGCTTAAATGACAATAATACCAATTTGATTAATTAAGTGGTCTATTTTTTCATGAGGGAAAACGGATAAATACAAGGCATAAAGTTTAGTAAGTAGTTATTCTCGGCTTTGGCATCCTGCGTCGCTCTACCTGCAGCTTCCATGCTTTCGTACTTATAAACTTTATAACGCAGTAGTTATTTGTTTTAGCCATTAAAAATGATCAGGTAATTAGTCAACTTGGTATAATAAGACCTGAAAAATTCGGGTCTTTTTTTTGTCATCAGGAAATTATTTTATTCGCTTTCCTGTCTGTTACATTAGTAAGGTAAGTAATAGGTTGGCGACAGAATATGTTAATTAAAACGAAGCGCAGTTATGAGCTGACGGAAAACCAGGTCACCGATGAGACCATTTATCAAGGCCGTCGCAAGGTGCTAAAACAGCTAGGCTTTATCAGCGCCTCGGCTTTGCTTGGCAGCAATACACTTGCCACAACAGCCAGTGCCGATGAAACGGTATTCAAAACGAAAGCGCTGCAATTCTCTTCGTCAAACTCGTCTACCATAAGTGAGCAGTTCACGCCTGAACACAAAGTGATCAGCCACAATAATTTCTATGAATTTGGCGCCAAAAAAGATCAACCGCAAAAGCTGGCACAAAATTTTAAGGTTGAGCCCTGGCAATTAAAAGTCAGTGGTGAGGTAAACAAACCTTTCACTCTCGATTACGAACAGTTATTTTCCAGTTTTACCATTGAAGAGAGGATATACCGGCTGCGCTGTGTAGAAGCCTGGTCTATGGTCATTCCCTGGTTAGGCTTTCGTTTGGCCGATTTAATTAAAAAAGCCGAACCAAATTCGAAAGCCAAATATGTGGCGTTTAAAACCTTATATGATCCTGAACAAATGCCCGGTCAGGCCAACCGCTATTTAGGTGGTGGCATTAAATACCCGTATGTTGAAGGTTTGCGTATTGATGAAGCGATGCACGACTTAAGCATTTTATCGGTCGGTTTATACGGTAAAACCCTGCCACCACAAAATGGCGCGCCGATTCGTTTGGTGACCCCGTGGAAATATGGTTTTAAAAGCATTAAATCGATTGTTGAAATTAAATTAGTCGAGCGCAAGCCTAAGACTACCTGGAATAAACTGGCACCAAATGAATACGGTTTTTACGCCAATGTTAACCCTGAAGTGGATCACCCCAGATGGTCACAAGGCAGTGAACGCCGCCTTACCAGTGGTGGCCTCTTTGCCCGTAACCGCATCAAGACGCAAATGTTTAACGGTTATGGTGAAGACGTTGCCAGCCTTTATCAGGGCATGAATTTGCGCAAACATTATTGATGAACTGGCTGATTAAACATCGAGTATTGCTATTAAAAACGTTAATACATTTCTGCTCTTTTATCCCGGTGGTGCTGATCTATTATTTTGCCGTGCTCGATCAATTAGGCAGCGATCCGGTGGAAGAAGTGATCCACTTTACCGGCATTGGTGCGTTAAATTTACTCTTGCTCACCTTGCTTGTTTCGCCGCTGGCGAAAAAGTTTAAACAGGGCTGGTTAACTAAGATAAGACGCTTACTCGGCATTTATGCATTTTTTTACGCTTGTTTACACCTGCTAAATTTTTTGTTTTTTGAACTGCAGTTTGATTTTTCGCTATTTTTTGATGAAATCATCGACCGACCGTATATCACCGTCGGCATGCTCGCTTACATGATCATTTTTTCTCTGGCGCTTACCTCACTGGCTCGGTTGCGCAAAAAAATGGGAAAACGCTGGCAAAAGTTACATAATTTTAATTACTTGTTGGTCATTCTGGTTTGCATCCATTTTTATTGGTCGGTAAAGTCGGAAATCATTGAACCATCGATTTATTTTATGATGTTGTTTGTGTTGTTGTATCAGCGTAAAGATAAATTCAAACGTTGGCTTAAACGTTAATAGTTGCTACAGTTCAACCCATAGTCAACAAATCACAACAATTACCACATTAGTAACAACACAGTTATGTCAGATACAGCCGAAGAATTTCACCTAACCATTACCAGCCGAGAGCAAAATGCGGTTGATCTGCTGTCGGTCGCGGCAAAATTATCACATCATGAAATCAAGCTGGCGATGACCAAAGGTTGCGTTTGGCATACCCGTAAAAGACATACTCAACGCTTACGACGGAGTAAAAAAGTGCTGCAAGCCGGGGACGAAATACACATGTATCACAACCCAAGGGTATTAAGTCAAACGGTTACGCCGGCAACGTTAATTGCCGATGAAGGGGATTACAGCATTTGGTTCAAGCCTTATGGCATGCTTTGCCAGGGGTCGAAGTGGAGTGACCATACCACCATAAACCGTTTTGTCGAAACCAACCTATTGCCGCAAAGGCCAGCATTTGTCGTCCATCGTCTCGACCGAGCAACCACCGGTCTTTTGGTTATTGCCCACGCAAAATCGGCCGCCAGAGCACTAAGTTCAGCTTTCGAGCAGCGAAACACCAAAAAGGTTTACCAGGCTATTGTACACGGCAAGTTTAACGCCATTGACAATTCGCAAACTGTGCAAACCATAAATACCGATATCGATGGTAAAACTGCAGTCAGTCATGTGTCATTACTGAGCTATGATCAGAGCCATGATCGCTCGCTAGTGGAAGTCAATATTGATACTGGCCGAAAACACCAGATCAGAATTCACCTGGCTGCCATTGGTTTGCCTATTGTTGGCGATAGAATGCATGGCATAAAAGAAAAGGATGATAGTGAGGACTTACAATTGTGTGCCGTGGCGTTAACTATCCCTTGCCCGCATACAGGGCAAAGCAAGGAATACCTATTAACCGATGAGTTGCAATTAAGTCATAAATTTAGCTGAAATTTACCACTGTGTCGGTGTTGTTGTGGCCGATAAGGTTCAACGAATTATCTAAGTCGTTAATTATATCATCAGCATTTTCCAGGCCAACCGAAATACGAATTAAGCTGTCGCTAATGCCGGCATCCAGTCTTTCTTCCTGGCTGTAAGGTGAATGGGTCATCGATGCTGGATGTTGAATTAATGATTCGGCATCGCCCAAACTCACCGCAATGCTGAACAACTGCATACGGTTAATGAACGCACTGCCTTGGTGAATATCGCCTTTAATTTCAAAAGCGATAACGCCACCGGCAGCCTGCATTTGCTTACCGATAAATTTATGGCCACTATGGCTGGCCAAACCCGGGTAATAAACTGCGGTTACCATAGGGTGACCCTCAAGGTACTCCGCCACTTTTTGGGCATTGCTGCAATGTCTTTCCATGCGGATTGGCAGCGTTTTCAAGCCTCTTAAAATTAACCAGGCATCGTGCGGACTGATGGTGGCGCCAATATCTTTGAGTACGGTTAATTTTATGTGAGTGATCATCTCCGTAGTACCACAGACAATGCCGGCAACAACATCACCATGACCATTCAGGTATTTAGTGGCGCTATGAATGACGATATCAATACCAAACTCGATAGGGCGCTGCAATATCGGCGTTAAAAAGGTATTATCAACAATCGAAATCAATTGGTGTTGTTTGGCAATATTACCAATCATTTCCAAATCAAGAACTACCAGGTTTGGATTAATGGGAGTTTCCAGGAAAATCACTTTGGTGTTTTCTTTGATCGCCGCAACTATCTCGGCCTCATTGTTCATATCAACAAATGTTACCTCAACCCCGAACCGGGTTAATTGGTGCGCCATTAACGCATAGCTACAACCATAAACGGCTTTCGATGAAATTAAATGATCACCGGCCGATAAATTTGCCAGTAATGCCGCCGATACCGCCCCCATTCCGGTTGCCGTTGCTGCGGCATCTTCCATGCCTTCTAGAGCGGCTACTCTTTGCTCTAATTGGCGGGTGGTTGGATTGCCCAAACGAGTATAAATAAAACCTTCCTGCTCACCAGCAAAGCGATCGGCGCCTTGCTCGGCATTATCAAAAATAAAAGTCGAGGTTTGATAAAGCGGCGTGGCGAGCGAGCCAAACTGTTCATCATTAATACGGCCTGCGTGAATGGCTTTGGTGTCGATATGAGCATTTTTTTTCATAAATTGTCCAATTTTATAGTGAGCTTGCAAAATTTTGTATCCTTTGACTAATTAGAGCAAAACCCTTGCCAGTTTAAAATTTATTGTTAATTCAATGTGTTACGTTTACTTTTCGGTTTTGTCTCTTATCTGCGTGTAATAATTTTATTACATTGATTGGTATTCATGCTTGAATACCGGGCTACAGTAGTTTGAACCTATGGCTTTTTACAAAATGTAATAATTGTATTACGATGTAATGTAATTATTACAAAGTTGCATTCAGCAATATAGATCACGAGCTTCGACTATGAGAATTGAAATTGCCTCGCAAGACAGAGTCGGTATTACCCAGGAAATATTGTCGGTATTTGCGGCCAAGCAATGGAACTTACTCGCCGTAGAGGTGAGTAAGTTTCATATTTTTGTACAGTTAAAAGATCAGGGCTTGTCGTTAGCCACAATTAAACCTGAGTTGCTAAAAATCACCGGCGTGGAAGCGGTGAAAGCCATCGAGTTAATGCCAGGGGAACGTAAGTCGCAACAATTAGAAGTGCTACTGGCAAAAATCCCCGAGCCAATCATCGACATCGATAAAAGTGGTTTTATTTTGGTTGCCAATAAAGCGGCGGCAGATTTTTTAAAGGTAAACAACAGCGAGTTAATCGGCAAAGCAATCAATAACTATATTGAACAGCGCTTACAAATTGATTTAACCGGCCAGTCAAGCACCCAAGAAGTCACCTTTGCCGGCCATCAATTTTTTGCCGATATCTCGCCGGTAAAAACGGAGCGTACCATCAGTGGCGCCGTATTGGTGTTAAGAAGTTTAGAAAATGTGGGTCGTCACTTATCGCAATTACAGCAAGGTATACAGAGTGGTTTTGACGCCATTATTGGTAAATCCTCGCAAATTGTTGAAGTGATCAATCAAGCGAAACGTTTCGCCAGCCTGGATTTGCCGATATTAATTAGTGGTGAAACGGGGACCGGTAAGGAGCTTATTGCCCGAGCGTTACACGACACTGGTAATCGTGCCAATAAGCCTTTTCTTGCCATTAATTGTGCCGCGTTACCCGAACATTTATTGGAGTCTGAATTGTTTGGTTATGCCGCTGGAGCATTTACCGGGGCGAAAAGTGGTGGCAAACCGGGGTTGCTCGAATTGGCTGATGGGGGAAGTGTTTTCTTAGATGAAATTGCCGAAATGCCGACCTATTTACAAGCTAAGTTATTGCGGTTCTTACAAGACTTTCAATTGCGCCGGGTTGGGGCGGTGAAAGATAAAAAAGTGGATGTGCGCATCATCAGTGCCAGTCATCAAGACTTGCCCAAGCTAGTGAGAGATAAGCATTTTCGCGAAGATTTGTATTATCGTTTAAATGTGTTAAATCTTAAGCTGCCGCCGTTAAGAGAGCGCCATGATGATATTCCATTGTTGGTCAATGTATTTATCGATAATGCGGCAAAACAAGTCAATCAAAGCAATATCAGCATGAGCGCCACCGCGATGCAGAAAATTTGCCAATATTCGTGGCCTGGTAACATTCGGCAATTGCAAAATGTGTTATTTAGAGTCGTCGCCTTAGCCGATGCTAATATCATTACCGAACAACAACTGGTGTTTGATGATGAGTCCCTGCATAAAGGCCAATTGACAACTGGCAAAGGTGGGTTGATTTCAAATGAACAAGTCACGGACTGGCAGAGTGCGCAACAGCAATTTGAGCAAGAGCTGCTGACGACGCTTTACCCATTGTATCCATCCACTCGAAAACTGGCCGAGCGCTTGAATGTCTCGCACAATAAGGTAGCGATGAAAATAAGGCAATATGGTATCAATATAGAATAACAAAGTAAGACTAATCATCAACATGAGTAATAATGCTGTGGATATATTGGCTGCGTTATATCTTATTTGTTATGTCTATACTTAATATTGTTATTATCTTGTTATGTTAAAGTTTTCTAGAATCGAGAAAGATAAAAAACAGTAACTACACTTTTATCACTAAGCTTATATCAACAACGGTTACTGAAACTCTTGTGAGGAATTATGACAGAACAAACATCTTATTCATGGCGCAATATACTTAAACCTTTAGCGTTCTCAAGTATTGCGGCATCTGTATTATTAACCACCAGCGCTTGTGCCGAACAGGTTGATGCAAAAGACATCAACATTAAAGATAAGTGGGTTGCCCGTGCCGACAGTTTAAGTGTGGATAAAACGCCGCCTGATCCAAAAAAAGGCAGCTATGGGATGAACAAAAAAACTGGCGAGTTTACTCATCCGCCAGCAACCCGAGATTATCATGGTAATTACACTTTTGACGGTGAGCTGGATTACTGGGATACCGAGCAATACATCAAAAATATGAAAATTGAGGCGTATTACCCAATCACGGTTGAGCCATTTCATACCTGGCAAAACATTGTCGACTTTGATGGTCGTCGTTATCTCTATCAGTACGTACGTCGTGATCTGAAAATATTTGATATCACCAACCCGAAAAAGGCCGAGTTACTATTAACCCGTGGACATACCTGGGGCGCCAATGGTGCCGATGAGGTGGCTCAAAACCCATATGACGAAACCGATATGTTTGGTGCCGCTTCGATTCAGTGGAATAAGAAACTGGGTAAAAATATTATGGTGCAAGGGTTTGAAGTACGTCGTTTTGGCTTGCTGAAAAACAAACGCACGCAACCGGATAAAGTGGAAGCCATTCGTAAATCTAACCACTTAAAAGGCTTTAAAGTTTATGAAATGAACGGTCCATTGCCAAAAGATTGGAAGCTGATTGCCGAGCGCACCACAGATGTAGAGCATCCTGATGCTCCTATTGGTCAGCAACAAGGTTCCGGTGTGCGTGACCTGCCAGCTTACTTTGGTGGCGATACCATGTATGTGGCAGCCGCGCCTGACGCCAGTTATGCATTAACCGAATACCCGAATGACTTATACTCCGCCGGTTATCAGTCATGGGATATGTCAGATCCCGCCAACCCTAAGTTTTTAGATCAGTTAACCGTTCCTGGGCAAATTGCCTTCGATGAAGAACATGAAAAAGCCTTTAAAGACAATGTTCGTGTCGGAAATCGCACTTCATGGATGGGCGCTCGTATGTCATTATTTATTCCAACTCCGGTGGAGCAAGGTGGTAAATACGGTTATGCGGCAATGGGCGGTTTAGGCTTTTATGTGGTGGACATTACCGACAGTAAAGATTTGAAAGTGGTAAGCCATTTGAACTTTGCCCCAAGTGTCGCCGGCACCGAAGGTGACTTTATCGATGTGTCGCAAGTGGAGAAAACCGGTATTGTTTACTTTAGCGGCTACCCACTAAATGAAGACTGCTTTGAACCGTACAAAGACGTGCATATGATCGATGTCAACGACCCGAAGAAGCCATTTAAAATCGGTGTGTTACCGCGTCCTAAACCACCGGCTGATGCAAAATTTACCGACTTTTGTCAACGCCGAGGCAGCTTTGGTCCAAAACGTACCGGTTATTACACCCAACCGGGCACGCCAAAAGACAACATTTTGCCGTTTAATTTCTACAATGCCGGTTTGCAAGTATTCGATGTAAGTGATGTTAACAACCCTGAGATCACCGCTTACTTTGTACCACCATTTAATACCGAACGAGTAGTAAGTTATGCCCGCGGTAATTTATCGCACAGTGTTTACATAGAATACGACAGAAACCTGTTTTGGTTATTCACCAATCACGGCATCTATGTATTGTCTAGCCCGGTATTAGGCGAGCCTTCTTTTGACATGCCGAAAGAGGTTTGGCCGCCACGAAAATAAATTATTTTAGTTTGCTAGCGTGATTTAAAAATTTACCCCAGTCTTGTACTGGGGTTTTTGGTTGGCGGGGTTTCAACCTCAATTATAGATCTGAATTTATTTAGACGAAATGCTCCTGGTTATAACTAAAAACATATACCTTTGTGGTCTATTGTTATTTTTAAGTTATTACTTTTATCGATAAGATGATGGCAACTATTTTAAGCCGTGAGAGCAAGATGCAAGCAATCAATCGAGAATATTGTCTTCAATTAGATAAGCAAGATCAATTAGCCAGTTTCCGTAATGAATTTAGTTTACCAGAGCATGATATTTACATGAGTGGTAACTCGTTAGGGGCGATGCCGAAAAAAGCGATGAGCAAGGTTGAAGAAGTGGTGTTGGACCAATGGGGCACCAGTTTAATTAAAAGCTGGAATATTCATGGTTGGTTCACCTTAAGTCAAACCATAGGTGACAAGTTGGCAACGACTATCGGCGCCGATGCCGGCGAAGTTGTGGTAACAGATGCTACCGGTATAAACGTATTTAAAGTGATTGCTGCGGCCTTAACGCTAAATCCTGATCGTAAAAAAATCGTCATGGAAGGCAGTAATTTTCCTACCGACAATTACACCGCCCAGGGTCTGGTTAAATTACTCGGCAACAAACATGAACTGGTGTTTGCTGAAACCGAACAAGGTATCTTAGATGCCATCGATGATAGTGTTGCTGTGGTTTGTTTAACTCAGGTGCATTACAAAACCGGCCGGTTATTAAACATGAAAGCCATTACCGAGAAAACCCAGCAATGTGGGGCCATTTCGGTTTGGGATTTATGCCATAGTGGTGGCGCCTTACCTATTGATTTAAACGCCTGTAATGTCGATTTTGCCATAGGTTGTACGTATAAATATTACAACGGTGGTCCGGGTAGCCCGGCGTTTGTTTTCTGTGCTAAACGTCACCAAGGTAAAGCCTTACAGCCATTAACCGGTTGGTATTCGCACGCCGCGCCCTTTGCCTTTGAACAAGATTACCGTCCGGCGAATAATATTAACCAAATGTTATCTGGTACCCAGGCTATTTTAAGTTTGGCGCTATCTGAAATTGGTATTGATATTTCTGCGCGAGTGGATGCTCAGGCACTGCGCGAAAAATCGCTGAACATGTCCGATTTATTCATCCAGTTAGTTGCACAAGAATGTGGCGAATTTGGTTTTAAGTTGATCACCCCGAAAGAGCGCGAACGTCGTGGTAGCCAAGTTGCGATGAGTCACGAAGATGGTTATGCGATAGTGCAAGCGCTTATCGGCTCCGGTGTTATGGGCGACTTTAGAGCACCTGATACACTACGCTTTGGTTTAACGCCATTGTATTTACGTTTTGTCGATGTGTGGGATGCTGTTGCTCGCTTGAAAGTGATTATGCAAGAACAAACCTATAAGCAAGCTGAATTTAACCAAAAGCACGCGGTAACCTAGGCGCGTTTAGCGCCAAATTAACACAACAACCTGATTTAAAACTGCAATAATGATAATGACAACGAGGTGAACAATGAGTATTTCTGCAACCCCGGCGGTGACTTGGTCTTCCAAATCAAGTTTCTTGCTAGCGACTATCGGTATTGCCGTTGGGTTAGGTAATATTTGGCGTTTTCCCTATGTGGTTGGCACCAACGGTGGTGCCGCCTTTGTTTTGGTTTATGTATTAATCTTGTTGTGTTTTGCCGCGCCTATTATGATCGCGGAATTGATGATAGGCAGGCAAGGTCAAAAAGACCCGTTTTCCACCATTAAATTCCTGAGCGAGCAAAATTCTGCCCATAAAGGCTGGCAACTGATTGGTTGGTTAAGTCTGTTGATCCCGTTCATCGCCTTATCCTATTACTCTGTCGTTGCCGGCTGGACCGTAGATTACACCATGCAATCGTTAGTGAATAAATTTGACGGCATTGACGGTGCAGCATCAAAGTCTTATTTTCAATCGTTAGCGGGCTCGCCAGTAAAAAGTATCTCATTATTTTTAGCGTTTATTGCACTCACCATGTTTATCATTTCAAAAAGTTTAAAAGATGGTCTGGAAAAGAGCGTAAAACTGCTAATGCCGATGCTATTTTTGATCTTGGTGTTTTTGGTGATTTATGCCGCCATTGCCGGCGACTTTGCCCGAGGTTTCAGTTATTTGTTCTCCCCGGATCTGTCAAAAATTAATGCCGATGTGGTGTTAGCCGCGATGGGGCAAGCATTTTTCTCGTTAGGCGTTGGCGCCGGCAGCGTAATGGCTTATGGGGGTTATCTGTCAAAAGATATCTCGATTCCCAAATCTGTGCTTACCGTCGCGTTTGCCGACACCTTAGTGGCATTACTTGCCGGGATGGCGATATTTCCCTTCGTCTTTGCTTTTGATTTAACGCCATCGAGTGGCCCCGGGCTTATTTTTGAAACCTTACCTGTCGCCTTTGGTCAGTTACCCGGTGGCCAGTGGGTAGGGCTGTTATTCTTCTTCTTATTGGCAGGAGCGGCGTTAACCACCGCGTTATCTATGCTTGAGTGTTTGGTGCGCTTCTTATCCGATAAATATCAATTTACCCGCACTAAGGCGACGTTATTGGCCGGCTCAGCAAGTGCGGTGCTTGGCTTAGGCGCAGCAATGTCATTTAACCTGTTGAGTGACTTTAAACCGCTTAGCTTCATTGATGCCTTTAGTGGTAAAACCTTATTCGATTTAATGGATTATTCGGTTGCCAATATTATGATCCCAATTAACGCGTTATTGATTGTTATTTTTGCGGGGTGGGTACTAAAAAAACAAGTGGTTAAAAGCGAGTTTTCGACTGAACATTCCTCGTGGTTTGCCCCTTGGTTATGCCTTATCCGCTACATTGCCCCAGTCGGTGTTATTGCTGTTCTGGTTGTCGGTTTATAGTCAGAGCTTCACTTTACTCTTGTTATGGGCAGCCTAAGGGCTGCCTTTTTTTACTTCAGGGATGAAGGAATGCAAACTACCATGGATGGTATTAAGTTTGTAAAGAGATGTGCTTATCCTGCCGGGCCAGGGAGGGTGATTAGGGAGGGTGATTAGGGAGGGATCAAACAAAAAAAAGGGTTTTGTAACTGCATATAAACAATTAACATGAACTAAAGGAAAGTAATTTCCTGTGAACCTAAAAATAACAGTATTGAAAAAAGGTCTTTGTTTTACTGTAACTAATTGAATGTCAGTGTTTAATTCAGTTGTGGGGACGGTAAGTAGAGAAAATCAGGTATACAGAAAAGTATATATCAATACTGAATTTAATTATTTTTAATATATGGTTCGCTGCTTTAGGGTAAGTGTAGATGAACAATAACTAGATAATAAGTTCATTAACAGAGACATTTATTCATAAAAGCATAATAAACAATTCCCTGATGTCAGGGAGGAGAAACGAAAGATGAGCAAGCAACAAGCCTCTAAAGTTAGAACCACACACAGTCCAATCGCACTTAGCGTTGCCCTGGCATTTGGCCTATCAAGCCTTTCGGCATTCGCAGAAGAAGCTGCAACCACCACTGCTGCTGAAGATGAAAAATTAGCAATTGAGCATGTCACGGTTACCGCTCGTCATAAAGTGGAAAGTTTACAATCTACGCCAATCGCCGTTTCTGCTTTTGGTGCCGATCAAATCAAAGAAGAACGCATTAACGGCTTAGAAGATATCTCAAGCCGCGTTCCTGGTTTTCAAATGAACGCTTATAATTCGGCCGAGCCTGAATTATTCATGCGTGGTATTGGTAGTGATATCGAAAGTGCCGGTGCCGCGGCAGCCATTGGTATGTATATTGACGGCGTATACATTTCTCGCGGAACTAGCGCGGTAATGGATTTATACGACTTACAAAGTGTTGAAGTACTGCGTGGTCCGCAAGGTACCCTTTACGGTAAAAACGTAGTCGGTGGTGCGGTTAACTTTATCACCAAACGCCCTGTTGATGGTGACATGGAAGGCAGCGCTGAGGTAACTGTTGGTGATTACGGTTTATTTGAAGCTAAAGGTTATGTTACCGGTTCTATTTCAGATAATGTTGCCGGTAAAATTGCAGTAACTAGCAAAACACGTGATGGTTACGGTAAAAATACCCACACTGGCAATGATGCCGACGTCGCAGAAAGTACTTCGGTTCGTGGCCAATTATTATATACACCAAGCGACGACTTGGAGATCCTTTTTACCGCAGCTACTTCGACTGCTGATGGCGTGCCAAAAATTAAGCATATTGGTTATAGCGCGGGTCGAAATGAAGCCTTCATTAGTGACGATCCTCGTGAAGATTTAAGCAGTGTTGATAACGATGAAGAGTCAGACAGTACAACGTTTGCGGTACAGGTTGACTACACCACAAGTATTGGTCACTTAACCTCGATTACCGCTTATCGTGATAACGATTACAGCATTTATGAAAATGCAGCAGCAGGTCTTGTTGATACCTCACAAAAATTTGAATGGTGTGGTGACTGGAGTACTGGTGATGTGTTCCCATGTGCAGACAACACCGTTGAAAACCAGGAAGACTTAGCCTTAATACAGCCGGATGATCAATGGCTATCTCTTAAGGCTGAAGAGTCTGAGCAGTTCTCGCAAGAGTTCCGTTTGGCAGATACTAGCGATGGCCCATTAGGCTGGTTAGCTGGTGTGTTCTATATGACTGAAGAAATTGATCGTGAAGAAGAGGTTGATTACTGGTTTGATACCCAATGGGGTACCACGACAGGCATTATTGATAATACTACCTTAAATGAAACCACCAGCTATGCGGTATTTGGTCAGGCAAGTTATGAATTAACCGACAAATTATCGGTTACCGCTGGTTTACGTTGGAGCCGTGATGAAAAAGATTTCTCTGGTACTGCCGGTGGTCGTCGTTTTGATAACTGTTGTGGACACCATATTGATATAGATGGCAACTGGGTATTCGACGGCTATGCTTTTGAAACGGATGATGCATGGGAAGAATGGACACCTAGCTTGAATGTTGATTACCAGGCAACCGATGATACTTTTTACTATGTATCGGTAGCTAAAGGCTATAAAGCTGGTGGCTTTAACGGTGAAGGCATGGAAAAAGCGGAAGAAGCGGTTATTGCCTTCAACCCTGAGACTGCCTGGAACTACGAAACTGGTTTTAAAGTACGCGGTTTTGAAGACCGTTTACAAGTAAACGGTGCGCTGTTCTTCACTGAATATACCGATATTCAAACTACAGTTTGGGTTGAAACCGGTGAAACTACGCCAGATAACTTGCAAGTATTTAACGGTACTGGTGAAGTAAAAGGTTTAGAATTAGAAGTTGTCGCACTAGTGACCGAAGGGTTAACTTTAAAAGGTAGCTACGGCTACATCGACTCAGAGTTTACTGAAGACTTTGAAGTTGACGGTGAGAACCTGAAAGGCAATAAAATGCGCCGTACGCCGGAAAATACCTTTAGTTTAAACGCTTTATACGAATGGGAAATGGGCGACTTCGCCGAAGCCAGTGTTAGTGTCAGTTACCAGTATCAAGATGAGTACTTCTTCGATAACTCAAACGACCCACTTACCAAAGTTGGTTCAGAAACCAACCTCGATGCAGTATTTATGTTACGCAGCTGGGAAGATACCTGGTCAGTGCAAGTTTGGGCGAAAAACCTTACCGATGAGCTAAACGTTGCCTCAACTACGGTTTATGCCGCTATGGATGACACCGTATTTAACTCTTACAAGCCACCTCGTACCGTTGGTATCACCTTTGGCTATAACTTTTAATTCAGGGATGAATTAATGCAAAACAAACAGGGATGTTACATGTTTTGCTCAATTCAGGGATGAATTAATGCAAAACAAACAGGGATGTTACATGTTTTGCTCAATTCAGGGATGAATTAATGCAAAACAAACAGGGATGTTTTCTGTTTTGCTCAATTCACCGATGAATTTTAGTCGATAGCAGTACATCAAATTTAGGCTCTAATAACGGTTGTTACTAGGGCCTATTTTTATTTCAGAATAGAAAGGACATTAAAATGACATTGATAAAGACCATTAAACAAGCTTTGCTCACTATGTTACTACTAACCAGTAGTTTTATTTCAACACAAGCGGTAGCCGTTGCCGATCAAAGCGCCATTTACACCATTACCGTATGGAAAATTCATCCGGGAAAACACGTTGAATTCATTAAATACATGACCGAATGGGAAGAAGTGTTTAAAGAGATCAACGAGCCCCCAATGAAATGGTACCGTAAAATCTCCGGCGACAGTTATGATTTTGTCAGCATCAGCCCACCATTTAATTACGAAGCGGAAAAAGCGATGGAAGCGGCAGGAAAAAAACGAGGCCTGCCAATTGGCTACAACTACACCTTAAAACTTAATGAGTTTGCCGACAGCTACACCAGTACCATCGTAGAAGGCCCACAATCGATGGCCGATTTACTGGCGCAAATTGAATAACGTTAAGCGCTTCAATGGTTAATCAACGGGTCTGTGAGTATAGTTACCGCAGACTTTATCTTTCTAATCCAATCAATTGATGTAAATCCATTATCAATTCAATGTCGTTTCAGCGTCAATTTAATATCATTTCTGTGTAAATTTGTATCAATCTTAGCTGAGTCGTTGATTTTGATATCAAAACATGTAACTTTATTTTTATCAGTATTTAGTCGAAACTTTCATTAATTTGGATTAAATAATAATAAAAATAAAGAGATCAGAATGAAAGCTTTTATCACCCCCATTATTATCTGTTCAGTGCTTTTTTTTACCAACATTGGTGGAGCTAATGCCCAAGCAACTGATGAGCGAAACCAAGAGTTAAAAAAAGAATTTAACCAGGTCTATGGCGCATATAAAAAGGCACTAAAGGAAAATCAGTTTGAGAAATTTGCCGAGCTTACCAAAGAAAGTTATCGATTAGGCTGTTTAGTTTATTCAGATAAGCATATTAACTGCGCCAAATTGGCAATCAATTATGCCGCTGAGTTGAAGCCGTACGACTGGCAAATTAAACAGGATATTTATAATAAAGCCTTGATTATCTATAACCAACACTTTGCTGAATCATCGGTAGAAGTTACCGAATTAAGTATAATGCTGGCAGAAAGTTTACCTTACAAACAGAAAAAACAAGCTTTTAAGATTCTCGGTGAAGCGCTGAAAAGCCTTAAAGATAACAAAGATATCAATGACGTTGTAAGGATGCAGCTACAGATGAAAGCTGGTCAGAAGTATCTAAGGTTGGGTTCTAAAAAGTCGAGAATACTCGTTGAAAGTTATCAGGCGTTGAGTAAAATTTTCCAAGCCGACGATGCGCGTTTGCTTGAGAGTCGATTTTGGGCGGCTAAATACCATATTGCGAATAATCGTAAACATAAAGCCATTGAATTGCTTGAACAAAACGTTGAGCAATATGAAAAAATTAAAGAATATTCCCATCCTTATGAGCTAGTGGCTAGAGCACAATTAGTGAATTTATACGAAAGAGTCCGGAAATCAGAGCAGGCGACGAAGCACTGTATCGCCATTGGAGCGTTAAAACCGTGGAATGACTCTCAAGAGCAAACCCCATTATTTCGCTCTAATCCCGTTTATCCTGTTTCGGCAGCCCGAAGAGGTAAAGAAGGTTGGGTGCAGTTGCAGTTTACTATCGATAAACAGGGAATGGTGAAAGATCCCCTTATTCTCGCGACTTCAAATAAAGAGACATTTAATAAAGCAAGCCTGCAAGCTTTAAAAGAATGGCGCTACGCCCCTAAATTTGAAAATGGTGTACCTGTAGAGGCAACAACTACAGTACAGTTGGATTATAAAATGGGGGACTGATTAGTCGACTTAATTCAGGACTAAAAGACTATAGTGAGTGAACTATAGTCGTTGAGCCTTCATTACTTTCTCTAACTAATTGAACACGAATCTAGCAAAGGAGATTGCCTATTATGAAAAAATCGTTACTAATCACCGTAGCATTGATGGTGCTATCTAGTTGTGGCTCATCAGATGAAAAGAGCGAAGAATCTGCAACACTAGATCCTTACAAGATTGTCGTTACCTTTTATGATTCTTTATATAAATCCTCGCCATATTATGATGGGTATGAGAACTCGGGCTCTTACCTTGAGAGGATATATTTCAAAAATAATGACTATAATGTCTCTGCATCTGATATATCGGAAGTAATTTATACGTTGCCGACGATGGAGGGGACATCAATATATCCCGATGACGATGGTTCGCCTTGGCTAGAGTCTAGGCTAGAGTCGCGAGATGGCACTATTACGACAACAACCGCTCACCCAGCACACTGCCAATTAAATGGTGAGTTAATTAAAACAGATGAGATTGCGGATGAATGCTATGCTCAAATGACAGCGCAAGGGATAGCTAACTTTATTTTTAGTGCAGACTACGAGTTTCAAATTGATATTGACGTTTCGGCGTTTTTCCACACATTTGATTACTACAGTTCGTCTAGCGAAGAAAGGATAATCCCTGTTTCTTTATATTTTGCAGACTACCAAGCTTCAAATCAAACTGTTTATTTATGCGTTGACGTCGCTACTGCTGAAGTTAGAGAAAGTACCAATATAGAGTTTGTACCTGAAGAACGAGTAATTTGTCAGTAATCTCTAAGGTGTAGGTTCACTTCAAATTACGAGGGAGTGCTTTCTGAAGTTCCACTGCAAGAAGCTACAACAGACAGTGAAACATAAGATAAACACCTCCTGTTGTATCTCTACGACAATTGTAGAGTCTCCACAAAATAGTATAAAATCGGCGATATTTTTTGAATTGCTCTACTCGCTTAAAGAGAGCTCAACCACTTCTTTTCTTGAGGAAACCTCGACTGTCATCAAAAGCTGAGTCTGATTTATGTCGGTTAAATGATCTACATTGTTAGGTAACTCTGTGATGATTTCAAATAGTTCCTCATTAAGAGCATACGACCACAATTGCAAGTCGTCATTGATACCATAAATGACATTGTTTTTTATCACGAATGGCTGCTTTGCGCGTCCTTGACCATCTAGCGCTTCAATAAGCTGATCTTCAGCGGGTCCAGGCTGCCAAAATCTGGCCATGTGATCGGTGTAGACTAATTGACCGTTTTCACTTTTTCGTGCCCAATTAACCCTCTTGTCATTAATAATACGAGTCTCGGAGTTAGTTAAATTGAGCTCGGCGAATTTTAATATCCCTTTGACACGTAAAAGCAATAAAGCGCTGTTGTTTTTACTATCCCATTGGAAAAGTTGAACAACAGGGTATTCCAATGGAAAGGATTTTTGATTTGAATCCAGAGTTACCTGAGTTAGAGTGTGATTGGCATTAACTAAAAGACTTTTACCGTCTGCCGCCCAATCCATTCCAGATAAATAAGTATCCATAGGAAAGTGGGTGAGTTGTTGTGAACCTTTGCCGTCGGTTATCCAAAGTTGTTCTTCTCCTGAACGTTCCGACTTGTAAGCGATTAGCTCGCCATTGGGCTGTAATATGGCGTTGTCTTCAGCGACTATCGAGCGTTCTAGCACTGAGAGATTCTTGTTTTGCTTGCTTTGCGCCTTTTCTGTTGGTGGCTGTGCTATTTGTGCCTTCTTTATCTGCGATAAGGGCATCGATACAATGTCACTATCGTATTGCCCTTTAATTACAATCATTCGATTGCCATCAGGATGAAATGTAGGCGATCCCATAGGTTCATCAAGCGGCAAGCTGATATTAGCTACTTGGCCGTCATGAGATAGGGTAAAAAGCTGTCTACCGGTGCTAAAAATGAGTTGCTCTTTTAACGGAGAAAAATTGGGATAGATAAGCCTGAAATTTGCTATTTCTTTCGGATATTTGATTCGGTGACTCGATACAAGCTGACCATCTGCTTTGAGCACTTCAATGTAATAATGGCCATCATTATGAAAACTGGTTAGTGCAATCAAATCGTCTGTGACCGAATAGTCATAGTCGATTATATTGCCATTATCGAGCGCATATAGGACTTGGCTTTTATTTTTATTTACCGAGTAACTGATTAACTTCCAACGATCCGAAAACTTCTGTAATAAAGCGATATTGTTATTATTTAACCATTTAGGATTTCGTATTGCAGAATTTTTACATTCCAGCAATACACTCGGAGATTGAGGCGCCCCAAGTGCCCTGTTAAAATCCAAGCTCATCAGTTTATAACATTTTTTCTGCGTGTTTGGTTCACTACAGCCTCCCGTTTTAATAAATACCAGATTCTTGCCATCTTTAGAAAAACTATGGCTGCCATATGAATCAAAGTTATTTGTTAGCTGAGACTCTTGCTGTGTTTTGGTATTTTTTGCCCAGATATTATTAACACAAAACTCTTGTGAATAACGATGGAAAACCACGTACTGACCATCAGGTGAATAGATGCTAGCGAGTTCTTTGCTGTCAGTTGAGGTCAGTGCGCGTAACTCGCCAAAGGACAATTGCGCAGGTTGCTCAGGGGCGAGATACTGATATCCAATAATAGCCAGAATCATTAAGCCAAAGATGAGAGAAATCGGTTTAAAACCCGAACTCGAAGGTTTTGGCCTAGCTGCTGTATTAGAGACAGTATTAATATCGCTATGGGCTTCACTGCTATTGACTTCACTAACTGGGGGTTCGTCGACTACATTTTCCTGGGAATTATTGAGGTTGGCCGATTCATGATTTGTCGAGTCGACACTATCATGCCATCGAACATCACACTCCAGACTATATCCCTGTTTAGCATGGGTCTTAATATAGACTTGAACTTTGCTATCGTCACCCAATGCTTTTCTTAATTGGGCGATGCTTCTTTGTAGTGTATTAGGTGATACCACGGTGTCTTGCCAGACTTTCGCTAACAATGCGTCATGGCTAACCACCTTTCCCTGGTTTTCAGCCAAGTAGGTTAACACTGCTAAAGCTTTAGGCGGAATCGTCCTAGATTGCATTTTCTGCGTGATTTGATTCCGAGTTAAATCGATAAAAAAATCACCAATCCAATATTGCTCTGCCATATAACCTCTATTCAGGATGAAAACTGCTGCTCAAAAGTGAGTCTAAACGAGATTGATTACCTTAGCACACCTCTGACTTTAGCTAAACTAAATTATTTAACTGATTGATAGTATTGTATTTTTTATGCTGTCAGTAAGACGTCAGTTAAAAGTCATGGTAACGTCAAGTATTTTAATTTCGATCCGTTTAAATTTAATTTCTCCATTATATTTAAAACAGCGAACGTTAATTGATGCATACCATGCCAATAACCTTGAGAAACACCGGAAGAGATAAATTGATGAATATGAATAAGAGTTTAATCTTAGTTATTTTGTTTTTGCTACCTTTTATCAGCGTTAATGCCAGTGAGCAAAAATCATACGAAATGCCAGGCACACAGGTAGTACCTATTCAGGATACTAAATCTGGCGGGCAATATGAACTTTATATAAAACTGCCAGAGGGGTATGGAGAAAACAAAGACACAGAATATCCTGTCATTTATTTTACTGATGCCGTGTGGCATATCGAAATGTTATCTGCTGCCACAGCATTCCTGATGGAAGACGTTATTTTGGTCGGAATTTCCTGGCAAAAAGATATAAATGAAGATTTAAAGAAAGAGCATGGGGCACATGTCAGCAGATTTCGAGATTATTCAATGAGGAAGGCAAGCAATCCAGAAGTTCAAGCTAAATATCAGTTGGGGCAGGCCGGTAATCATCTGGGTTTTATTCGTAAAATTGTCATTAAATATATAGAAAACAACTACCGAACCGACCCCGGCAGTCGCACTTATTTTGGTTTTTCCGCTGGCGGTGAATTTGGCGCTTACGTATTAATGACACAACCCGATACCTTTAAAAACTACATCCTGGGTAGTCCTTCGCTTAAGGGCGACATTCCTTATTTAACTGAGCTTGAATCTAATGCTGCATTAAAACGTAAAGGCTTTAATGCCAACGTTTTTGTTTCTTACGGCACATTGGAGAAGGAGTTGGGCGAGCATGCCGAGAAACTGATTACTATGTTGAAAACGAGAAACGATAAGAGTTTATCTTTAGCGCATGTAGTGATTGAATCTGCTGACCATCAGCGAGCGTTTCCTATGACTGGCGTACGCAGTGTGACTTGGTTATCAAACCTAACAAGAGATAAGGAATAAACCATGAACCGTATCTATATTTTTATCGCTTTGCTGCTTTTTATTCTAACTATGAGCAGTAGTAGTTATAGTCACGATGAATTTCCAAAACTGGAAGGCCCCTATATGGGGCAAAAGCCACCGGGCATGGTGGCAGAGCCTTTTGCACTTGGCATCATCTCCAAAGAAGGCTGGGAGCTTGAGGGCGTATTTGCTCCCGGCATGAAAGAATTTTACTTCACTACAAACCGCAAAAGCGCCACCGTTATCGGCTTCCGACAGCAAAACAATGTCTGGAAGAAGTACATTGAATTCCCGCGGAGTGGTGAAATCGTATTCTCGCAGGACGGTAAGCGCATGTATATGGCAAAAGGCTATAAGGATCGCATCGGCGATGGCTGGTCAGAACGCAAAAGCCTTGGGCCGATGATTGACCGCAAAGACTGGCATATTATGCGCTTGTCGGCTTCCACAAAAGGCACTTATGTTTTTGACGAAGCGACTAGAGAGGGGGATGGTGTTCTTCGTTATTCCCGATTAATCAATGGCGAACGTGAAGAGCCGAAGCCGCTTAACAAAGCGATAAACGCGGGCAAATGGACAGCCCATCCTTTTATCGCGCCAGACGAAAGCTACCTGATTTGGGATAGCGAGGTAGAAGGCGGTTTTGGAGGCTCTGATCTTTTTATTAGTTACCGACAAAAGGATGGTTCATGGGGACCTGCAATCAATATGGGCGACAAGGTCAATTCCGATAAAGAGGATTTCTATGCCAGCGTCACCCCTGATGGCAAGTACATACTCTTCAACCGAGGCATGGATGACAAGGGAAACATAGATATCTACTGGGTGGATGCACAGATTATTGAGACCCTCAAACCCCAGTAACAAAAGGAAGAAAAAATGAAAACAATGAAATTATTGATATTGACATGTGCTTTATCACTAAACACTTTCTTTGCTCAAGCAGATATTGAAAACGATACTAATTTTCCAATCTTAGAAGGTCCCTATTTTGGACAAAAGCCACCAGGTTTAACGCCTGAAGTTTTTGCACCTGGAATTGTATCAGTGGATGGAGTATATGAAGGTGATGTTTCTTTTTCTCCTGATTTAGATGAAATGTATTTTTCGCCTACAGTAAATGGTCATTCATATGTGTATTTCTCAAAACTCGAAAACAAAAAATGGACTAAACCTAAAAAAGCAAATTTTACCAAAGGCAAGATAAGTGATGAATTTGGCGCAATTGTCAGCCATAGCGGCAAAAGGATTTATTTTGCAACTTACGACCCTATAGCTCCCCTTAAAATTTGGTATGTAAACCGTTTTGAGGATTCCTGGAGCGATGCAATACTAATTGACTCGCCTATCAATAATGATGACGTTGTTAAGCCGACTGAAGCCAAAAACGGGGACCTTTATTATGTTAATGAGTCAAAGGGAAAAATGTATTATGCACCTAACAAAAATGGCAAATTTCCCGAAGTACACGAAGTTGGAATTGCTTATGGTTCAGTAGGTTTTATTTCCCCTTCTCAAGATTTTTTGTTGGTAGAAGCCCATAAAGAAAATGATAAAACCAAAGACAAGGATATTTACGTCTGCTTTAAGAAGAAAGACGGAACATGGTCAACGCCAATTACCCTTGGGAATGCAGCAAATTCTAATTATAGAGAATCAGGTCCTACTATGACTCCGGATGGTAAATATTTATTTTTCAATAGATACGACGAAGAAAGTGGCAACCCAAACATTTACTGGGTGAGCACAGAAATTATCCATAAGTTAAAAAAGGCTTATTTTAAAAGTAATACTATATAAAGCATGACTCGCCTAAAAGCGCCTACTGTTGGTTGCATTGAGTAGAGTTATTTAAAAATTAGAGGAATCCTATGAACATCAAATCAAAACTTAAAAGCTTAATCGCCGTTGCGCTATTAAGCGGGGTTAGCAATATAGTTGCAGCAAATACCGAAGAAAATGCCAAAGTAACGAATAGTCGAGCGCCGGAGGTTTCAGCCGCCGACGCCAAGCTCGCATTCTGGGATATGTCTTATCTTGATAAAGCCTTTATCGATACTGCCCCAGATAAAAGGAAAGACGATATTTCCGTCGGTAAATTAGACGTCGATGGCGACAATAAAGCTATGATTTTGCAGCTGGCGCAAGAGATTACCGACAAGAAACATGGCAAATACGATAGCCTGCTTATTGCCAGCCACGGCAAGCTAGTCTTTGAATCCTATTATTTGCGCGGCCGCGTCAACCTGCCCCATATGCAAGCTTCAGCCACCAAAGCCTATACAAGCCTGGTTGTTGGCCGTGCAATGCAACTGGGCTACCTGACAATGGCTGATCTGGACAAACCTCTGGTCAGCTTTCTGAAAGAGCTGGACCCAACAAATTTTGTCGGTGGTGTAGAAAAGATCACCCTTCACAAAGCGATGACTATGAGCTCTGGGCTTCGCTTCAATGAAGAACAGCTGAAAAAATTCAGGAAAAATCCCAGCGAGTTTAAAGGCCTGGCTCAGATTCAGGCTTTTCTTGAGCTTAGTGCACCTATTACCTCAGAGTCTCAGAGCTTCGAGTATCAAGGCGCCGATCCGCAACTGGTGATGCAAGTACTTGATGCTGTCGTGCCAGGAACCGCTCAAGATTTTATCAAAAATGAACTGCTCGACAAGATTGGGATCAATGTTTACAACTGGCGAAATGACCTCAGTGGCCTGCCTGTAGCGGGGGGAAGAGCAAGCATGACATCACGCGATATGATTAAGTTGGGATCATTGGTCATCAATAAAGGACAATGCATGGCGAACAACTTATTTCAGCAAATTATTTAGCTTATGCCACCAGCGGAATAACTAAAGCTACTGAAGATTGGCAACCCGACAGCTTTAATTATGGCTATTTCTGGTATCAAACTGACATGATAGTCGGAGATAAAAGCTATGATGTAAAAATTGCTTGGGGTGGTGGTGGACAACACATTATAGCGCTTGAAGAGCTTGACTTAATTGTTGTGATCACTGGCCATGATAGGGAAGACACTATATTGGCTCAGGTTTCAAAAAACATCCTACCTGCGTTTGTTAAATAAGGAATAGCTCAATTTAAATTTGTTGATAGTTTATCTCATGTTTTACAAAAAGCGTATTTTGTATAGAGTCGTATGATATTTTATTATGGTCTCTTTAGGGGATAGCTTTAATAGACCGCTTAGGACCAAATAGTAAGCTCTATAACAATCGCAGTAGAGAGAACCCTATTGTTATCAAAAAGAAGATGATTGTTTGTGCTTTTTTGGAGGACTCAAACTGTCGCTGAATTGCAACGTATCAGCTCTAGGCCGAGCGAACTCAGGTTAAAAATATAAAGTACATCTTATATTTTTAACCTGATAGCATAACTTACTAGATATTGCTGATATCCGCTTCACATTGGTAATTAGAACCGGCTCTGCCTGGGTAATCAATACGCATTTGGTTGTAATCAATATCGTCAAAGCTGCCATCAATAGTATCGGTAAAGTCTTCAGCTTTAGCACCTATCAAACTGCCTTGTTCACCTAAAGCATCAAATTCATGCTGATGTTCATCCATTAGTTTGTCTAGTTTAGCAACCACTTGTTCTTGTTGTTTTAAGTAACTCTTGTCGATGTAAAGGCTGCCATCGTTATCTTGAATTGCCAATGACGTTAACTGCTCAATTTGTTCGGTATATTCCTTCATTTCTTGCTCAAAATCTTGGATCGGCAACTCTAAAGCATGCATCTTTTGCTCTTCTTGCTGCAATGCCTGATATGCTTCTACTTGCTCTGCATTCATTGCGTACTCGGCAACTACGTTACAGTCTTTCATCAAAGTAATGGTGTAATCTGTGTCGGCACTGTTTGATTGGGTGGCAAATGCTGCGCTAATTAATAAGCAAGATGAGATGGTGGCAACAATTAATGTTTTTGGAAATGTCATGGAGACCCCTAATTATCAGTTTTATTTAAATTCAATAACTAGTAAGTCGAGGCGATTGCAAAAAAAGTTTAAATTTATTTTTTATTTTTTGTTACTTCAATATGCATCGCAATATTGAAGTAACATTTCCAGTACGCGCTAAAATCAACTCACGATGTATTTAGCGCATAGCTATTGGCTTTGGCTTAACTTTTATTGGCGCGCAGAAATAACGAACTCATGCGTGCCCAAACAAAGCGCAGGCTGTGATAAACCAGAGCGCTGGCAAGAGATATAATTATTGCAAAAATAGTGGGTAATATGGCGCCAAACACCACCGACATGCCTAAGATAAACGCCAGTACACATTCTTCGCGATAGACTTTAAAAAATATTGCTATCGACACAATGCCAAAAAACAAGATGCCAGATATTTCCGTGTGGCCAGTAACAAATAAAATCGACAGTAGGGCACCGTAAATCAATGCCGTGATAAAACCTAATTTTATTGCTGCAGGATACTGTAGCTGTTCATTTTTACTTTGCTTTTCAGTGCTATTTTGCAGTGTTACTCGGTTGTTAATTCGGCCAATTAACACCCAACTAAGAGTTGGTAATAACAGAGCGCCCCACCAGTTAGAGATTGCCGGTAAATCAGCTCTTTGTAACAAATGATGGCTTGGCACACCGTCATGGCTAAATTGCCAGGCCAATAATGCCAAGATTATGATGGTGACAGCGCCGGTAAAATAAAGGCGAAATTGAGCGAGTTGCTTGGTGTTCATTGATAGTACCTGTATACATTTA
Organism: Thalassotalea sp. ND16A; assembly: GCF_000764205.1. Classification (GTDB taxonomy): domain Bacteria; phylum Pseudomonadota; class Gammaproteobacteria; order Enterobacterales; family Alteromonadaceae; genus Thalassotalea_A. Next base: position 47,018 of record NZ_JQDZ01000034.1, read on the forward strand.
GTTTAATTATTCGCTAATACAGCAAGTACCATTCCAATATTTGAAAAGCACATAGAATCAAGGCTGTAGCAAAGTGAGTTACAAACAATATTTGGATATTTGCCAGAAATTGACGGAATTAACCAATTTTTAACAATTTCAGATGACTAGTTAATCGATTGTGAATACGTTGAACTTTTAGATAAATGCGTTGACTAATGATCAGCAACAAACTTAATGGAACTGGAATAAGGAAGACAAATGAAATGGATTTTTCTCTTCATACTGATGGTGAATTTGTCGGGCTGTATGGCATCTCCCGATGGCATTGAAACCAGCAATGTCGAAGCCTCAAGTGCTGCCGCCATTGTGGCTTTAGCGATGACACCTCATCAAAAAAACAGAAATCATATCGCCGATAAAAAGCAACGGCAAAAATGTGAAGCGGCTAAACTAGAATTAGCCGTAGCCAAAGAGCATCAGCAGAAAAAATTGATAAGCCAGTATCAAGATGATGTTGCTCGGCTCTGCCTGAAAAATAGTGATTAGACTTTTTTAAAGGATTAAAGAATTAAAGAATTAAAGAATTAAAGGATTAAATATGTTTAAAACAGTAATTTTATCAGCCGCAATATTGTCGACTAGCTGCTACGTAAGCGCAACTGATAAGGTGGAATATAATTCCAACACGGCGGCACAGGTTCAGTCAATATTTTGGTTAAATAACACGGAAACCAACGCCATCGCCTATGCAAAATTTGAAGCGTTTCACTCATTGAAAATGTTTATTGATGCCAGCTTGTTAACGGCAAAGGTGACGCCGCAAGCGCCACCTGAAAATGCCAATAAGCTGTTATTAATGTTACATCAACAACAGCAGGTAATTACCGTATTCATTGATGAAAACAATCTTTACTATAATGGCTTTTCCTACGAAGTCGACAAAACTAAAATAAATCAATTTCAGCATTTAAATGATTATCGTACCTCTGTAGGCGACAGTATCACCGAGCAAGAACTGGCTATGGTTATTAAAAACTATGGCTTTAAATATTTAGCTAAGTAAGCTGGATTCGGGGAAGGCAGCACTTGCTCAATACCTCAGATGATTTTTAACAAGCAAGGTTATTTAGTCTACAAGTGATTATTACAACGGCTTATAACTTAAACCGATATACGCCTGCCCTTTCCAGGCATCTAATACAAAGCTGATGTTGGCATTGTCATTTTGCCATTTGCTATCAAGCTTATAATCACCGGCCGAGGTATGAGAGCATAACGCTTCGACAGCAGTATTACTGAGATCTTTTGTGGTTTTGGTACTGGCGTCTACTTTGCCATAGTGCTTTTCAACTTCCGCTTTTACCCGGTTATATTCACTGACACAATCGGTGGCATCACTGCTAAACCCTTTGTAATAAAGAATGTTGACCAGCTGGCCTTTATCGTCAAACAAATACTCCTGATGAAATTCCATATCAAACAACTGACTTTCGTAGGTTAAACGGGTAGGGATTTCATCATCCGGGGCATGTTGTTGGTTTTGCTTTACCTGGGCAAAGCTCATACTCCAGTCAATTTTTTCTAATGGCTGGTTGTTAGCAAATAGTGCTGTTGGCAGCAATAATGCAGATAGCGTAGTGAATGCTGCGAGGGCAGATATTTTCATAATAAAACCTTTTGTTAATCTGAATTCGACATATTGATTGATGGTGCCACAGCAATCCGAAATTGTCTTATAGCAGATTGGTACGTGATCACAACCTAATCGTTATAGCTACAACTATAACGACAACTGTCAATACCTTACGGGCATAAAAAAAGCTGATAAAAAGATCAGCTTTGTGACAACTGGGGTGAATCTAGCTCGCTAGTATAAATCTTTATAGCGTTCAGTAAGTTTGGCCGCTTCTTCACGCAATGCTTCTAATAAATAATGTGCCGCCGGTGGTAACTGGCGTTGCGCTCTCAGCGTCACTCCAATTGGCCCCGGTTCTATAATTAATGGCATATCTAAGCGTTTTAACAGGCCGATTTCTTCATAGGTGAGTACCACCTGCAGCGGTAAGGCGGTGATCATATCGGTATTTTTTAACAAGGTGCGATTGGTTAATATCGATACCGACTCTACTGGATTAGACGGTACATCCAAGCCTTCTTTGTGGAAGGCGCCATCAATCTCTTTGCGCAGCATGGTTTCCCGCGGCGGTAAAATCCACTGCTGATCGACCAAGTCTTTGAGGCTTAAGTCTTTTCTATCTTGTAATGGGTGGCCTGCGCGAGCCACGATTACGACTGGTTCATGATAAAGGACTTCATTGCTGATGCCATCTTCATCAGGGATTTCCGGAATACGGCCCACCATGATATCCAAATCGTCTATTTTTAATGACGATATCAATTTGTCGCCCGTGCCTTCCATTAAGGCCACAGATACGTTTGGGCGGTTCTTTTTTAAACGCGAAATAGCGTTGGGTAACAGCGTTGCACTTGCAGCTAATAAACTACCAACAGTAACTCGGCCGGATAAACCGCCATGCAATGATGATAGCTCTTCACTGGCATGTTTTACCTGCGACAGGATCAATTTGGCATGCTTTATTAATACCTCGCCGTAAAGGGTTGGGGTTACCCCGCGTGATGACCGTTCAAATAAATTTAAATTTAACGACGATTCAATATCACGAATAATTTTGGTTGCCGCCGGTTGTGCCATATTATGAATTTGTGCGGCTTTAAATATGTTTCGTTGCTCACCTACGGTAACCAATAATTGCAGGTATTTAAACTTTAAACGGCCAACCAAATGGCGCTCTAGCATGTCGGGATTCATTATTCGTCCTTATCTTTATTGTATAAAAACAATATAACAAGCTTACCGTTGATAGCAAAACTGTTATGTTATTTTTTAACTTGATTAACGGCTTTTAATATCTATTTACTTATAACAAGCTACATACTTCATCAAAATCAAAGCGTGGCAAGCGCTGAAATATCTTTTTGCTATCGCCATAACCTAAGCTGCATAAAAAGTTACTTTTAATGCTAGTGCCTTGAAAAAACTCTTCGTCAGCTATTTGGTTATTAAAGCCAGACATTGGTCCTATATCTAAGCCCAATGCTCGTGCAGCAATCATTAAGTAACCACCTTGTAAGGTACCATTTCTAAAGGCTGTGCTCTGAGTCATTGCTGCGTTGTTTTCAAACAGGGCTTGAGCTGAGGGGTTATGGGCAAACAGTTTCGGCATGTGTTTATAAAACTCCATGTCATGACCAATTACCACAGTCACCGGAGCGGCAAGAACTTTATCAACATTGAGTGGTGCCAAACATTTTTTTAACCGCTCTTTACCTTCGCTGCTGCGGATAAAAATAAATCGAGCCGGGCAAGTATTCATACTGGTAGAGCCCATTTTGACAATGTCATACAGTTGGTTCAGGGTTTCATCACTCACCGGTTTATCTAACCAGCCGTTATGGCTACGCGCTTCTCTGATTATTAAATCTAAACTTTTACTATCTAGAATAGGATTGTTTTCTTTAAGTTTATCAGCACTTTGTTGTGCGTTCGAAATGGCTTGTAATTGCTCTTCGGTAAATTGTGGTTTAGACATATTCGCTCCAATGACTAAGGTAGATGTTGCTTATATTAACTATTTTCAGCGCCGAGTAAGCATCTATTTTTGCTTTTGGATATATCCATTTAGTTATACCTAAGGGTGATATTATAGTATTGTGTGCATATTATCGCTTGGTTATACTGCCCTTAAGTTTACGGTTAGTGAGAAATAAGATGGAAATGATAGTTGAGATTTTGCCGTTTGTGGCAATGATGTTAGTGACGGGGTTGGTGGGTGGCATACTCGCCGGGTTGTTAGGTGTAGGTGGCGGCATAGTCATTGTGCCAGTACTCGATACTGCCCTAGGAGTATACGGTGTCGACCCGGCAATTCGTATGCACATTGCTGTAGCAACCTCTTTGGCCTGTATTATCTTAACCTCCATTTCATCCTCACGTGCGCATCACGCCAAAGGTGCCGTTGATTTTAATTTGATTAAAGTCTGGGGGCCGGCGGTTTTTGTTGGTTCATTCATTGGTTCAGTGGCGGCGAGCAGCGTTGACAGTCAGGTGTTATCGGCCATTTTTGGTATTGTCGCATTGCTCGTTGCGATAAAAATGGCGTTGCCGATGGACAATGTTACCTTAGCGGCCGATGTGCCAAGGGGCATTGCCGCGCCAGTACCACCATTAATGATTGGTGGTTTATCGTCAATGATGGGGATTGGTGGCGGTACCTTAAGTGTGCCGGTCTTAACGCTGATGAATCAACCTATTCACCGGGCTGTAGGTACGGCAGCATTGTTTGGGCTACTAATTAGCATCCCTGGAGCGGTAGGTTTTGTGGTATCAGGAGTCGGTGATTCGCGATTACCGCCGGGCAGCTTTGGCTACGTTAATTTAATTGGCTTTGCCCTTATCTCACCGGTAACGGTATGGGCCGCGCCTATTGGCGCTAAAATTGCCCACAGTTTAGATAAACGACATTTAAGTCTGTTATTCGGTGGTTTCTTATTCATTGTCGCTTGTCGGATGATTTACCGTACCCTGATGGTATAGCGATCCCACTTACAACCCTTTTCTTTTTTGGCGCCGGTATCATCTCTCCATGTTGATACCGGCGTTTTAATTCACGGATGAATGAACTTACAATTGCCATGGACCACTCTCTCACACCCATGTGAACGCGGCATTCATTACGTCCTGTAAATCACGGTATAAATCCCGCTAATTATGTATTTTTTATGCCGGTATGTTAGCTGTTATATCTCAAGACTTAACGTCACCTAAATAGCTATTGCAAAAAAGTTATAACAAGGTGGTAAAAATTTAGTCGATTTATATACCAAAAAATCGCACATTAGGGTTATTGAATTTATTAACCCTTTTGGAGAATTTGGCATGACTAAGTATGGATTAGCCACATACCAATCAAACGCAGATAGCAACGCAGTGACACACACTGCAATTGTATTAGATAACGAATATTTCGACTTACAACAAGCTTATAAAGCCGTCAATCAAACTGTTGATACTTTACCTGCATGGGTCGTGAGTATTAGTGAAGCGGTTCAACAATGGCAAAGCGTAAATGCCGATATTGAGGCATTTGCCGAAATTGCATTAACGCAAAAAGCAAACCTTACCCCGCTAGCTGCGAACATTAAGGTAATGGCACCATTTAAGCCAACGACCATTTTTGGTACCGCATCGAACTATCATGAACATGCCGCCGAAATGCAAACCGTTTTGGCGGCGAAAGAAGACAGCTCACCTTACGTATTTATGAAAGCGACCACCAGTGTGGTCGGCACCAAAGACGATGTGATTCTGCCTCCGGAAACAAAAAAACTGGATTGGGAAGTGGAACTTGGCGTGGTGATTGGTAAGCCCGCCCGCCGGGTAAAAGCGGAAGATGCGCTCGATTACATTGCCGGTTATACGGTAGTCAATGATATTTCCGCGCGAGACTTAAATCGTCGTAGCGACTACCCATTCAAACATGACTGGTTTCGTGGCAAAAGCTGGGACACTTTCTGTCCAATGGGGCCGGTGTTTGTGCCGAAAAGCGGCATCGAAGACCCACATAAGGTGAAGTTAGCGTTATTTTTAAACGACAAACAAATGCAAGACGGTAACACCAGTGAACTTATCTGGGATTTGTTTGAGCAAATTGAATATTTATCAAGCATCTTAACCTTACAGCCTGGCGATGTGATCATGACCGGTACCCCGGCAGGAGTTGGCAAAGGCATTGGTTTATTTTTAAAACCAGGTGATGTGCTACGGGCAAGTGCCGAAGGTGTTGGTGAAATAATTAATACCATCACCGCCGAACAGCTATAGGCGCCGAGCAGTTATAAGCGTCAAAGATAATGACGCTAGTATTGAAAAAAGCAGAATAGGTAAAAAATTATGTATAAGCCAAAACCGATGAAGCTGGGCCATTTAGTCCTTAAAGTTAACGACATTCAAACTTCCGTTAAATTTTATCAAGAAGTTGTCGGCCTCGAAATTTCCGACTGGATTGATGATCGAATGGTGTTTATGAGATCGAGCGACGATCACCACGATTTAGCATTATTGCAGGTACCATTTGAACAAATAGGCAAGCAAGAACCTGAACAATCACGCATCGAGCACTTTTCTTATCAGGTGCAGTCGATTGATGAGATCAAACAAATCACTGCCATGCTGATCGAACGCGGCATTGAAATAGACAGAGGTGTAGGGCGCCATGGGCCAGGGGACAATACCTTTATTGTGTTTAAAGACCCTGATGGCAATAACGTCGAGTTTTATTCAGACATGCTGCAAATTACTGCCGACAAACCTTATCAACCATCGGTATGGCAGGGCAGTATTTTAGAAACCTTTGACCAATGGCAATTAAAAGATTTTGTGGTCGAGCCACCAGAAAGAATTACGGCAATTTTAAAGAAATAAAAAGTTCGGTAGTGACAAGCAACAGGAAAAATTATGGCGATTTTAGCAACCGATTCAAATCAATTTTATTATGAAGTTCATGGTGAAGGCGAACCCATAGTGTTAGCCCATGGCCTTGGCGGTAATCATGCCACCTGGTATCAGCAAGTCGAAGTACTGGCGAAAGCGTATCAAGTGATCACCTTTGATCATCGCGGTTTTGGAATGTCTAGTGACACCGATAACCTGGGTCGTGCTGGCTTTGTCAGCGACTTACTGGCATTAGTTGATCATTTAAACATCGAAAAGGCCGCATTTGTTGGCCAATCAATGGGCGGTGGCACGGTGATAAATTTTGCTAACCAATATCCTGAGCGGGTTGCTGGTTTGGTTATTGCTGATTCGTTGCATGGTTTTACCGAAACCGATGACGTGGCTGCCATTATGGCACAAGCCAGAGTTGATACCGCCAATTTAAGCCAGCTGGATCGGGTACTTGGTAAAGCCTTTAAACAGGCCAACCCGGCTGCCGCGGTGTTGTATCAACAAATAAACAGCTTTAATGCCACCGACAAGAGTAATTTAACCGGCGTTTATGCCGATGAAAAAGTAGCGCCAGCGCAGTTAGCCAGTCTCGGCATGCCTATAATGTTTATCAGTGCTCAAGATGACATTTTGTTTCCGATTGCGGCGGTGCGTTTAGTGCAAGAACAACTGACCGGCTCATTTATGGTTGAGTTTGATAATTGTGGTCATTCGGCATTTTTTGAGCGGGCCGAGGAATTTAATGACAGTGTACTCAGTTTTTTGCAAATGGCAGGCTTAAATCCATTAACTAATTCTGCGCACAGTAATGCTTCCGGTTATGAAAAAGCGATGTAATGCGCGCTAAATAATTGGTCTTATAACAGCAAGAACATACAACAACTACATACGGCAAGTGCAAGCGCACTGGCTAAATCAAGATTTAATAATGGGTAAACACTATGAGTAATAAAACAGTAGCACAACAGGTAATTGACGCGTTAAAAGATTTAGGCGTAAAACATGTATTCGGCGTACCATCCGGTGGCTGGGTTGATTATATGGAAGCAATGCGCAACACCGATGGTATCGATTTTGTATTGGCAACTCACGAAGGTGGTGCCGCATTTATGGCCGATGTCTGTGGTCGTATCACTGGCGTACCAGGCGTGTGTTTTGGCACGTTTGGTCCAGGGGCAACAAATCTGGCAACGGGGGTTGGCAGTGCCTATTTAGACCGGTCACCAATGATCGCCTTAACCGATGAAATGGCAGCGGACAAGCGCAATAGAATTGTGCAAATGAACGTTGACCATCAGGCATTGTTTGCCCCGTTAACGAAAAAAACCACACGTTTAGAAGCTGACAAAGTGCGCGAGATCATCTTCGATGCCGCACAAGTGGCGTTATCTGACGTTCCCGGTCCGGTGCATATCGGTTTACCCGCAGGCATGAGTAGTGAAAAAACTGCAGAGCAAGATATTTCGCCTTACCAAATAAACGCCGCAGGCAAGGCCGATAAGGCGATAATTAGCCAAATGCAGCAATTATTTAGCGATGCCAAAAAACCTGTCATTGCCCTTGGTATGCGCGCCGTTACTGCCGATGTGCAACAACAGATAATCCGCTTTGCCGAAAAGCACAAAGTACCGGTAGTGCTTAGCCCAATGGCCAAAGGGATGATCCCGGAAAGCCACCCTTGTTATGCTGGCGTATTGTTTCATGCCTTAAGTGACGTCGTTGGCCAAACTCATCAACAAGCCGATTTAGTGCTGAGTATTGGTTATGACGAAATTGAGTTTAACTACGAAGACTGGATCCCGAATGTGCCACTGGTGAGCCTAGACATTGTTGCCACCGACCTGGATACCAGTGAATATACTTTAGCTTGTGATGTACTCGGTGATATTAAACACTCGGTAGAACAATTAGCGAAAGTGAAATGTGCAGAAAAAACTTGGGACATGCCAGCCGTGGCTATCAGAAAAGCCGACATGTTTGCGCAAATGAGCCCACAAAATGGTGCGTTTGGCCCGTGTGCAGCGTTAGACGAATTGCGTAAAAAATGCCCGGAAAACGGCATCATGACTTGTGATGTAGGTGCCCACATTCATTTGATCGGACAAAAATGGGCAACCCCTAAACCTGGCTTGCAAATAATGACCAATGGCTGGTCAGCTATGGGCTTTGCCATTCCATCGGCCATTGCCGCCAAGTTGAATAACCCGGATGTGGAAGTTTGTAGTGTGGTTGGCGATGGTGGTTTCTTAATGACTGCCGGTGAGCTGGCGGTGGCGGTACGGGAGAATTTAAAAATTGTCTTCGTGTTATTTACCGACAACGATTTGGCCTTAATCCGCATTAAACAAGAGAAGAAAAGTAATCCGATTTACGGCACGCCTATCCGCGAGCGCGGTACGATTGGCGGCGATAATATTTTTGGTGTGCCAGTAGTGAAAGCCTTTAACCAGGGCGAGTTTGCCCAAGCATTAGATGACGCATTTGCCGGCACAGGCCCGGTAATTGTCGAAGCCATTTTGAATTCTCGTGAATACGATGACTTAGTGTTAAGAAAGGATAAACCATAATATGCAAGCTGTAGCAACACAATGTGCTCAAAACCATGAGCCAGAGCCAATGTACACTCATACGATATTAATTAACGGCGACTGGATTGGTGCAAGCCAAACGATGCAAATCATCAATTCGTTTGATAATAGCGTTATTGGCGAAGTCGCCTGTGCAACCAATACTCATGTCGAGCAGGCGATTTTAAGTGCCAAACAGGCCTTTAAACGTAATCAATTTCTGCCGAGTCATCAGCGGGCGGCTTTTTTAAAATCTGCTGCCGGGAAAATTACTGCGCGGCTTGAAGAATTTGCAACCTTGATAGCACAGGAAACCGGTAAACCTATCGTTGCCGCGCGAAAGGAAGTGACCCGTTGTGTTAACACCCTAACGCTATCGGCAGAGGAAGCCACACGCTTAACCGGTGAAACCGTTAAGTTTGACAGCTTTGCTGGTGGTGAAAATCGTCTGGGTTATTACGAGCATGTACCATTAGGGGTTATCGTCGCGATAACGCCATTTAACGACCCGTTAAATTTAGCCGCCCATAAACTGGGTCCGGCATTGGCTGCCGGTAACTCGGTGATTTTAAAGCCATCGCAGCAGGCACCACTATCGGCGTTAAAGCTGGTTGAAGTATTGATTGAAAGTGGCATGCCCAAAGGTCAGGTGAACGTGTTAACCGGTTATGCCCGAGACTTTGCCGAGGCGCTAGTATCAAGTAAAGATGTGGCTATGGTAACGTATACCGGCGGTGAAGCATCAGGTGAGATCATTGCCAAAAATGCCGGTATCAAGAAACTGGCGATGGAGCTTGGCGCCAACTCACCGGTTATTGTGATGAAAGATGCAAACATCGAAAAGGCGGTAGAGGCTTGTGTCTCCGGTTCATACTGGGCGGTAGGGCAAAACTGTATCGGCGTACAGCGCATTTATATTGAGCAAGACGCATACGATGAATTCAAAGCAAAGTTCATCGCCGAAACGGCACAATTAACCGTTGGCGATCAATTAATTGATGGCAATGACATTGGCCCGATGATCAATGAAAACGAAGCAAAACGTATCGAGACCTGGGTAGCGCAAGCAGTTAGCACAGGGGCGAACCTATTAGTGGGCGGTGAACGCCAGGGCGCTTGTTATTACCCAACCGCGTTAGATAACGTAAAAGAATGCGACAACTTAGTGTGTCAGGAAGCATTTGGCCCGGTAGTAAGCTTATTCCCGTTCACCAATTTGGATGACACCATAGCACTTGCCAATAATGTCGACTTCTCCATTCATGGCGCGGTATTTACCAGTAACATTAATACCGCAATGAAAGTATCACGAGAACTCGATGTTGCCGGCGTAATGGTTAACGATTCAACCGATTATCGTTTGGATGCGATGCCGTTTGGTGGCGCAAAACGTGGCAGCATGGGCCGTGAAGGGGTAAAGTTTGCGGTCAAAGAAATGAGCCAAAGCAAAGTGTTTTGTATGAATTTGGATTGATGATTGACGGCTAGAATTAGAATTTAGCCGCTTTATTTAAGAAACTCTCCCTAGGGTATCAGCGCTATTTCATTGTTTTTTGCAATGTTATAGCGCTTTTTTATTTTGAGCTACTAGCTACTAGCTACTAGCTACTGGCTGCTAGCTACGAGCTGGATATTTGATGAAGCAACTATACTTTGACAATACCAAGTCTGCTCGAAGCTCGAAGCCTGAATTTTTAGCTGCGAGCAACGAGACTACGGGGGAAGCTAGTTTTTTGACATTGCCGTTAACAACAATGCCGATAAGGTGGCAGCAACCGCCAATGTTTGTTGCGAGCTGGTAATGCCTTCACCACTGGTATCGGTAAACGGGGCTAATTCCATCATATCGGCGCCGGTTATTGGGTATTTGGCTGCCAACGCGGATAGAATATCCATTGCTTCCGTTGGGGTCAGGCCATCCGGCTCTGGTGTTCCGGTTGCCGAGGCAAAACTAGAGTCAATCGCATCGATGTCAAAGCTGACATAAAGTTCATCCACCTCTGCACCTTGCAGTTGCTGCAATATGTTTTCAATAATGGCGTCAACGCCAAGTTCTTGCACGTCTTTGGCCCAATGTTGGGTAACCCCAAACTTACCTTGCCAATGTGACTTTGGCATGCCAGTGGAACGAATGCCAATTTGAATTAAATGGGCCGGAGTGGGTAAGTATTCCAAGATATGGGTGCACCAGGAGCCAAAGCACAAATCAATGCCAAGACGTTCGATTAACAAGTCGGTGTGGGCATCAAAATGAATGATCGCCACCTTTTTGCCTTGTTGTTGTTTGGCTTTGAGGTAGGCCTTGGTTAACGGGTAACTGACCGAGTGATCACCACCAATGCCAAATAAGCCTTTATTGGGGTAGGCGGCATAGAACTTTTCCGCCACCAGTTCGGTGATAGATAATGGACTCACCGGATATTCGGCTGCATCATCCTGATAAAAAGCACTGCGGCAATTATTGATGGTGGGCTGATTCAAATATTTATCGTGCAACAAATGCGGGTTCACTCTGACATCGCCAACATCAAAATAGCTCAGCTCTGGCGCTTGTTCGTGCAAAGTGTTGCGCAAGAATAACGGTCCCCAGTTCGCGCCTCGAAGAATACCGCCGCCACAATCAGAGGCAATGCCTAATATCACGGCATTGTTAGAGTTGTGCAAGCTGTTTAATGATTGTTTCCAGGCAACGTCTACTTGTTCGGCTTGTGGGTAAATGGTTTTTTGCAGCTGTTGTTTTCTCTCTTTGGCGGTATTCACCGTATACACCCCATCGCCTGGAGGGCATAAACATGACGTTAACGTCGACAGCAGTTCGGTTTGTAATTTGTTCATAATAAATTCCGTGCTCTGATTTTCAATAATCTCTGGTTTGAGTGGACCATGTTTAAGTGGACCATTCTTAAGTGGACATGATTGCTATTTTATTTGCAAAAACTGTCGAATAGTTGCGCTAACGTCATTGATGTCGGTAACGTTGGCAGGAATAATAAGTACAGTATCATCGCCAGCAATGGTCCCTAATATGCCGATGGATTCGTCCATGGTATCAAGCATGCGCGCCACCAAAGGCGCACATCCACCACTTGTTTTTAAAATAATTTGGTTATCATTATGTTTGATGCCGATAACCACAGTATCTATTGTTTGTTTCACTTTCGGAACGATCAACGCTTCCGGCAAGGTATAGACAATATCGTTGTTGGCATTGCGAGTTTTTACTGCGCCTAACCTTGCTAACATACGAGACGCTTTGGATTGGGTAATGCGCTCAAAACCACGCTGCGACAACTCATAAATAAGCTCTTCTTGAGAACGCACAATTTGTTCTTTCAATAACGCTTTAAACGCTATCTCAAGCTTGGTTTCAGCGGAATGTTTATTTGTCATAACAGTTTTTACCTGATTGTTAATATCATTAGACAAAGCTGGGTCCTGTAACGATTTGAAATTTATAAGGTTGAATTCATACACCTATCATAGTTGAAAATTTAAAAATGGTATTACACCAAGCTGAATAAATAATGGCCCGCCAGGGGGATTAAAGTTTATCTATCAAAGAATGAGCCATTATTTATGCTACTTGGCATAATACCGAAACTAAATTAATTGGCGAAAGCTTGTTTTAGCTTGTTAACCTTGGCTGTTGACAGTTGTTTTAAATTAAACCCGATGAAGCCGTAAACAACCGCCAGTATTGGATTAATGATGTTAAAGAAACAATAAAACAAATAATCTAACGGATTCACCAGCAATACGCTGTACATGTAAGCGCCACAGGTATTCCAGGGAATAAGAGGCGAGGTGATGGTGCCGGAATCTTCTAAAGTACGGCTTAATACCAGCGGGTGCAGGTTTCTGTTTTTATACTCTTCTTTAAACATGCGGCCAGGCATCACTATCGACATGTACTGGTCGGCGGTAACGATATTGGTACCGATACACGTTGCCACTGTACTGGCAATTAAGCTGCCGGTGGATTTAACCGATTTGAGAATGGCCTGTAAAAAGGTTTGTAACATGCCTAAACGCTCTAATACGGCACCAAAGCTTAGCGCACACATAATCAACCAAACGGTATTAAGCATGCTCGACATGCCACCTCCACTGAGTAAGTTATTTAGCTCGGCATTGGCAGTTTTAATGGCAACACCATCGAATAACGCGGTCCATACTACGGTCAGGTTGGCATCGAATGTTGTTGCCGCGGGCTCTGCCAAGCTCATGATCAACGGCTGTTGAAACAATATTGCACAAAGAGCGCCGGCGAGTGCGCCGATGGCAACCGATGGAAATGCCGGGGCCTTGTTAATGGCCAACATAATTAAAATAACCAGCGGAAACAGGTTTTCGATACCAATCGAGTAATTGTCTAATAGCTGCTGGCCCAACACGTTAATGTCTTCATTGGCAAGTTCACGCGACTCTGACAAACCAAGAAAAGTGAATAAAATTAATGCGGTGACAATCGACGGTATTGTCGTGTAAAACATGTATTTTATATGACTAAAAAGTTCGCTGCCGGCAACCGCGGGGGCTAAATTAGTGGTTTCGGACAATGGCGATATTTTGTCGCCAAAATAAGCCCCTGAAATAATCGCACCGGCGGTAATTTCAACAGATAAGCCTAATCCTTGCGCTACCCCAATTAAGGCAACACCAATGGTTGCCGCCGTGGTCCATGAACTGCCAATACTCATGGCAACAACACCACAAATAATACACGCGGCCGGATAAAACCATTGCGGCGATAATATTTGCAAACCATAGTAAATCATCGTCGGCACGGTACCTGATAGTAACCAACTGCCAATGAGTGAGCCCACCGTTAGCAGTATTAACACCGCGCCAAGAGATAGCGAAATGCCTTTCACGATGGCTTTTTCAATCGTCAGCCAACGATAGCCATTTTTTAAACCTATGATGATGGCAACGCCCATGCTCAACAATAAAGCGATTTGATTCGGCCCATAGGAAGAGTTATCGCCAAAATATTTTACCGCCGTTGCAAGTAACACTATCAGGGCAATTATTGGGATCAGAGCATCGGTTAAACTTGGGGTGTTTTCATCATTTAATTCAAGCATACATCATTGCACCAAAATTTATTATTCACGAACTATGCATGAATTATTCACAAGTCATTCACGAAAAGTTCACCTAACCTGCCCGTTTAATTAACAAACTGCAAGAGTTTTTTTGGCTGGTTAGCACGTTACAGTCTCTTTTTAAATCAGATTGTAAATAGTTATGCGCTTGCGATAAATAAACCATGGTTAAAAAACTGGTCTTATCAGTAATTTAGCTTATGCAAAAATTATTCATGATTTATTCATTAATTATTCATTTACAGCAAAGGCTGGCTGGACCCCTGGAAAAGTGGCTAAATATCTAATATCCTTAGGTTATTGGATGGTTAGGTAAGTGTTTACAGTTTGAATGCTTTGTTAATTGCGAAACATAAATAATCGTTAAGCAAAAGCAACTTTATCTACATTTTCTATCGTATTGACTTTGAGACAGGCGAATAAATATTTAAAGGGTAAAAAAAGCATTTTATTTTGTTATTTTTTCGATTTTCAGCGGCGATTCAGTTATTTCCCATGAATGGAATAATGTTATACATCATTTTTGTTTGTAAACTTCCCTTGTGAGCAACTTAATTTAGTCTCTGCTTTGTATAAGCCGGTGCCTAATCAACCTTATCTTCAGCAACGGCCATCAAAGGCACAAATTTGTAGTTTCAATCACTTTTTGATTTTTAATTGATAAAAAATTTTAAAATAGATGAATATATAATTTTTCAGCACCACTGCAGAGATAAAAAAATGACGAAAAGATGGCTGTATGCATGACAGCTGTCTTCGCATAGCGGAAATCTAGCCGTTATCACTATGATTGTCAGTTGTATGATATACAGCTGACCTCAGAGTGTAGAAAGTTATGATCACAATTGCCAACAAAGCGGCCATGATAATTTTCAAATAATGAGCAATAAAAAGGTAGATTTAGATCTACAGCTGTCATTAACTTTAATTGTTGTAGTCTAAACAAATAACATGAAAAAGGACGATTTGTAGGTACTAAAAAGCCGACTCTTTAGGACAATGTTGGAAAAGCTGTAAAGCATCATGAATCCCGTAAATCCGATGATGTTAGAGCTAATCTTCTTTAAAAATGAAATCGTGTACTCAATATCAAGCTCAGTTCATTGTTATTAGTTATGTTTTTAATTACCCCCCCTTCGATGACCCATCTTGGATGTACCCATTGTAGACCGAGTGTAACCTGGTTTGTCATTTCATTACCTTCCTGCCATCGACCATTAAGTTCTGCTACTGTATTTAACTGAGAAACTATCCCCCAATCGGGTAATTGTGAGGGTGACAAGCGATATTGCCATGATAGATCATATTGGCCATTGCTAGGCCTATTATCTATACCTTCTCGATACAATACATCAATATCAAATTCATGTTTATTTTTGAACAAGGTATAGACAAACCCTGCTTGTATGGCTGGTTCGCGATCATTATCACTAGGAACAACTACACCGCCCAATAATGCGAATCTTGATGTGCCCGAAAAAAAATCATCTTGTAATACTGTGTGGCGATATAAAACAGAGAAATCCCCTACACGGTTTCTTGCACCAGGTGTTATTTGGTATGGCATTCCGATTAGCAAAGCTTTGTCTTTAGTAAGGCCATATGCTGCACTTGAGATAAAAACATCTCTTTCACCATCTGTTAGGCTTTCATATGAAAATCGTATCACGTAGCCGCCTTTATCAATTGGTAAAGCGACTAATGACCTCATCCCCATGCCATTCGCATTCTGTACATAAAGTAAGGAAATTAGTGCCAAAATGGCAAAGAGTTTAATTCGATTCTTTAATTCTTGCATCAGCGATGACAGTTACTTTTGTTGGCGTAAACCCAGCATCTAATATAGCCTGCTTAATCTTTTCAATAGTTGGTGATTCGGATTCAGTTTCTAACCTGACCTTCTTCATTTTCATGCTCACTTTTACCTTTGATACATCTGCCATTTTTTCAAATGTACGATTTAAGCTATCGACACATAATGCACAAGTCATCCCGTGTACATCAACTTCAATTGTTTTAGCACTAGCTAGTTGAGCAAAAAAAATGACAGTAAATAATGGTAATAATAAAACCTTTTTCATTCTCTAGTTCTCCTTTATAAATTAAAAAAATTGCGAATTGGTAATAACCAGTAGCTTGTAAAAATACCAATAGACCAAAACATTGCACTTAGCCAAAAGATTCTTTTACTCCACAGTTTGGATTTTTTACAAAGGGCTGCTAATGCGGGATCTGTTGGACATCGTTGATTAGGTCGCCAAATGATCCAAGCTAAAGCCATTAGCACCAAAGCGGCTACGGTCAATGTCCACACCTTATGCTCAGAAAGAAAAATAAGTCCTGGTATGTTGTAATTCAAGCTGGCTACTACTGCACCGAACCCCAAGGTAACCAGCAATATAGGTAGGGCACAACAAAGTAAAGTGCCACTGGCTATGAACAGCGCAAGCCATTTTAGGTAAGGTTTTTCAATAAATTCAATGTTAGGCATATTAACTTCCACAACCTGAGCATGAACCACTTTGTTGGATTGGTGGACAAGGAACTGTTCCATAAGAACAAAAAACGCAACAATCACCCTTAAGTGGTTTCATTAATGTCATACAGGCAGTGCATTCATAGAACCATTGGCAAGAGTTTGTTGGCATTTCAAGCAGTTCCTTATGTCCACATTCTGGACATGTTAGGTCTGAAACAGTGATTATGTTACCCATATAAGTTTCCTATATCTTTTATGTTAGTATAGAACCTGTAGTTACTATAGGTTCAAGGGCTTTTTGTATGGGTTTTGAAAAATATTCAATTGGGCAGTTATCTAAGAAATCAGGGTGTAAAGTAGAGACGGTTCATTACTATGAAAGAATCGAATTAATGCCTGAACCACCTAGAACTGAGGGGGGACACCGAGTGTATAGCCTGACTCATGTCAAACGTTTAAATTTTATTCGACGTAGCCGTGAATTGGGCTTTAAAATTGAACAGATTAGAGAGTTGCTTAAGTTCATTGATGAACCAAACCACTATTGTGGTGAAGTTAGAGCGATGGCAATGCAACAATCTAGAGTAGTGCAGGAAAAAATACTGGATTTGCAACGGCTTCAATCAGCATTAGATGAGATGGTTACCCATTGTAAAGGCAATCAAAACTCCATAGATGATTGCCCTATAGTAGATGCTCTTTTCACTGAAAATCGCGATGGAATACTTTAAAACTGTGACCAAAAGTTAATGATCACTACATCCTAATTAATTTGAGCCTAGCAATGATAAAAAATCTGAATACATAACAATTTATTAGTTCGCAAAAAGTTTTAAAAAACGTACCTTTTACTTTCTTTAATTTAATAAATTACATTAAAATTATCAGGTTATTTATTGAAGAGCTAGTTATAGACGCCAAATCTCATTGCTGTGTAATGTTGATCTATTCATATGTACTCGGACCCCGTTTGATACTATGGTAGCTTCAACTATGGGACCTAAATTTGTTGTACATTCAGGAAAGCTAAGTGCTAATAATGCATATTCCGGAGCATCGTGAACAGTCATTCCCCAAACCGTCGTGAACACCTATTCTCGGTGTTCACGTTCGCCGGAATATGCACTAATAAATCACAATCTAGGGCATCTATTAAGCAGTGACGTGCAGTTTCAATGGCTTCCATACCCTTAACTTGGTACGTTAATGCATTATCAGCAATATCTTGAATTTCGCGATCATATTCAGGGCGCTAATTTAGTTCAGCATGAGTTGATTCAACAATAGTATTCATAGTCATTTTCTTAAAATAACATCAATAGACGCTAATTGGAAAGGAGAACGCTTTCTTCAGAGCCAGAGTCAATCGAAGGAAATATCCATTGCCGGTACAAATTAATCAATGCTTCAATTTGCCCCCCTAATTATCTGCCGATAAAATCAAAATTGACCATTGTTTTTTATAAATAGGACTATAATAGTACTATATAGGAGGGGTTATGTTACGAGTGAGCAAACTTACAGATTATGGTTCAGTGATCTTGGCTTATATGGCACAACATCCTGACCAAAAACTAAGTGCGGCGAGTTTGGCCAACGCAATTTCGTTACCACCAACAACAGTTAGCAAGTTATTGAAATTAATGGTTAATAATAATTTGTTGTATTCAACTCTTGGCAAGGCTGGTGGGTATCAACTTGCACGACCAGCAGAAAAAATTTCTTTAGCAGAAATTATCAGTTCATTAGAGGGACCTATAGCTCTGACTGAGTGCAATGTAAAAAAGGGGCTATGCCGCACAGAGGAGCATTGCAATATACGTCAAAACTGGCGGGATATTAATCGGATGATCTACCAAAGCCTAGCGCAAGTGAGTTTGAAAGAGATGTTACCGGCTGATGATAGAGTCATCAATTCAATAATGCTCAGTGGTTAACGCCGAGGGGGGGAGTATAGCTGAAAGGTGGAATAGTTATGGCTAAACAATCGCAATCACAATCACAATCACAAGAACTGGAACGCTTGGTCAGTGGCGAATACCCTCATGGTTTTGTTACTGAGCTAGAAACCGATAGCCTGCCACCCGGTTTGAATGAGGGAGTGATAAGGCAGATCTCAGCCAAGAAAAATGAACCTGAGTTTATGCTGAAATGGCGTCTACAGGCTTATCGACACTGGCTAACCTTAGATGTTCCCAAATGGTCAAAGGTGCATTACCCGCCGATAAATTACGACGACATCATTTATTATAGTGCCCCCAGAAGCAACGATAGCGGTCCTAAGAGTTTAGATGACGTTGCCCCTGAAATTCTTCAGACCTATGAAAAGTTAGGTATTCCGCTGCACGAGCGGGCGCAGTTAGCTGGCGTCGCGGTTGATGCAGTGTTTGATAGTGTTTCTGTCGCCACGACCTTTAAAGAGCAGTTGGCCAAGGTTGGGGTGATTTTTTGCTCTTTTTCCGAGGCGGTACAAAACCATCCTGAACTGGTTAAGCAATATCTAGGCTCCGTGGTGCCATATACCGATAACTATTATGCGGCGCTCAATGCGGCGGTGTTTAGCGATGGCTCTTTCTGTTATGTCCCTAAAGGTACTCGCTGTCCGATGGAGTTGTCCACTTACTTTCGTATTAACTCTCTTAATACCGGGCAGTTTGAGCGCACTCTTATCATCGTAGAAGATAACAGCTATGTCAGTTACCTTGAAGGCTGTACCGCGCCGATGCGGGATGAACATCAATTGCATGCAGCAGTCGTTGAGCTGATTGCTCATCACAACGCCGAACTAAAATATGCTACGGTACAAAACTGGTATCCCGGTGACAAAGAAGGTAAAGGAGGGATTTATAACTTTGTTACCAAACGCGGGTTGTGTCGCGGAAATCACGCCAAAATATCTTGGACTCAAGTGGAAACGGGTTCCGCCATTACCTGGAAATATCCCAGTGTTATTTTACAGGGCGATAACTCAAGTGGTGAGTTTTATTCCGTTGCCTTAACCAATAATTATCAACAAGCCGATACGGGGACTAAGATGACCCATATTGGCAGAAACACTACCAGCACTATTATTTCCAAGGGGATTTCAGCAGGTCATGGTTCCAACGCTTATCGAGGCTTAGTGCATGTTGGCCCGAATGCCAGCAATGCTCGTAATTACAGCCAATGTGATTCGCTGTTGCTTGGAGAATACTGCTCTGCCCATACTTTCCCTTATATTGAGGTTAAACATCCTTCTGCAAAAATTGAACATGAGGCAACCACGTCAAAAATAAGTGACGAGCAACTCTTCTATTGCTTGCAGCGGGGTATCACTGCGGAAGATGCGGTTTCGATGATCATCAATGGCTTTTGTAAAGAGATATTTCGTAAGCTGCCAATGGAGTTTGCGGTTGAAGCGCAAGCACTGATGGAAGTTAGCCTGGAAGGATGTACAGGGTAAAATGAAGCAAAGCAGCAGATATACAACAGCTATGCAAAGGAGTCTAGTATGTTGACAATCAACTATTTAC
Source organism: Thalassotalea sp. ND16A (assembly GCF_000764205.1). GTDB lineage: Bacteria > Pseudomonadota > Gammaproteobacteria > Enterobacterales > Alteromonadaceae > Thalassotalea_A. The sequence continues at coordinate 67,192 of NZ_JQDZ01000034.1, forward strand.
ACGTGGATATTCAGGGTAATACGATCCTTAAAGGGGTCAGTTTGTCTGTGAAAGCGGGAGAGGTTCATGCCATCATGGGGCCGAATGGTTCTGGAAAAAGTACCTTAGCTAATGTATTGGCTGGCCATGAAGACTATCAGGTAACCGCTGGCGACGTCCTATTTAAAGGTCGTAATTTATTAGCACTGTCTGCTTCTGAACGGGCCTGTGAGGGTATCTTCTTGGCATTTCAATACCCAGTTGAAATTCCAGGCGTAAGTAATATTCAATTTTTGAAAACGGCACTCAACAGCCAGCGAAAATACCAAAAACTCGATGAGCTTGATGCAATAGATTTTTTACAACTGGTAAAAACTAAAGTAAATCAGGTTGGCATGGCAGAACAACTGCTTTATCGCTCGGTCAATGAGGGTTTTTCCGGAGGCGAAAAAAAACGCAATGAAATTTTGCAAATGTTGGTGCTCGAACCCAAATTGGCGATTCTTGATGAAACGGATTCTGGACTGGATATTGATGCGCTTAAATTAGTGGCAAAGGGGGTCAATGCCTTTCGACTTTCTGATACAGCTACGTCAGAGCGTGCCATTATTCTGGTGACCCACTACCAACGCTTGTTGAACTATATCAAACCTGACTTTGTTCATGTATTGCTCGATGGTGAAATTGTACAATCGGCAGGACCCGAGTTGGCGCTGGAATTGGAAGAAAAGGGCTACGCAAACTTTATTCATGAAGCACCATTTTCTGGTTGAAAAACGGACTAAATAAAGGGTCATAACCCATAAAAATGCGATTAAAAGTGGTCCGTCTAAGCTATTGGCAGCCTTGAATCATTAAAATATTGGAGGCAAAGATGAACCTCTGTGAGCGTTTCATCCAAGATTACCACCAAAGCAAGATGTTCTTGTCCGGGCTTTCATTGCCCTGGTTAACTGCCGAGCGGGAGAATGCACTGGCAAGTCTCGCCACTCAAGGTTTGCCCGACACCAGAGATGAAAACTGGAAATATACCAAAATTAAACAGCTAGAGCAGAAGAATTATTGCTCTGCCAAACGATTAGATACCCAGCCCTGGGTTGATCTGTTAGTTGACTTGTGGTCAAACAAGGCATTGGCCAAACGTCTTTTTCCTGGTGAGCATCGTCTGGTATTTATCAATGGTCATTATATTGAGAACCTTTCCAGCGTTAACCTGAACCAGGAGGGGATGGTCTTGCACAGCTTCGCGCAAGCTTTGCAAGACCACGAAGAACTTCTCTCTTCAACGCTGGGGAGTATAGCCGGTTATGAAGAGCAACCTTTTACTGCATTAAATACCAGCATGATGTCAGATGGTGTATTTTTACTGGCCCAGCAGAATACTCGAGTGAATACACCGATTCACTGTCTATTTATTTCCACGGCGACTGAACAAGCCGTGGTGAGCTACCCAAGACTGCTACTCGTGCTAGAAGATAACGCAGTAATAACTCTGGTCGAGCACTACCTTGATATAACCCGACTGGAAAGGAACACGAGGCAAACGCTAGCCAATGGTAATCTGACCAATTCGGTGACGGAAATACGCCTGGGGCCCTATGCCCGGATGAACCACTATAAGTTACAGTATGACTCTGTTGACAGCAGCCACATTTCCGCCATGTATGTGGAACAACAGCGGGCTAGTGCTTTCACATCTCACAGTTATTCATTGGGGGCGGCTCTTGCCCGGCACGATATTCAGATCAGGCTAGCCGGTCGGCAAGCCGAATGCATTTTAAATGGTGCATATTTAGTTGGTGGCAGACAACATGTCGATTATCACACCCAAATTGACCATGTAGCCCCAGGTTGTAGTAGCCAGCAAATTTATAGTGAGCTTACGAGAGCATAGCTCAACTTCTATTTTTCGATCTGATTTAATGACTGCGACTAATTCATCAGGACGCAAACATGTCGAACCAAGATCAACTTATCAACGTTGTTGCTGCATTTGAGCAA
>NZ_JQDZ01000035.1 GCF_000764205.1 Thalassotalea sp. ND16A
GTAGACGTTACTGTCATGCCAGCTGGCGCATTAGTTAAGCTCCAGGTTAGATCCGTACCGTTATTATCATCGTCAACATCGGTCACCGTTGCCGTATAGGCATATTCACTTCCTTCCGTCGCCGTTAATGGTGCAATTGAAGTAATGGTTGGCGCTTGGTTGACGACATTAAGCCTAAATCCACTATCAGCTTGCGCCAAATTTCCAGCAGACACTGACACCAAACCATCTGCGGTACCAACCGTTTGAGTCCAGACATCATCTGGTTCATCTGTATTTAACCCCCCTGTATCTGTCTGTACATCAATGTACCAATCCCCAATAGGTAGAACTGCTTCAAAATAACCATCATTATTGGTATAAGCCACATAACAAGTGCTGCTGTATAAATTAATACAGGTATCGCCATCGGCGTGAACATTCACTTGTACATTGGCTAAGGCAACATCCTGGTTCGGATCAAATGGAGTAATGCTTGTATTGTCACGGCTAAACACATAACCACCAATGACACCGGAGTCATCTCGTAAGACGGTAACATCCTCAGCCGTGGTGGTTAATGGGTTAAATGATTGCAGTCCGGTATTGGCCGGAACAGTAACGTTAAGTTCATTTTGATAGGTGGCAGCGCCAGCATTTGCACTGACATCGACGCTAAAATCAATGTTCACCGAACTGTTTGCGGTTACGGTTAAACCTGCCCAAATAGGTTGAGTGGTATCGGTTTCGGTACCGATAATGGCGAATGTTGGCTCAGTGGCGACATCATTAACGGTTGCTGAACCACTTTTATAAAGAAAATCACTCGCCAATAAATCGGTGACACTGACATTACTAATGTCAGTCGCTAATGTGTTGCTCAGGGTGATTTGATAAGTGGCGACTGCACCATTGGCAACATATTTAGTGGATGTGGTTTTAGCCACCGATAAGCCACCAATCAAAGTGGTAACACTTGCATCGACAGCCGTGGCATTATTAGCATCTACGGTTGCGGTACTGATAAAAGAGCCTTGGCTGCCATAGGGGAAGGCCACCACACTTTTACTGGCAAATTCGCCTGGCGCTAATAAACCTACATTCCAGCTTACACTGCCTGAGGTGCCCACAGTTGGCGCAGAATCAGCGACAGGTGCAGAAGAAGAATAAGTGAGTTCAGTGGCTAAAACGTCAGTTAAGCTAACGTTAGTAGCCGTTGCATTGCCGGTGTTTTGATAGGTCATGGTTAAAGTAATACTACCGATAACATACTCCCCAATAGAGGCTGAAACAGCGCCATCCAGTTCAATACTGTTGGTTGAAATATTTTTTATTCGTGCGACTACGCCATTGACTTGCACTAATTGATTCAGGCTAAAGTCGCTGGATTTATCAACATACAAAGTGGTGCTATTGCTTATTGCAGCTGTTAATGTTGCTGCCGGATAGGCGGTGGTGCCCGATTGAGTTTTAGTAAGCGTTAACACTGGGGTTGCATCGGCTGAGATAGGAACGGAAGCCGATTTATTTAGGGCATTACCGGCACTTATTGTTGAGGTAAAGGTTGTTGTGGTATTGCCGCTCGCTAAGTTATTACTGACTCTTGCTCTAAAATTTAATGTGACCTTAACGGCAGAGCCCAGATCCCCCAAGCTATGTACTACTTTATTGCCAATAGTATCAAAATTTGCTGAGCCTACTGGAGGTGCATCTAAGCTGACAAAATGGGTATATGCCGGTAACGGGGTAACCACATTTACACTAGTGGCGGTGGCTGAACCTTTATTTTCTACCTTTATCTCGTAACCAAATTCATCATTGGGGCTTAAGCCAGAGTTTGGGGTCGCGCTCACTGAAATATCTAACAGCGGATTACCGGTAATGGCTACCGCAACTTGATTACTGGTTACTGCTGATAATACAGTGCCACTGGCGCTGCCATCATCAGTTATCAGGGTAATACCGGCAGCTAGATTAGTGGTGTTTACCAACATGCTATAATTAACCGATTGCGAATTACCCGCGATTAAATTACCAATTGACCAACTAACTTCATTACCGTTAACAATGTCCGGTGGCACACAAGAATCACTACAAGCACTGTATTGAAAATAATCGGCAATCGGTAAGGTATTGGTAATGACAACATTGGTGGCATCGGTGCCACCAATGTTTGTTGCGGTTAAGGTGTAGGTAATAACATCACCGGGAACTAACGAAGACTTATCAGCCGTTAAACTTAATGAAAGCTCGGCAACACCACTACCACCATCCTCAACTACGCTGGTTTCTGCCGTTGCTGTGACATCGGCAGTTTGATCACTACTAATAGTTGAATTGGCGGTTAACTTGGAATCATCAATGGTGCTACTGGGAGCATCCCCTCTAATGTAGACTGTACCTGAATGGCCCGCAATCAAAGTCCCAAAGGCAAAAGTATGAGACTCGCTTGCAGAGCAAGTTCCCCAAGTACTATTATCTGCTGAATATTGACAATTGGTGAACCCTGCAGGTAACCCAGCAACAAGCTGAGTGCTATCCGCGTCTGCTTGACCGATATTCGCATAGTTTTGGGTGTACGTTAACGTTGGGGTAGCAGTATCCCCGGCAGTAATACTAGTATCACTGACCGATGTCGACAAGGTTAAATCTGCAGGCGCTGTACCGCCACAAAATGACGAACGAGAGTTGGCTGTCACTGAGTCGTAATGAAAAATCGCATCTTTTTTGCCACTCTTAGCGGCTAATTGAAAATACCACCTTAATTTGTCTCCGGCATCTATTTGGGTAATCGCCGGGTTCAAGCCATTAAATGTGTAGGAAACCCAATTTTCGCCATTACTTATGCTTTCCGGATCAGAGGTTGCAATTTCTATATTTTGGGTGACATTGCGAAGTATTACCCTAGTGTTCATCCCACCTGTGAACGCACCTAGATAAAAATCAACTCGCAAAGTTGAGCCTGAAATATTTAGGCCATTGGCAAAAGCTTCTGACTCAAAGATAATTTGATTGCTCTCTAAATTATATGCCTCAAAATTTGCATCGGTAATATTATCAATACTTATCAAAGACGTAGTAGAGCCTGTTGGAGCAACCTCTGATGCTGTCTTAACCAGCCCATTTACGCTTGGATTAAAATAGAATACAGCATCGCAATAACCACCGCTAACTCCCACTTGTGCGCTTGCCATTACCGGTGAACCATTATCCCAGTTGACTGTGGCGGTATTATTGGTTGGATTAGAGAACGTAAATGGATTATCTGCTGCCACAGATACGGTGAGCGTAACTGAGCCGAGAGTATCTTGTGCAAGGTCGCTTAGAGAGCTCCAAGTGATCACGCCATCACTTTCAGCACATCCCCCGGTACAACTGCTAAACGTCATACCTGCCGGAATAGTATCGGTTAAGGTGATGCCAGTTGCAGTTTCATTACCATCGTTAAAGTAGCCTAATGTATAAGTAACATTGCCACCTGGTGCAACGGAAACAACATTGCTGGTATTAGAAAGTGATAACGACGGGATGCCTGGGATACTAACGCCAGTAACCGCGACGGTTGTCGCTTCTGTAACCGAAACAGCACTAGCATCAGGTGCGATAGCGCCAAGCGTAGCACTGCTTGTTAATGAACGAGATGCCCAAGTATTGGCAACGGTTATGGTATAGCTGACACTACCCGTTGCACCACCGGCAATGTCGCCAAGATCCCAGCTAATATCATTACCCGATAAGGCACATGAAGTACCACCAGCACAAGAAATATAACCGAGTTCACTATTAATAGACGAGGTGATGATGGCGTTGGTTACTGGCACAGTTGCATCATTTGCATAACTGATGGTAAAGGTGATTTCATCTATACCATCTGCAGCGACACTGAAACTGTCGGGAATGATTGCCAACGATAACCGGGCCGCATCAACCGCAATGGCTACGGGGCCACTTTCAAGGTCGTCTAAAGATGTTACTGCATAAGCATTATTATTATAAGTGCCCGATATTGATGTCGCGATAGCATTAAAATTCAAGGTTAGCGTTTCGCCCGCGTCCAGCGATATCGGACTGGCAAAGGTCCAGGTAAACGTTTGTCCTGACTGGCTGGGATCATCGATTGTGACTCCCGTTGTGGTGTCAGCTTGATCGGTTATTTCTGCCGTGGTAGAGCCTGTGTCATAAGAAAAACCATCTGGCAACACATCGCTGATACTACTAACAATTACTGCGGAGTTATTAAGCGGATTACTTACCGTAATTGAATACCCTACCGTCTCTTCTGCGCTAACACTGCTCGCATTAGCAACCAGTGAAATGGCCGGTGCTAAACCACAAGCATTAATTGCCGTACCAAGAACAGCAACTTGCTCTCCGGTTACGGCCGGGTTACCGTACCAATCTTCACTCGCACTCGGGGTTAACGCCGGAGAATGGTCAAGGAAAAGCGCTTGTTGCCCGGTAGCCCAACTACCGGAGATATAAATTTCATTGGCATCATCACCGGCTAAATAAGAAACCGTACGGTTATCAACGCCCGAGGCCACCATACCATCATCAATCTTGGTATTGTCGTCTACGGCTTGCACGCCGATTAAAAACTGGCCTTTCGGTAAAATTGTGGCATCCCATGTCGCCGACCAAGAATTCAAGGTACCGGGGTCAAGTGCCCCTGGACTGCCAATTTTGACCCATTCACTGTCAGTATCGGCAGAGCTTGCTGCACCATCACCATTGACATCATACCAATAATAAAAATCAACACTCTTGACCGAGGGAACCACCACGCCATTCTGCAATGCCAGCGTATCTTGAACCGTGGCATTTATTTGATAAGTTCCCGGACAGGTATTGGGAGCAACAACGTCGATACTGGAAATAATCGGTTGACTGTAAGGCTTATCTTGATTAAAAGATAAATAATCACCAAAAGGCGCGGTAACAGCAGGGTTTGCTAACCACTCTTTACCTATCGCACAATCTTTTTGTAAAGGGTTATTTAAGCTGTTAGCACTACAAAACAGCATTGAAATCGGGGTATCGCGGGTGATACTTGGGCCAGCAACACCGGAAGAGTCGGTCTTAGCTGACGCATCAAGCATTTTGATCGGAATTTGATAATCAATGAAATACTCAGTACATGAATTTTTAGAAACCAGTTTTGCCCGACTGGTACCGTAATCCCAACTGGTTTCATCGGCGCCATTAAGCCAGTCTTCTGTCGGGGTTAAATTATCTGCAAAATTCAGGATTTTATTGTTATCACCAATAAAAGCAGTAGGGTTATGTCCAAGTAGGTGGACATTGTCATCGTTGTCGTAATCTAATGAGTGACTTCTAGAGTCCCCCCAAATACCGGAAATTCGGTCAATGGCCTCTGCCGGACTGCCTATTGAACCATCGAGATGTGCCGCCAAGCTGCGATAACCGGAACCATCTAAATCAAAAAACACCGTCCACAATGCCGAAGACCAAGGATTACTGGCACCATAAGCGCCTGCATTTTTCCCTGTGGCGTAGGTATGCGCGCTCGACTCCACACGCCAGCGAAACATTAACACATCTTCCGCTTCGGTATTGCCGCGATGCAAGGCGTAATAAATGCTCGGTAATGATTTATCAATACAAGACGAGGCTACGTTGACATAGCTTTGCGGTGAAGTACCACCGTTTGACGGATCTTTCGTTCTCGGGTCTGCCAGTCCATTTTGAAAACGAGTATAAGGTTTCCACTCACCACAATCGTCGCCACAATCGGCAGGATCAGGTGGCTCTGCTGGCCATTGTACCGGACTGTAATGAATTGCAGCTCCGCTACCATTACTCCACAACGGCGGGTATGGCTCAGATTTAACGGAACTTGCAACTAATATCAACGCAAAAAACATGCCCCAAAGAGCGAAAATTTGATGAGTTTTATGACCAAACATAATGAGCCTTACAATTTAAATGAACTACTAACATTCAAAATTTTAAAATAGCAAGGCGCTGTATTTTTTAGAAAACAAAGAGATATAAAACAAAGGGAGGTAAAACGGTTGGCTGTTGCTAGCTAAAATAAACTATTAAGCATTTAAGTAACATTCCCTGAATAATTGGTTTAAACCAATTTTATTTTTATTTTTATTTTTCTAATTAGCATCCTGCTGATAATGCATTAGTATCAAGCAAGCAAATATTAACAATATTGTTACTTTTACTTGTCAAATAATGTACAGAATAAAGGCTAAAAATTCAACACCTTTATAAATAAATCATATTTATCCTATTCACGGTTAAATCAATGTTCGTTGCCATCACCATGGTGGAATTTCAGCCAGAACGTGGAAAATTCAACTTGATAGATCCCTGCCTTTTCCTCTCGGCTTGGTTGATGCTAATTTTTCTTAAATAGCCGAATTTGCAGGCTTTACCAGGCAAACAAAAAACCGCTTAAAAAAGCGTTTTTTTTTACCAATTTAATCAACAGTCGATTAGAACGTTTGGCTTAATGCTAAGTAATAGGTGCGACCACGGATACTATACAAGTTATCCGAAAATCCACCGTACTTATCAAACTCCGGCTCTTCAACGGTTAAGTATTTCGAAACGTTTAAGCCAATATAAAAATCACCAAAACCACTTTCAAAATGCGCATTTAATGATGCATCTATCCCTTCACGCTCTGTTTCACCAATATTGACAACGGGAGCGGTTACATGATCAATACGTCCATTGGGTAAAAACACAGTAGCGGTAGCCGGACTTGAACCGGCACGCCCGCAGGCAATTGATTTTCAATTCTTCGCTCCCCCTCATCCCCCAAAGGAGGTAGTTATATTTTAATTTTCAAGTACTTAATTTACGCGGCCGTTTTTAATTCAATTTCGCCCAGCAGATTGCCTAGGCTCTGCTAAGATTAAGGCTCCAAACCTAGTAAAAAGGCAGCCCTGATGAAAGCGTCCGATCTGTTTGTTAAAGCACTTGAACAAGAAGGTGTTGAGTATATTTTTGGTATTCCCGGAGAAGAAAATCTCGATTTACTGGAGTCCGTCCGCACATCATCGATAAAGTTAATTCTCACCCGGCACGAGCAGGCCGCCGGCTTCATGGCAGCAACCTACGGACGCCTGACCGGCAAAGTCGGGGTATGCCTGTCAACCCTGGGACCTGGCGCCACTAACCTGGTCACTGCCGCGGCTTATGCTCAGTTAGGTGCTATGCCAATGTTGATGATCACCGGACAAAAACCAATAAAGGCGAGCAAGCAGGGGCGCTTTCAGGTAATCGACGTTGTCGGCATGATGCGGCCAATCACCAAGTATACGGCGCAAATCGTCAGTGGTGAACGCATCGCCTCGCAAATCCGTGAGGCGTTCCGTATCGCCAGCGCTGAGCGCCCCGGGGCAGTACACCTGGAACTGCCGGAAGACATTGCCGCCGAAGAAGCCAAACCCAACCTAATCACCGAGAGCGGTATACGCCGCCCGATTGCCGAAGCAAAATCGATTAAGCAAGCGGTGGACATGATTGAACTGGCTAAATTTCCTCTGCTGCTAATTGGTGCGGCCGCCAACCGTAAAATGCCCCATAAAATGCTCAGTCGCTTTGTCGATGAAATGCAGATCCCTTTTGTTACCACACAGATGGGCAAAGGGGTGGTCGATGAAACTAAAGAGCTGTTCTTAGGCAATACCACTCTCTCCGATGGTGATTTTGTCCATAGAGCCATTGCCCATGCCGATTTAATCATTAATGTTGGCCACGACGTGGTAGAAAAACCCCCGTTCTTTATGCGCGGCAATGACAAAAAAGTGCTGCACATTAATTTCAATGCCGCAGAGGTCGATCCGGTTTATTTCCCGCAAGTTGAGGTGATTGGCGATATTGGCAACAGCATATGGGCCATCATGGAGCGGCTGAAACGGCAAGAACATTGGGATTTTAGTTATTTTCGCAAGGTCAAAGCGGCAGAAGAAAATGAACTGCCACACGGCTGTGATGATGACCGTTTCCCTATTTACCCGCAGCGGCTGGTGGCCGATATACGTAAAGTAATGCCTGAAAACGGGATCATAGCGTTAGATAACGGTGTTTATAAAATTTGGTTTGCTCGTAACTACAAAGCCCAACGGCCTAACACCGTACTGCTAGACAATGCGTTAGCGACCATGGGCGCCGGCCTGCCCTCGGCCATGGCGGCGAAGATGGTGTATCCAAATGTTCCGGTTATGGCCATATGCGGTGACGGCGGCTTTATGATGAACAGCCAGGAACTGGAAACCGCGGTGCGGTTGAATCTGCACTTGATCATTCTGATCTTGCGTGACGATGCCTATGGCATGATTAAGTGGAAACAAACTAACATGAGTTTTGAGACCTATGGACTCGACTATGGCAATCCGGATTTTGTCAAATATATCGAGTCGTATGGCGGCACCGGCCATATAATAAATGCGGCAGGCGAACTACAGCCATTGCTTGAGCACTGTTTAAGCGAGCATGCCGTGCACCTGATTGATGTGGCCATAGATTACAGTGAAAATGACGAAATACTCAATAATCAGCTGCGCCTACTCAGTAGCAAAGTATAAACAGAGACGGGAGCCACCAACATGTTACAGAAAACTTATCCCTACTATTTAGCCAATGAAGCGGTATATGCCAACCAGGATTTGGAGGTTACCGACAAGTACTCCGCAGAGGTAGCTACCCGGGTAGCCCTCGCCGACCCGGCAGCTATCGACCAAGCCATTGCCGCTGCACACGCCAGTCAGGACGCATTGCGGAAAATGGCCCCCTATGAACGGGAAAACATTCTAAATCACTGCGTCAAACGTTTTCAGCAACGGTTTGAAGAAATGGCGCTGGCGCTGTGCATCGAAGCTGGCAAGCCGATTAAGGATGCCCGTGGTGAAGTAACGCGCTTAATTGACACGTTTCGCATCGCGGCACAAGAATCGGTACGGATGAATGGCGAGATCATCAACCTGGAAATCACCCCGCGGGCCCGAGGCTACAGTGGCATGTATAAACGAGTGGCCATTGGCCCTTGTTCTTTTATTTCACCGTTTAACTTTCCGCTCAACCTGGCCGCCCACAAGGTTGCCCCTGCTCTGGCCGTGGGCTGTCCGTTTGTACTGAAACCTGCAAGTCGTACACCTATTGGCGCCTTAATTATCGGTGAAGTGCTGGCGGAGACCGATTTACCCAAAGGCGCTTTTTCTATTTTACCCTGTAGCCGGGCCGGTGCCGATTTATTTACGGTTGATGAGCGTTTTAAACTGTTGAGTTTTACTGGCTCGCCCGAAGTTGGCTGGGATCTGAAAGCCCGGGCAGGCAAAAAACCTGTGGTATTGGAACTGGGTGGCAATGCTGCCTGCATTGTCGATAAAGATACCGTTGCCCAGGCCGATGGCTTGAGTGACGCCATTGACCGCATCGTTTTTGGTGCGTTTTACCAATCGGGGCAAAGTTGCATCGGGGTGCAGCGTATTCTGGTTCATGACACAATATATGAGCCGTTTAAGCAGCAATTCATTGCCAAAGTAGCCAGCCTTAAAATGGGCGACCCGAAAGATGAAGACACCTTTATTGGCCCGATGATCGCAGTGTCGGAGGCGAACCGGCTAAAAGGCTGGATCGATGAAGCCATTGCCCTGGGTGCCAATTTACTGGTGGGCGGTAAACAAAAAGGTGCCATGCTAGAAGCCACAGTGCTGGAGAATGTGCCCGACAACGCTGCACTCAATACCGAAGAAGCATTCGGCCCGGCGGTGACATTAAGCAAATTTTCAGATTTTGACGATGCCCTCAAAGAAGTGAACAACAGTAAGTTTGGTTTGCAGGCAGGCATCTTCACCCGAGATATTTATAAAATCAATAAAGCCTGGGATGAATTAGACGTGGGCGGTGTCGTCATTGGCGACGTACCCAGTTGGCGTGTAGACAACATGCCCTACGGAGGCGTGAAAGATTCGGGAGTAGGCCGTGAGGGCATACGTTTTGCGATGGAGGATATGACCGAAGTGCGTTTATTGGTCATTCGGGATAGAAGCCGCCAGTAAAACGAGTGTGCTCATGCTGAAATCACCCTCTAAAGGCTTCCTGTCTGCCGGGTATAAATACATCCCCGGCATTTGCTCCTGCAATGCTCTTACATACTTTCTAAAATTGCTAATAATTCTTCAGGCTTGCGGTAACCCGGCATCATAGTGCCATTGCTGGTGATTATGGTTGGGGTAGAGTTTACGCCAACTTGTCTGCCAAAATTAAACTCTTCCGCGACAGGCTTATCACACACACGCGGCACAACACTTGCGCCCTGCTTAGCATTAGTTAATGCTTTGCTTGGAACTTCATGACACCATACTGAGCGTAAATCTTTATAGCCGGAGGTAAATTCACCTTCTCTATCCATAATACCGGCACGAGGGTACGCCAAATAACGAACAGTAATGCCTAAGTCATTGTAAGCATCCATCTGACCGTGCATTTTACGACAATAGCCACAAGTAATATCGGTAAAGACATTAATCACATGTTTCTCATTTTTAGCTGGATAAACGATCATATCGTTTTCAAAGTCTTTGAGCCCTTTAACACGAACTTTGGCTAAGCTAAGTTCGGTTAAATTCTCTATATTATTGCCCAAACCAAATAGCTGTCCCTGAATGAGAAATTCACCATCATAACTGGTATAAAACAATCCTTGATCGGTTGCCAGTTCGGCAACGCCTGGCATCGGCGTGCGGGTAACACTGTTGATTTTTAGACCTAATAAAGAGCTCAACTTGGTCTTTATCATCTCTGCATTATATTGCGCCACTTTGCTAGCTGGAATGGCTTCATTTTCCCATGCCAAGGCAGTGACAGAGCAGTTAATAAATAACAGCGAAATGACAATTAAATACTTTCTAAACATTAAAAATTTCCTAAAATTAAATTTATCTTAGCCCGCAACAGCATACGCTACGATTTGCCGAGCAATAGTAGAAATATATCATAGATTTAGGGCCAACTGAACATCCCCAAACGCTGCTTATAGCTCGTTAGCATCTTGTCCTGTTGTCGTTCATTAATAAGCTTCGGCTATGGCTTCTTCAACTAAGTCGACCAATTCTTGATAACCAAAAACAACAAGCGGTTTACCGTTGACGAAAAACTGTGGTGTAGCGCGAACTTGCAAAGTTTGCCCGTCCTGTATGTCTTGCTCAATAATTTTGGCAATTTTAGTGCTTTGCCAGTCGCTCTCTAGTTGTTCATGGTCTAAACGCAATGTTTTTATTGCAGCTAAGGCACTTTGTGGATTTGATACGTGATGCTCTACCCAATGCTGCTGATTAGCAAATAATAACTCTACTGCTGGCCAAAACCGACCTTGCAGGTGGGCTGCTTCAAGCATTTTCACAACATCTTCAGAGCCTTGATGTAACGGCGCATAACGCATCACTACTTTGACTTTACCTCGAGACTTTTTCACTAAATTATTTACCAGCGGGTAAAATTGACGACAGGTGCCACATGCAGGATCAAAGAATTCGACAATGGTAACCTTGGCATCTTTGCCACCTTTAGCTGGAGCATTAATACGCTCTAATGCAGGTAAAACATCATCGGCTAACGACGATGTTTGTTGGCTCTTATATACGCCTACCGCGGCAATAAAAACTAAAGCAATGACTGCTGCTACGCTGATAAAAACGGTTTTGTTATTCATGGTTATTCCCAGTAAATTGATTTTGCGAAAGAAAAAGTAAAACACCAATGGTGGTAAAGGTTATTAAAGACATAACGGGGATGTTTAAAAAACCGAGTAAATTAAAGTGTGTTTCGGAGCAAGGTATGCCTTGCACACATGGTTGCGCGCTTTCTGGAACGATGCCAGCAACCACAAGTACATGAAAGAATGCCGTAAACCAGCCAAAAAGAACTAATGGGCTTGCATATCGGATGATTTTAGCATCATAAGGAAATAGTGCCAGAGGTAGCATAATCACTAATGGGTAAAGCGCAATTCGTTGATACCAGCATAATACACATACCGGCAATTGCACTACTTCACTAAAAAATAAGCTGGTTAAAGTGCCTCCGGTGGCTATTATCCAGACGCCAAAAAGCAGGTACCAACTGCGGGTGCCAGCGTTAGCAGGAGTTTTGTGGTTCATTTTGTTTTATGAATTCCAATAAAGTTGCGATGTAATATCGACAGGATTAAATGCATATAAATAGCGATACGGTATATCTTAGCACCGCCGGAATTAACAGCTATCACCGGAGTATTCCGTTTAGTTGTACTCATTAACGGCTCAATTCCAGCTAAGTTTAATTTAAAATTATAGCAAAAACTAAAGCCGCAATAATGTCACAGATCAAAGCCAACGCTTTTATAAAATAAGATCGAATATAGTTAAGCTTATTGTATATGACTTATTGGTTAATCGAAGAGCTTCAAAATATTCCAGGCCCTTTAAAGAGTAATAAATAAAACTGAGAATAGTAACTTACACTTGCAGTCGTTATGGTCTACACAGGAAAAACAAAGAAAAGATAGTTTACGGTTAGTAAAATTCAGAATCGAGTAGGAGGAGGTCTCACAGCCTCCGTCCTCTCACACCACCGTACAAGCGTTAGTCGCATACGGCGGTTCCAGTCAAACGTTTAATTGGCCCCATACTCACTCAATTAAACTGCCTTGGTTCTTAGGGTTTATAATCACATCATGAGACTATAAAGCAACAACTAACAACAACGATTGAAATAATACCTAATACAAGCCCTCCAGTTTTCAACCAAGAAAACCCTTTCTTATTTATTTTTTCAATTTCAGTTATTGAAACTTTAATGTCGTCACCAGCAACAACTTCTGAATTTATCGTTTTAACAATAAACTCATGCTTTTTTCCTTGCTTAGTTACAATATAGACTTCATCTCCCACTTCCAGGTGCTTTATTAATTCATTATGAGAATTAACATGAACGGTATCAATAGCCTTCATTGAAGAACAGCCACCTAAAAACAAGACAAATAAAATTGTGAGTAAAATCTTTGATAAATTCATCATTATTGCCTTACGGCTCAATATCGCACGGTGTTGACGAACAAGAATTAACATAAAATGACTCATCGATAATGATGTAATCCTTACCATCCGCATTTTCAACACGTAAATATCCATCTATATACATCATTCCACCTCCTGGAGGTGTTTGCTTTCGATAATCGCTGTCATATTCTTCATTGTGAACCATGTGCCACTTATAATTAACAGGTTGTCCTTTCGATAAGGAAGCATGCAGTTTTAATGCTATAGTCCATCCTCTGAATGTTTCAGACTGTTTGTAGTAAATTGCTTCTGGTCCTGAAGTATTTAGGTAGTTATTTTGAATGTGGGAAGTAACACTATTCGTCCAATTATTGTAATCACTATTAGAACCATTTTCATTTAACGAATATAAATTCAACAAATCAAACTCCTCCCCCGTTGTAGGATTTCTACCAACACGGGATTTAAATTCACTTCTAACATAATTAAGCATGTCTGAACTATATCTATCGGTATATTTGGGAGTGGTAACACAACTTTCAGTTATTATATTACTTTCTGCTTGAGTAGCTGTTGAATATGAGATATTAATTCCAGCATTGTAATGATCTATACCGTAACTTTGGACTGACTCAACAAATGTATCAGCATATACCTTACACAGAGGATCAACACCGCATTCATCATATAAATTCTCACGAAACTCATGATCACATACTGCTTGTGTTTTACCTAAAGTCTGATAACAAATGTCATGGGCATCGCATGACGGTTTGAACTCTCCAGAATATGGAGATGCTATAACTTCTATAATACTCTCCATAAACTCACCGTATTTATCGCCAGCATCATCAAAAGTGCAGCCGTCAGTAACTTTCGGAGTCACTGGACATAAGTGAACGGTTGCCATTGAGAGATTAGAGAAACTTAGCAGAACAGCTAAAGACAAAGCTTTTTTATACATATTAAATCCTTTTATTTTTTATCAATGAAATACACTAATTTCAAAACAAACCATATCAGATGTTTTTTTTGTTTTCAATAAGGTAAGAGGTTGAATTAATTTAAAAACCGATTGATTATCAACCTTAATTTACCACCCATTTTTCCCAGAGAACTACCTGAGAAAGGGCTCTAACACACCTTAATTATGTTGAGTTTAACTTGGTGAATTTTTCAAAAGTCAGGATCTAGTTAGATCATGTTGGATTTGAGGAAGTACGATATCCGCACACAAAAATCAGGGTATGGACAGGAAAAAGTGAATGTTTTTTAGTCACAAGCAGAAAACTTAATTATCAGACACAAAAAAACAGCGTATTTGCTGGCTTATTGTTTTCTTATCATATGGTGTTAGATAAGAAAATGGTACCGGAAGCCGGACTTGAACCGGCAAGCCCGAAGGCAACGGATTTTGAATTCTTCGTTACGGCTTATACCCAAAGAGAGCCAGTTGTATTTTAATTGCGTCAGGGTGTGATTAAGATAGATCATTGGGGCTCTAATTGGCAATAAATACGTACATAATCCGCCCTTAACTTTAACAAGCTATGGGCGGATTATTCATTATTACTTCCGCTTGGATAGTAAAATTCATTGAGCTACTACATACGCAGCAATGAAAAAGTACACGTATTACTTCTTATAAAAAAATTAGGCAATTAAACCAATGTACGCAAAAACAAGTATTGAAAGAATAATCCAAGTTCCTCCAACTGCCCCACCTGTTTTCAACAAAGAAAACTCTTTTTTATTCATTTTTTCAATGTCGGTGAATGGGATCTTAACTTCGTCACCAGCAATTGCATCTGAATTAATCGCCTTAATAATAAACTCATGAGTCACCCCTTGCTTAGTTACGACTAAAACTTCATCCCCAACTTCTATGTATTTTACCAACTCAGAGTGAGAATTCACATGAATCGTATCAACAGCTTTCAAAGAAGAACAACCACCTAAAAGCAAGACAAATAAAATTGTGAATAAAATCTTTGATATATTCATCATTATTGCCTTACGGCTCAATATTGCACGGTGTTGACGAACAAGAATTCACATAAAATGACTCATCGATAATGATGTAATCCTTACCATCCGCATTTTCAACACGTAAATAACCATCTATATACATCATTCCACCTCCTGGAGGTGTTTGCTTTCGATAATTGCTGTCATATTCTTCATTGTGAACCATGTGCCACTTATAATTAACAGGCTGTCCTTTTGATAAGGAGGCATGCAGGTTAAATGCGATAGTCCAACCTCTGAATGTTTCAGACTGTTTGTAGTAAATTGCTTCTGGTCCTGAAGTATTTAGGTAGTTATTTTGAATGTGGGAAGTAACACTATTCGTCCAATTATTGTAATCACTATCAGAACCATTTTCATTTAACGAATATAAATTCAACAAATCAAACTCCTCCCCCGTTGTAGGATTTCTACCAACACGGGATTTAAATTCACTTCTAACATAATTAAGCATGTCTGAACTATATCTATCGGTATATTTGGGAGTAGTAACACAACTTTCTACGGTTATATTGCTTTCTGCTTGCTCTACAACTTGAAGGGATATATTAATATTGTCGTTGTAAAATGGTAAACCGCCTCCTTGAACTAATTCCACAAATGCATCGGCTTCTAGTTTACATAAAGGATCAAGTCCACATTCATCATATAAATTCTCACGAAACTCATGATCACATGCCTGTTGTGTTTTCCCTACTGTTTGATAACAGATATCATGAACATCACACGACGGCTTGAAATCACTCGAATATGGAGTCGATAGTATTTGGGCTAATGTTTCCAAAAACTCACCTCCATCTGGGTGCTCACCAATCGCATCATATGAACATCCATCGGTCACTTTTATTGTCACGGGGCATAAATGGATGGTTGCCATTGAGAGATTAGAGAAACTTAGCAGAACAGCTAAAGACAAAGCTTTTTTATACATATTAAATCCTTTTATTTTTTATCAATGAAATACACTAATTTCAAAACAAACCATATCAGATGTTTTTTTTGTTTTCAATAAGGTAAGAGGTTGAATTAATTTAAAAACCGATTGATTATCAGCCTTAATTTACCACCCATTTTCCCAGAGAACTACCTGAGAAAGGGCTCTAACACACCTTAATTATGTTGAGTTTAACTTGGTGAATTTTTCAAAAGTCAGGATCTAGTTAGATCATGTAGGATTTAAGCAGGTACGATATCCGCACATAAAAACAGGCTCTGGACAGGAAAAAGTGAATGTTTTTTAGTCACAAGCAGAAAACTTAATTATCAGACACAAAAAAACCAGCGTATTTGCTGGCCTATTGTTTTCTTATCATATGGTGTTAGATAAGAAATGGTACCGGAAGCCGGACTTGAACCGGCACGCCCGAAGGCAACGGATTTTGAATCCGTCGTGTCTACCAATTCCACCACTCCGGCAACACGTGCTCAACTTTGCAGTTGATGATTGGCATTATAGAGAAGTTGGTTTGTGGCGCAAGCCTTTTTTTGCTTACCGCGTTTAACTGTTTAAAATTCAAACAAAGCGGGTATCAAAACATCTTTGCTAAGTCTTTTACATTTGGGTAACAGCTTATGTTTATTGGTTTGAGTATTATTATAACGGTCAACTTTTATTGCTTCGCAATAATTACGCGAGGTTAAAACCCCGCCAACCACTTTTATAGTTTTCCTCGCTGAAATGCTTTTTGCCTCTCAATTTTTTGAGAGGTTTTTTTGTCTGGGATTTATAGATTCCCGCCTGGCAGGGAATGGCGATAGGAGTATCTGTTATTGCTGCGCAATAATTACGCGAGGTTGAAAACCCCGCCAACATTACGCGAGGTTGAAACCTGAAGTATCCCCACAAATATTTGTGTAAGCGTTTGAAATTTAGTTAAATTAATTTCACCACAAAACAAAAAAACTAAACCTCAAACGCTATGAAGGTATTTTCAAACT
>NZ_JQDZ01000036.1 GCF_000764205.1 Thalassotalea sp. ND16A
ATGTGGTACAACAGTCGTCGCCTACATTCTTATCTGGATTACCAAAGTCCAAATAACTTTGAAGCGATGATAAACAATTTAGATATGGTTGCTTAACTGGGGTGACTGAATTTGGTTGACCAGGTCATGTTTTTTATCTAAAATATTTATTGGCTGTTTGGTTTCGTTGGATATATTAAAGAGTTCAGCTTAGTGATAACAGGCTCCACCTTGACCGATTTTTCCAGTTCACCCCGTGTTAAACCGCAATGCTGAGCATGTCTTGATTACAGGTTGAGAAACTCTCTAATTTCAGCTTCTTGTTCCATGGCATCGTTAAAGCCTACTTGGATTAATCGTTTGCAATAGTTTTGTTCAAATAAGATATAGGAGGTAAGAGAAGAGTCGGAGTCTTTGCCACTGCCCATCAACCGTAATATAAACCGGAGTGGCCACTGCAATTCGTCGTAATGTTCATGGGCGAGCACGTGGAAGTTTTTGCTGGGGTTAATTAAAAAACTCTCAATAGGTTTCAGGTTGGATTGTAAGTTACGCTTATTTTTATCGATCAGGTTTACGGTTTTATTGATCCGTTGCATCCGCTCTAAGTCACTGCTTAGTGCTTCACTAAATACCGTATCCATTAAATGGCCGGCTATGGTGGCGGAGCTTGGTGGTTGATGAAAATCTACCGCATGATGGATCTCTTGCTGCGGCTGTTTTATGCCGACAATAAATATTTTTTCAGCGCCTAAATGTATTGGCGTACTTAACGGTGATAACTGGCTTACCGAGCCATCACCAAAGTGTTCTTTTTTAATTTTTACCGACGGAAAAATTAACGGGATTGCCGATGACGCTAACAAATGGTCGGTATGCAGGGTAGTTTGTACCCCGCGGCGTTTCGCCCGCTGCCATGGGGTGATGGATTTATCGGCTTGATAAAAGCTGATTGAGTCTCCTGAAGTATAACTCGACGCTGTGATGGCAATGGAAGACAAATAGCCATTATTGATGTTGCCATCGATTCGGCGAAAATCCACCACCCGGTTCAAGAGTTCTCTTAACGGGTCGTTGTTTAACAAACTCATCGCCTTTTTCGGCGCGTAGCCGGCTCGATAGGAGCTTAAAAGGCCACGGAGAATATGGCCAAACACATTTCTGGCCTTACTGTGATAAATTTGCCCGGTATGCATATGGTTGTAAATGTACTCTAACCGCCTGATGCCCAAATGGTAACAAGAGGCGTAACAGGCGATGGTGGTGGCATTTATCGCGCCAGCAGATGTACCTGAAATAATGGGAAACGGAATGCCATGATTACGCGGCATAAATTTGGATATGGCCTTTAACACGCCGACTTGATAGGCAGCAGTAGCACCACCACCCGTTAGTAGCAGTGCAGTTTTACATCCCTTATAACTTTTCTTCTGACTCATTGGCATACAACTGACCTGGTCAACCAAATTCAGTCACCCCAGTTAAGCAACCATATCTAAATTGTTTATCATCGCTTCAAAGTTATTTGGACTTTGGTAATCCAGATAAGAATGTAGGCGACGACTGTTGTACCACA
>NZ_JQDZ01000037.1 GCF_000764205.1 Thalassotalea sp. ND16A
GCTGTCGGTATTGACCAGCTCGGCACTCGGTCCTGAAATTTGCTCCCACAGGTAACTCAGCGCCGCATTTTCCGGGTCAAGCGCATTCGCCGTAAGACTGATTGTGGTTAGCTCATCCATCGCCGCAATACCGTCAATGCTGACATTAGGGGCGTAGTTTGAATTGATAATCGCAGGGTCGGCAATTTGACCATTGGCCAAACCATCGTTGTCGTACGCACCACCGTCGACCAACGTCAGGGCTATACACGACGTACCTTCCAGTAAACCACTTTGATAGTCCATCGAACCAATGGCTGGACATTGTCCGTCATCGGTTAATGCCGCAGACGCGATGCTGTTACCACCCTCTTCGACAAACGCGCTCCAACCGTTGTTTATGTGGTACTTCATGTACTCGGCATTGGCCGGCAAACTCAAGCCCCTCGGCAATGGTATTATCACCGTTGCGGCATCGCCCGCTTGCGTTAAGCCACTGATGATGAAATCCATCACTGGCGTCATCGACGAACTGCCGATTGCGCTATTGTCTTTATTCATCAGCGCCGCAAAGTCGGTGGTACTCATGCTCGCCATGCTAGCATTTACGCCCAGGGCCTGACGCACGCTTTGTCCTATCGATAGCATCAATCCTGGTGAGGTTTGTAATCGCTCAAACTGCCCAATTGGCAATTGCGAAACGTCCTGGTTGTCGTCAAGGTAGTCGGCTATGCCGTCACCGTCACTGTCGCCAAAACCTTCAATGTCATCATTAATACCGTCATTGTCGCTATCTTGATTGCTTGAAAGCATCGGCGTTGACGCCGCCACGTTCAGGCTCAAAGTCACGGTAGTGCTGTATTGCTCGCTGGTATTGGTTTCCGTTACCGTTGCCGATACCAAATAACTGCCCTCGTCTACCACTGCCGGGTCAAAGCTAAACTGGCCCGCAACACCGCTGGTATTGGTTAAGCTGCTGTCCCAGCTAATGCTGTGCGTATCCATGGGGTTGTTATCTACAATCGCGGCCAGTACCATCACACTGCCCTGGTCTTTAAATACCGTGCTGCGTAAGTCGCTGCCTTGATAACCCAACAACTCAAGCCCTGGCGCTACGTTATGATCAATCAGTTTAATGCTTGCGCTGCCTGTGCCTAGGACTGAATTGGTAACAGAGCCGAGCGTTAACTCAACCGTATCGCCTACTTCAAGCCAAGTTAAGTCCACATCGACACTGCCCACTTGACCTTCGCTAATGCTCGCTTCTATCGATGGCAGGCTAAAGCTCACGCCCGCGGCATTGGTTGCCGAAACATCAACCGTTAAATTCACCGGATAATCAACCGCGTTGCCATTAAGCGATACAGGAATACTAAGTTGCGTGCCCACTTCGGCCAGATACTCACCACCCAAACGCGCAATTGGCAATATCACGACCGACTGAGTCACCTCACTGGCGTTACCGTGAGCATCACTCACCTGCCACTGCATTGCATGACGACCTGGAGTGCGATTAACCTCACCCACAAGCATTGCTTCAACCTCACCGTCGACCAAATCAAAACCGGTCAAACTCATCAGTTTGCTCACATCACTGTAATAGCCCAGCGCGTTCACCGTCACTTCCGCGACGTCACCTAAAGCCGGTGCCGTGGTATCGGTAACCGTAATTAGCTGCGTATCGGTTTGCGTATTGTCATCACTGTCGGTCACCGACCAAGTGATGGTATGTTCACCCACGGCATAAGGTCCGGCATTGTCCACACTGCCTTGCAGGTTCGTGTCTTTATCGTCTTCAATAATCGCCAGACCCAGCGCTACCTCAGTGGTCAACCCGGTAGCTTCAATAATAATATCCGCCGGTGCTTCAATGCTGAGTCCCTCAATACCATTATCAACAACCGTTACGGTGAAACTTTGACTGACACTGTCTTGGCCGTCGCTCACCGATACCGTGACCGCATGGCTGCCCACATCGCTGTCAATCGGCGTACCTGATAGCACATTGCCGTTGAGGTTTAACCACGAAGGTAGGCTTACCGCGCTGAACGTTAGCTCATCGTCATTCGCATCACTGGCCGTTAAGGCATACGTGTACAAGCTGCCTTCCACCGATGACGTAATTGCCGTACTGGTAAAGACTGGAGCACTGTTCACAATCGGCGCCGCTTCAACCACAATAGCAAAACTTTGATTGGCACTGTCTTGTCCATCGGTCACCGACAAGGTGACCGCATGGCTGCCCACATCATTTGCGCTCGGCGTACCCGATAGCACGTTGCCGTTGAGGCTTAACCAACCCGGCAGGCTTATCGCGCTGTAGGTCAAGTTATCGCCGTCCGCGTCACTGGCCGTAATCGTGTAACTGTAGAATTCGCTTTCCATAGAAGTCGTAATTGCCGTACTGGTAAAGACTGGTGCAGTGTTCACAACCGGCGCCGCTTCAACCACAATGGTGAAGCTTTGATTGGCACTGTCTTGTCCATCGGTCACTGACAAGGTGACCGCATGGCTGCCCACATCGCTGTCAATCGGCGTACCCGATAGCACATTGCCGTTTAGGTTTAACCAACCCGGCAGGTTTATCGCATTGTAGGTCAAGTTATCGCCGTCCGCGTCACTGGCCGTAATGGTGTAACTGTACAGCGCCCCTTGCAGAGAAGCCGTTACACCTATACTGGTAAAGACTGGCGCGTTATTCACACTTGCAACAGTCGCGACCATACTTGGGCTGACGATAATGTTTTGTAACTCTTTCACCGTGATGTCTTGAACATAATCATCATAGCCTTCGAGTGAAAAAGTGATCTGGGTATCACCATTGGGATGGCCAAAAAAGAACAAGCCATTTGGTAAGGTCAACGCACCACCACCGTCACTGGTCAAAATACGAACCCGTGACAGGGCACTGCCTGTCTCTGCATCCACAACTTTACCCTTCACAGTACCATTAAATCCTGCACCGGTTGACGCTAACACTATGTCGTAACTGCTGTTGCTATCATCAAATGCATTTTCGGCTAAGGGTGATACCCGCACTTTTGCGTAATAAATGCCTGGCGTGCTGACCGGCACCGACATCATTTCCCCTTCACCTTCCAGGCCATCATCGACAGTTTTCAACAGCGTGGAGCCATCTTCGGCGTAAAATTCAATTTGAGGGTCGATACCTAAGCCAACATTTTCAAGTCTAAGCTCATAGGCAAAATTACCCTGAGCATCGGTGCCAAGGTAAAACACATACCAATCTTCGTCGGATTCTTCATGTAAGGTATGTCGATTGATGGTTTGTGCGTCTATTTCTAACACACTGGCGGTGTCTGGACTGTTGTCTGTTTCAAAACCATCGCCTTCACCGGCGGCAATTTCACGCTCAACCAGTATGCTTACTGGTGTGGCAAAGTAACCATCGACGTTTTGCGCTTCAAAAGTGACTTGATATTGGCCGGCATAAATAAAATCGTCCACCAATGCGGCAAAATTATTGCCTTCTGTATGAGTGAGCGTTACCGTTGAAGTAAGATTATTTGGGCCAAGAATGTGCGCTGAAACGTTTGTCAGCTCAGACGTACTGACGATGTTATTCACATAGAGAGTGTGCGCTGCCGAGTCACTAACAGTTACCACATTATCCGTTGCTGAGCCGCTGTACTCTTTAATAACCGGTTCATCCCCAGCGGTCAATATCCCCATGCCGACCCAACGGGTGCGAGCATAACGACCATCACGTTTTTCATTGGCGACACCATTATGATTATCGTCGAGTTGTGGCGCTTGTTTAAATACCGGGAAATCCACCGCTTTTTTCGCATACACAAAGGCATCACGAATGCTTGAGCCGGAGGTTACCTGACTCCAAAAGTACTTGGAAAAGCTTGGCATATTGGAAGAAGACCATAACGCCGATTGATCTAATGAGGTACTACTCATGACAATTCGGTTAATCTCACTATCACTTTGTAAACTGCCGATCAATTGGCCGGCGTTAGACATATCGGCTAAAATCGATACGGTACCGGTAACGCTGCTTTGCAAGGTGTTCAACCAGGTGGTTAATTGCGTCTTGGTTAGCCAGTCATCATCGGTAACCGCAGAATCATCACCCGTTAATTGTAACGACCCTTCGCCATTACTCTCTCCCACCAAATAGACAAACACGTCAGAGCTTTGCTCACTCGCCCAATTCGTTAATGCATACTCGACATTCGATAAACTGTTTAAACCATCATTGCCAACACTTGCAGACGTTGGCGCGATAAAATAAATGCTATTATCGTCGTAGCCTTGACGAATAAGCGCTTCATACGCCTGCTTAGTAAGTCCTTCAACTTTTTCGGTACTACTTTCACCATCAATGCCACCGCCAATAATCACCACCTTGCGTGACAAGGCACTATCGACCGTCACTGAGGTCATTTTCGACGGGCTGGTATTACCCAAGGCATCCCTGGCAAAAATCGCAATTTTATACTCCCCCGCCTGGGTAAAATCTGTATAAGTCGCCGTATAGTTATCTGTACCAGAGGTTTTGGTAAAATTCACAGTAGGCAAATCGAGTACTGGCGCGACACCCGCTGGTGGCACGTAATTCGGCGGCCAGATCACTCCCCACACCCGAGCGACGCCGTCATCATCGGTGATACCCGTTGCAGTTAACGCGGCGCTGGTAACATCATTGATATTTTGCGGGGCTGAAACCGACGTGATCACCGGCACATTTTGCGCGTATTCGGTACCGTTACCAATATATTGCGATGCAACGCTGCTTAAATCATCGCTAAGCAACACGCCGTTAACACTAATTTGCGGGGTTTGCGGTACTGAGTCATTTGCCAATATCGTTGACCTTGCCTGAGAAAAACTGTCCCCTATTGACTGACCATTAAAAGCGTTTTGCCAGAAAAATGAACTAAACGACACCGCCCCTTGGGATAAGAAGTAGGCATTCTCTTCGGCTGTTGAACTGCTTACTATGGTACGTTTTTCCCCTTGCAACTCGTCAATGAAGCTGCCTGACTTACAGGCATCGTACACCAGCGTTAAACCACCTGACATATTGCCTTCTAAAGTCGAGAGCCAGGTATTCAATTCATTGACATCTAATGTTGATGTTTCACTCAAACGAAAATTATTCACGCCCCCATGGTCAACCAGGTAAATCACCACGTTATCTGCATCGGATGCCCAGGTTTCCAGTGCCGCTTGAATGTTCGCCTTGGTCGGGAAACCGGCAAAATCGTCTAAGGCACCATTGCCATCGAGATCAAAATTGTCTTCCGCAAAATATTTAATTCTGTCTTTGCTATAGCCCTGACCTTGTAAAGTGCGATAAGCAAAGTTGCCGTTCATCAAGGTCGCATTCCATAGTGAATTCCCGGTATATGGCCCACCTCCGGCGATAATGATCGCTTTCGCGTTGGAAAGCTCAGTTACTTTTTTGTAGGTTTGCAAGCGATTATGATAAAAGTCCATCAAGGTAAGATCGCCAGTATCCGTGATAGCAATAGGCAAACCGATGAAAGTACCAAGTCCAGATGCGCCCGGGCCATCGCCAAAACTTGCGATAATATTGGGGTTACTGCCTGTTTCATCAAACACTTGCACATTGGCGTACAAAGATAAATAAATGTTATTTAGTTGATCTGTATTTAACGTTGGTCTAATGAAATTATTTACATAAAGATCGGAACTTAACGGTTCGCCCAAACCTTCAAAAGGCAAGGTTATTTGTTTGTCAAAAACTAGCTCACCTTCGGGGGTATATTTTTCTAAATAAAATTTAAAATCTAAATTCTCTTCCACCCGGGTCACCAACAATAAATTATTACTGGCATCCAGCGCTGAAGTAAGTAACTTTCTGGTTCCTGCATAGCTATGGGTGACTAGTCCAGTATCATTGATATTACTGCCGTTAGCAGTATTAATAAAATCGTATATGTTATCTTTGTCAAAAAGGTAAACCTGACCTGCAGGTGTTTTGAGTAATTTTGGCTTGGTCATATCGGCGACAGTAACATTAGGGGTTACATACCAAAACTGTAAATAATTGCCACTTTTATCGTATACATCTACCCAATTATTTAACGTTAAAACAAATATATGCTCGTCTGTTACCTTGATGTCATAAAAAAACCGGCTATCATCACCAGCATCCAATTCAAAATAACTTAAAAATGCCCCATTTCTGTCAAAAATTTTAACAACTGAAAAAGCACTGTCGATAACATAAATCTTATCGCCATTGGTATCCATATATTGCAATTGTCCAACAAAACCATCGAAACCATTTCGAATACTACCGCGCTGGGCAAAGCGGCCTATATTGCCATAAGAAGAATTAAAAATATTAACAACGCCTTCCGTCTTAACCAGCAAATTCTTCTTACTATCAAGTACCGGAGATCTCAAGCCATCACTGGTAGTGATGGCGCGTTCAAGTGTTAGAATATCGCCAGTTATGCTATATGCGCTAAGCACACCGGTTAAGGACGTTACGTGCAACGTTGCATCTTCAATATTTTGCGCAACCGAAGGAAACTCGAAAGCAAAACCGGTAATGATATCGCCATCAGTCGCTGGCAAGCTATAAGTTTTTTCGGTAACTAAATGTAGATCTAATTGATAAAGCCTGGCATCGGCATTAACTAACAATTTATCTTGGGTGGTTACCTCCATTGAGCCATAATTGACTGGGTTACTGGTAGGCGAAACACCAACTAAAGTGACGTTCTTTGTCACACTACCTGTCATGTCTAACTTATTCACGATGACTTGGTGTATATCACCTTCATTATCATGAACGGTATAAAAAAACGCATCATCGCTGATATTGAATGCTTTAGTATTGCTAAAATCTTGGTCTGTTAGTGGGACTTTAAAATCAAACAATTTTTCAACCACACCCTTACTGACTGAATACAGGGAAGTTACTGAAAAATCGGCATTGGAGACAACAAAATATAATTTATCATTTTTACTTAAAATAAAATCTATCGCGGCAAACGTACCAGCAGCTTCAATATTCAACAACTGCTTTAAAGAAGATTGTTTAACCAAGTTACCATCTTGAGAAAAATACCTTATATTTTGAGCATCAAAGCTGCTAACTCGTAACTCGACAAAGTTATCGCTTTCCGGGTCTACCGCTAAAGACATAGTATTAAAATACCAGGGCTGTGGTAAATTAGGCCACATACGCTCAAATTGATAACTTGTTTCCGCGACCGCCACAAAGCTGTTCATAGTTATGATCAAACAAACCCATATTTTTATTATTTTTTTCAAAATATTACCTTAGTACTTACGATTTATTCTTTTAAAATTTTGTAACCATTAGGCTTACAGCGTAACCAAACGCTTCTTACCCTTGGCTTTACAGCGCTCATTTAGTTCTATTTTTGTTTTACTGTCTTGCTCTACCACTAAGCCTTGGGCACAGGCTTTTTCATCGCTAAACAGCTTCATTGGCATGTTTTTCCAGAGCTGAAATCCAGAGCCAAAATCGGCGGTAATTTCATCGTCATCGAGCAAAATATTTTCAGTACTTAACAAAGGAAAACGTTCATGCAATTTGACATAAAGTTGTTTATTTACAGTCTCTTGACTCTGGTTTTCGCGATAAGCATCAAAAGAAATTAAGACACTGCCGTTTACGGCGTCTATAATACGGGCATAGACTTCTTCACTGGCGTTGCCGGCTGATTTTCTGACAATCATTTCACCAACAAACATGCTTTGTGTTCTCACTAGCTGCGCCGTTTGCCAGGCGCATTTATCGGTGACCATAAGCTCACAAATTTTTAACGAGTCGAGTTGACTAGATAAAGTAGCCCGCTCTACTAACTGAAAGCGTTTTCTCGCTCGCACACTCTCATCCATTTGTTGATAACTAATCTGCGCGCTGTCACAGCTAACACCGGTGTTTTGATCGCAGGCAAAAGGAAATAACGCCATAACAAGGCGTTCATTGCTTGCAAGATGGTGTGGTACGGTGCGAGTGATTTGTATTATTTTGCTGGCACTTTGTCCGGATTCATCCTCTACACTTAATTCAAAGGTATTAACGCCTTCCGCTAAGTCGAGTTCGTGGCTGATGTGTAATCTGGCGCCACTAGATGTAAAGGATTTTCCATTGATGGTGTATGAACCAATATCATGTGAGCTTTCTAACCAGCTTGAGAGGATCCAGCTATTTTCTTGAGTGGATATAACATCCTCTGATTGCAGGTCGATGGTAATAGGTTGAGAAAATTTAACCGCTCTATTTAAGGATAATTGGTTACCAGCTATGTCTTGCGCCGAAATATCAAACACGTCGGTTTCGGCAACAAAAGAGAACTCATAAGTGTTTTGGCCAGAAACATTTATATTTTCGCCGCCAACATTCACCCAGGCTATGCCAGATTGACGATCGGAAATAATGCCTACAACTTCCACTTCACCAAATTCATTTTCTTCAATTCGTTGAATCGAGATTTCCGGCTGTATTACATCGACTTTATTTTCTATTGTTTTGGTCGATTTATTACCAAAGATATCCTCTGCTGCGATGATGATTTCGGTTTTACTACTGGTGATAACTTTATTCACTTGAATTAAAGCCTTAGCACGCTGAATACTTACCGGCGTTTTATCCACCTCGGTCACGTCTTGCCATACAAACAGTTCGCCATCAATCCACACTTTATCAATAAAAGTATCATCCGTTATGGTCAGTTCAAGTGATCTGCCTTTTTGGTTCGACCAATTGCTTCGAGATAGTAAAGCAAACTTTGGCGCCGATTTTTCTTTGTCGATCACACTTTCTAATTTAACCCGGGTTTTATTCAGGTACGTTTCTGCTTTTGTTGACGGAAACTGAACAATTGATGTTTCTAAATGCTGTTTGGCTTGTTGATATTTCCCTTGATTGTATAGCACAATGCCTATTTCTCGGTGTGGAAAATAGTTAGTGATAAAGTGCATGCCCAGGGTATATACCCTTCTCTTATCCTGACCGCGTTTACTGATAGCCGTTGACAAATCTTTATACGCTTCTTGCCACATTAAGCAGTCAGCATACGATAACCCTCGCTCATAATAGTCAAACCAATCGCCTAAGAAGGTACCACGAGTTTTGCCACAGCATTGAGCACTGCCTTTTGCACAAGTGACAGTGTTAGTTGTCGTGTTAGCAGAAGAGTTAGCATCACCATTTGACTGACAACTGATCAAAAAGATTGATGTTAAGATGGCAGTTAATAATTTAATAGTCATTCTCATATTACATAATTCCTTTGCCTAACCGGCAATCACAACCTTGGCGATAACCGCTACTTTATTGGCCAAGACTTCAATTAGTCGTTGTTTATTCTTATGACGAGCAAATACAGTCGTCACCGTGCGGGTTTCACTCATCATCGGGTTTACCCAGGCAATGAGTACTTCTGCTTGATAAAAACGTGTAACTTTAGATATTTCTTGTAATTGCACAACCAATTGATTTTCCATCACCTGCCACTCTACAGTATTGTTTTTATCGCGATTGGCGATGCCATTTTGACAATTATTTAATACTCCGGATTCGCAAAGGATTTGCTCGTTAAAAGTAAGTTGTTGATTCGACACATCGACAACTTTTATACTGAGTAATTCAGCCAAGGTACTCAAAGACTTACTATTTAACGCAGTACATGACGGTACGCACGGTAAACCATAAAAACCGACAGCCTGTATTGTTGGCGGTGTTTTCGTGGTGTTTGGGGTGTATATATGTGAGTGTTTCTTACCGGTAATATCGGTGACGGCTACATGACAACTCTTATCATTGAGACAAACACTAGAGAGCACATTTTCTGGAATAGTATATTTAAATATTTGCTCGTCGCTGGTTGAAGTTTCCAGTAAAACAAAGTGATGCAATGGTAATGTTTGTTGGGCAATCGTTAACGAGCGAATTGGTGCCAAAGAATTAATATGAAGCTGTTGCTTTAAGGTTGTAACATTTAACGACTCGACAAAGCTTCTGCCGTAATTTTTGATATAACCATAAGTTAAATCAAAATAGGATTTTGCTGTTGCTAACGCCTTTAAATTGTGGCTTAAAGCCGCAATGTCATGTACAAGTTTTTCGTTATTTTTTATTAATGGTACTGGTGCACTGGCAACATATTGGAAACTATAAATGGCAGGGTTAAATGCCAGTTTCACATCTGGGGCTTGGTCAGCAAACACATTAAAATTTGCACACAGTAAAAGCAAAGCAGGCGCAACGGCCAGCTTTGCTTTTAATTTAGCTGTGACAATCATATTCAAGGGCATTTTTTAGAAGCGGTAAAACACCGAACCCATTAACTGATGCTCTTCGAGATCTTGAGAATAGCCTAATTCAGGCAATGCCGATTCACCGATATCGTCACCAAAGCGGTATTGGTAGGCAATATCAAACACAAAGTGTTCATAAGCGATACCGGTTCCCATTGAAAAACCATAAGTATCATCAGGGCTACCTTCTGCGGCAGCGGGATCAGAAAACACACCAACGCGAATTGGGATAATGTAGTTGTCACCAAATTCCTGACTTATAATCCGGTATTCAGCCCCTGCTCTTATTTGCGTAGTGTCATCAATTTCATGATCTTCAATAGGAAGATTACTCAATGGCGAACGTTTCGTACCATCAGCATCGGTTAATACAAAGTCACTCCAGCTGGTTTGATAAACATCGACAGACATAGTGAAGTTATCTGACATTTGATAGGCCAAACCTAAACCAAAAGATTGTGGCATTTCTAATTCTTGCTCATTGCTTTCAGTAAACGGGCCAAAAGACTCATTCCAATCGGGCAACGTTGGGAAAGTATTACTATATTCAAATTCTCGTGTTTGACTAATGTCAGCAGTAAAACCTGACTTGTAAACGACACCTATGGTTAACTTGGTTTCATTGTCTTGAAAAACCTGCCAAAGCAGTCCTAAATTATAATTAAATCCCTCAAATTCATTGGAGTAACTTGTTTCCTCTTCATTAGCAAATGGGAGTGTATCTAGATTTCCAGATTCTTGATAACTACTGTCTATAGACCAGTCATCCCCCAACATCCCATCTTGCCAAAAATTCAAGGTGGCACCAACGGATAACGTATCCGTCAATTGCACTGCATAGGCTAAACCGAGTGCAGATAATGAGCCTTGTTGTTTGTACTGAAGAGTTTCACTCACATCGTTAGAAATATCATCATCTTCTGGATTTCTTGCCATATTCCACTGACGAGACAAATCATATAAGCGTTGATAGTTCACCGAAAACACCATATTTTTACCACAAGTGTCGGCACCACAAGGCACACTAAACGCTAAATAGTTAATGTCAGAACTATCGACCGTTTGCTCACCATTTAACTGTGGCTCGGCACTAAAGCTATTATCTTCGGTTAAATCGGTATACGAATAAGCGATTGCCAATTCAGTGGTTCTTAATTGCGTTAACGCGCCTGGATTCCAGGAAGCCGCAGTGGCGTCATCGGCAACCGCGATAAAGCTTCCGCCTTGCCCCAAAGCCCTTGCGCCAGAGCCTACCGGGTTGAAGCTGGATGGGACTTCTATTCGTTCTGCGGCAAATGCACCGGCAGAGGCCATTGAGCAACATAGCGCCAACAGTTTGATCGATGTGTTCATTTTTTTTCCTTCTTATTCTTAATTTTTTAATTCTTTTTAAACAATATTCAACAGGTAAAACTCAGCTCAACGAACGGTAAGTACAGCCTCTTAGCAAGATATACACTTAGATTTTGTCGAGTTCTAAATACAATGCTCTGCGTTTTGTGACTTTCTTCAAATAATTTCGAGTTTCTTCATAGGGAAGACTACCGACTAAAGTGTCATAAACTTGTTGTGGTGACAGTTTGTTGATGACCTTCGCTGCTTTTCTTACATTTCTCGATTTATCGGCATTGAAGGTTTTAGCAACATTACCGCTGCCGGTGTTATAAGCCGCAATAACGCAGTAGGTTCGGCTTTCATCATTTGTTATATTTTTCAGGTACTTACTATTTAAAATATGGATGTAAGCACCGCCAGTTTCGATATTAGATCCCGGTTGAAATAACGTTTTTTGAGTCATCGCCTCATCTTTTTTGTATAAAAATCGGTTTACGTCAATGCTTGCCGTTCTTGGCACGATTTGCATCAGGCCATATGCGGGGATATGAGATTGAGCTTTGGGGTTAAAGTAACTTTCGGTATGCATAATTGCCAACATCAAACTTGGTGACAATTCCCAGCGTTGACTTTCTTGTTTGACATTAACGATGAATGGTTGGGCTCGTTTAAACTCTGTTTTACTCCTTAAAGGGATAGTATAAGTAGTGATCTTCTTAGTTTTTAAATCGTCTCTTAAGTGAGTTTTTTCACTCTTTTGTTTGGTTTTCGCTAATTCAATCAGGCGCTGTTGCTTTTCTTTTAATATTTTTTGCTTCTGCGCAGCAATCGCTTTTTCAGCTTCAATATATTTAGCCTCAGCCGCTTTTGCTATTGCATTTTGGGCTGCGGCTTCTTTGGCTGCAGTTTCTTTCGCTATTGCTTCTTTCGCTGCAGCTTCTCTTACGGCCGATTCTTTGGCGATTGCTTCTCTTGCTGCGTCCTCTTTCGCTTTCGCTTCTTTGGCTATCGCTTCTTTTGCTGCTGCTTCCTTAGCTATCGCTTCTTTTGCGGCAGTTTCTTTCGCTATTTCTGCTTTCACTGCGGCCTCTTTCGCTGCGGCTTCTTTCGCTATTTCTGCTTTCGCTGCGGCTTCTTTCGTTGCTGCCTCTTTCGCTATGGCTGCTTTCGCTGCTGCTTGTTTAATGACTTCATCTTCAACGACACTATCTGTCGATGATTGGTTTTTACTTACATGCATTAAATCATATAATTTTTCTATTTGTTGTTCTTGAGCAATGGACTGCTCTTCAATTAAGATGCGTTCGTGGTCGAATGTTTTTTCAATATCAATGTGTGTCGGTGTATATTGAGCGACTTCCGCTTTGCCGGAGATTAACTTTCCTGGATCTTTGCTGAGTTCAGCTTGCAAATGTTCACTTTCGGTTTCGTTGTCAATTTTCTTGGCCGTGCTAGTTAAAGATTCAACCAATTTCTGCTCGGATACACTTTCATCAGCATCGTGGATCACACTGATTCGTATTTCATTCTTAGAATAATCGATAACCGTTTTAACGTCTTGCTGATCACTGTAATTTACAAATTTGCTTACGGTAGAAACCTCTGCACTACCCCAGGTGTTAATTAACTTATCTCGAATATCATCCAACTTTTTAAAATGCACTTTTCGAAACTGCTGATATTCAGCTAAATAATCATCTTTCCATTGATTGAATTCTTTTTGCTCGTCAATGCTTCCTTCATTTTCGAGTTGTTCAATTTCTTGATCTAATTCAGCAAATGGATCATTAGCAAAATCATTGGCATTTACCATTGTCGATAGACTAATAGTTACGGCAATTGAAATTATTGTTAGTTTTCTCATCGTGCTGCGTTCCTTATTATTAGCTTTCAGTAAACATTAGATATTCGTATCGTGTTAATAGCGATTCGGCAACAATGTCTGTTTTCAACTCGGTGATGGCATAAAAGTTTGGAATAACTTTCTTTCGAAGCTCATCCAGTATCGGCAAGACCTCTTCGTCATTTGTCGCAAACATTTCCTGTTTGTTCAGTGCTTCAAATGAGGAAAGTAGTGAAGTTTTATAATTAACCGCTATTTTTGAAGGTTGTGGTTGAGCTGCATATTCAAGATAGCCACGGATAACCGTTAAAAACATTTGCTGTTTGCCCAATTCTTGAGATTCGAGATAATAAAATAAATTATTGATATCGTAGTGGTAATTTCCCGGTTGATCGCTCATCTTTCTTAGCGAGCTATCACCTAATTTTTCCAAAAAAGGAATATTCGGTGCGAAACCATCAACTTTAGGGTAAATGCTATAGCCAACGATGCGAGAATCTGAGGTGATCAAGGTTAAGTCATATTTGTCTTTGGTATAATATTGAAAAAGAATGGACTGATTTAATTTTGAACGTTTAATGATTTGTGGCTCACCATAAAACGACTGAACATATTGAACTGAGTTGCCAACATTGATTCGGTTAATGACTTCGTATTCTAATTGATCGGTAAAAATGGCTACCCCATCTTCATATAAATCGATCGCTAACTCACGAGTGTCTGCCCATTGCCCGGCCGAAATCATAATGGCAGCAAACATCATAATTGACGTTTGTACCCTTTTAACATAACTTGGTTTCGCGACTTCCGTTTGATGCTCTATTACTTCTTCAATAATGTGAGTAATGGTTTCATCCGTTGGAGTGTTTTCAGTTGTATTCATAACTACTTAGTGATCTATTGCTGTTATGACAAAGATGCAAGCCAGCCTGCACCTTTGTCTGTTTAGATTATTCAAGCTATTTCTTTAATCTTTTTAATTCATTTTCTAGGCTTTGTTCTGCCCGTTGCGCTTTAAACTCTTGATATAAGAACTTTTCATCGGTAGGGTTTACGCTACGTTTGCTAGTTTCCAAAATTGCTGCAAACAACTCTTTTGTTGCATTAGGCGTAAGGGTTATTAAAGAACAAAAATGTTCAACACCTGAAATTTTTACGATGTCTGACTTAACCACTCTTGAGCCATTCAGTTTTTGTTTCGTTAGCTGCTTAGATACTGAGCTAAAGTTACTGCCGGTAGTTGTCTCTTCATTTGAGTCAATACGGTTTAAATAGGTTTTATCGAGTCCTGAAATACGAGTTTCAATTTGTTGTGATAAGGCCAGACGAGCGTTTGCGGCAACCAGTTTGCTATCTACCGACATATTACCTGAAGATCTAACACACTCTGAGGCAGCTAAGCCATTGTCGATAGTTGGGTTTAAAACCCATTCTGGTAAATTTGATGTGAGTTCATTGGCCTTAACTTTTTCCGTTGAACTACAAGCAGACAAAAGGGAAGCTGCGACGGTTGCGAATAACATTGTTTTAATTTTCATGTAATGTCCTTTTTATTATTAACTTCAATTATGACGTAAGAGTCATGGTTAAGTGATATTGAAACTTGGGGTTAACCGTTCCCGTTGCTGCAAATTATTAAATAAAAATCGTTGTTCGATTGTAGTTAATAAAGCATAAAATTGGTTGCTAACGGTTTGTATTTTAACGGACTGATTGTTGGATTTGAGTATGCTATTTTGAGTAATATAAGTTAAGTTATCTAACGTAACTTGAGCAGTATTTTTATGCCATTTAGATGGTTTTATTTTGTTGCGCAGAGAAATAGTTTGGTAAGTAGGCAATATGAATAAAGTTAATACATTCGTAGGCCTGAATTGATACGGTTTCACTTAATTTAATCCCTTAATTAACATTTCCATCTAAATCAATCCTTTGTTTTACACTCCTTTAGTGAATATTTAACACTCTTTTGTTGAAAAGGTCAATTTATATTCAAAAACACTCTTAATATTATTTACCAGGGCTTACAATAAGGCGTTAACTTAGGCGTTACTTTTTTGTAACGTTGCATTAACAGGCGCAACCTGCCGGCTTCATGTACATCCTTACACACCCCCTCTCAACCCAGAGAGTTAAGAGGTTATGGTGTTGTTCGCCCTACCTCTTAGAAAAATCCAAGCGGATTAATATCGTAACTTACCAGCAAGTTTTTCGTTTGTTGATAATGCTCCAACGCCATTTTATGGGTTTCTCTGCCGACGCCTGACTTTTTGTAGCCGCCAAAGGCCGCATGCGCCGGGTACATGTGATAGCAATTGGTCCAGACCCGCCCGGCTTCTATTTTCCGGCCCATTCGATAGGCTAAATTCATGTCTCGCGTCCAAATGCCGGCCCCCAGACCAAACTCCGAGCTGTTGGCTAACCTTAGCGCTTCGGCTTCATCTTTAAAGGTTGACACCGAAATCACCGGGCCAAATATTTCTTCCTGAAATACGCGCATGTCATTACTGCCTTTGAGCAAGGTGGGTTGAATGTAAAACCCATCTTTATAGTCATTGTCTAACGATTCAACATCACCACCAAGAAGAAGCTCGGCGCCTTCCTGTTGACCGATAGCAATGTAACTCATGATTTTATCAAACTGCTCTTTCGACGCCTGCGCGCCGACCATAGTGTCGGTATCTAAAGGATTGCCACGTTTAATCGCTTTTGAGCGCTCGATCACTTTTTCCATAAATTGTGGATATATGTCTTCGTGAACAAATAACCGAGACGGACAAGTACACACTTCCCCCTGGTTAAAGAAGGCCAGCACTGTGCCTTCCACACATTTACTGAAATATTCATCCTCTTGCTCGATAACGTCTTTAAAATAGATATTCGGCGATTTACCGCCAAGCTCGACCGTGGAAGGGATAATGTTTTCCGCGGCGCATTTCAGAATATGCGAGCCTACCGGAGTAGAGCCAGTGAAAGCAATTTTGGCAATGCGCTTACTGGTCGCTAATGCTTGCCCGGCTTCACCGCCATAACCATTGACCACATTCAATACGCCTGCCGGCAATAAATCGCCAATAAGTTCCAGTAACACTAAAATCGATACCGGGGTTTGTTCTGCCGGTTTTAAAATTACGCAATTGCCGGCCGCCAGTGCCGGCGCCAACTTCCAGGCGGCCATTAAAATCGGAAAATTCCACGGGATAATTTGGCCAACAACGCCTAATGGTTCATGAAAATGATAGGAAACGGTATTTTCATCAATTTCCCCTACCGAGCCCTCTTGAGCACGCAAACAGCCGGCAAAATAACGAAAATGATCGACCGCCAGCGGAATATCTGCCGCAAGAGTTTCGCGTACGGCCTTGCCATTATCCCAGGTTTCCGCCACCGCTAAATATTCAAGATGCTGTTCAATTTTATCGGCAATCTTCAGTAATAAATTAGAACGTGCGGTAACCGATGTGGTTCCCCATGCTGCTTTGGCTTTATGCGCAGCATCAAGCGCTAACTCGATATCTTGATCATCAGAACGCGGGATCTGACAAAATGGCTTACCATTAACCGGGCTGATATTCTCAAAATACTGGCCATTTACTGGTGCAAGCCATTGACCACCAATAAAGTTTTGGTATTGCTCTTTAAAGGTTATTACCGAGCCATCTTGGCCGGGAGTTGCATAAATCATAAGACTTTCCTCTAATTGTATTTTTTGTCTAAAACATTAACCTTAGTAATACATTGGCAAATTTTCTATTCTGTGAGTCCATAAAAGTTGACTCTGAGTACAAAAACTTGATAAAAAATCTTATCCAACTTTTTAACTTAGTAAAAAACGGTCATTGATAATTAACAATTGAATATAAAGGCGTGCGTATGATTCATGGAAGCATTGATAAAAACAGGAAAAAACCTAAGGTTCTGGTAGAGAATAAAATAACGTTTTCAGGTCCCGACACCGAGCTGAGTATTTTTGACACGTTCGAGCAAGCCAACCGGGTTGCGCTAAAATCGGATCAACTGTTATTTTGTGGCATGGTCTCGGGTAAAAAAGTGATGCATTCGCCTAACGACAAGTTTGAAACCGCTTTTTATCCGCACGAATCCTTCGTGATGGCACCAGACAACATGGTAGAGATAGATTTCCCCGAGGCGAAACTCAATCAACCCACCACTTGTTTGGCCATTGAAATATCCACCGATCGTATCAGTCAAGTTGCCCAACGCTTAAACGCACAATCGCCAATTGAGCAAGTCTATGGTGAGTGGCAATATAAACCTCATTTAGTACACACGCACCATAACGGCCAAACTCAAGCACTACTGCACCGAATAGTGCAAATATATAGCGAAAATCATCAAGACAGAAACTGCATGATCGACTTAGCCATTTCAGAGCTTACTATTCGACTATTGCGTCATCAAACTCGAGATTTTCTCTTACATCACAGTGCGCAGGAACCCGACAACAATGGCTTAAATACAGCGCTGCATTACATCAATCATCATCTGCCGGAAACCTTAGATATTGACCATTTATGCCGTATTGCCTGTATGAGCAGAAGCAAATTTTTTCAACAGTTTAAAGCTCATTTAGGTTGCACGCCCATTGCCTATCAGCAACAAATTCGATTAAAGCATGCCGCAACACTGATTGAACATGGAAAGCAAATTACTCATGTTTGTTTTGCTTTAGGTTATAGCAATAGCAGTCATTTTAGCCGCAGTTTCAAACAGTTTTATGGCATGAGCCCAAGTGCTTTTAAAAATAGGCATTTAGACGGTTAAAGCGTTAGTTTTTTTACTCTTAGCGAATTCGGTTAACGCGGCATAATAAAAAATCAAGTTCGCCAAATACCAAAGATCTTTGATAAGAAAGTGCCCTGTGGTTGACAGCACTGTGTCTGTCGATAACGCGCCAGTAAAACTGATTAAGAAGCTTTGGGTAACCACAAACACCATGCCTGACATTAAAATAGCGGGCTTAATAAGCTTCGGATAAATTATTGCCAACATTAATAACACCACGGCGATCAAATCATAAACACCAATGATATTTGACGTGGTTTGAATGCTGAAAAAATTGTACAACCAACTCATCAATGGTGAGCTTTTCACCAAACCTTCTATCCCTTGCGCCTCTAGTAAGGTGAACTTCATGCCGCCTATCCACACCAACACCAAGAGCACAGGAATGATGCTAACCCAAGTGGCCCGCAATGGAGATAATTTGCGCTTGATCAGCAGTATTCCAACTGACAATAACGCGAAATACTTAATTACCCCTTGGCCCGATCCGATCACAGGAAAGCCGCCCATTGACGCTATCCACATCGAGTCAGCCCCCAGAGAACCAATAGGCACTAGACTTATAGCAATCAATGAGTAGCCCAAGATTGGAATTAATTCACTTTTCTTAAGAGAAATAAAAGACAAGCCAGCAGTGATGATAAACGAAAGTGCTGCTAACAAATTAAACACATTTGCCGGAAATAATGCGCTGATTTGATAAAAGTCGGTGGTTAAGGTGATGTGTTTATGCGGGCCTAAAAGCAATATGCTTATCCCCAACAGCGCGGTAGATAAGCCGGTTAATATTAGCACGAATTTAATTTGTAGTGACTTCATCGAGATCCTGTTTTCATAATTAAGATGAGCCAATAGGACCTGAGATACTGAATTAACTTTCATTATCTCTAATAATTACTATAAAAGTTTGGAAATGGCTTTTACCAACTCTTCGGCGTTCGTCGCTTTTTTATGAAAATGACTAATGCCAAATTCTTTAATATTATGCTCGCCCACGTCTTCACTGTAGCCAGAATTCATAATAATCGGGATGTTCGGGAATGACTGTTTAACTGCCTGGCTCAGTTCTATGCCCGTCATCTCCGGCATACTTTGGTCGGTTATGATCAAATCAATAGCTTGCTGATTAAGGATTTCCAGTGCCAACAACCCATTACTGGCGCTAAGCACATGATAATCATGGAAATTTAGATAAGATTCTAAAAACTTAATGATGATAGGTTCATCGTCAACAACCAGAATTTTTTTATCATTTGGGTGACTAGGTTTTAGCTCTTTAATATCAGTATCAGTTTGCAGCAAGGCCAATGAATTTGAGTTGTTTGGTCGTTCGGCTTTACCTTCATAATGAATAAACCTATTGGTTATTTGACTGATTTTTGCCAAACCGATGGGTTTTTGGGCAATATAAGAAAACTGCGGCTGCGTTTCTTCTCGTTGCTCTATATGCTCAAAGTAGCCGGTGATCAACACTACCGGACAATCGG
Organism: Thalassotalea sp. ND16A; assembly: GCF_000764205.1. Taxonomy (GTDB): domain Bacteria; phylum Pseudomonadota; class Gammaproteobacteria; order Enterobacterales; family Alteromonadaceae; genus Thalassotalea_A. The sequence continues at coordinate 19,753 of NZ_JQDZ01000037.1, forward strand.
CTCGTAACTGTCGAACCTGATCGAGAATTGTTATCCCACCTTGTGAAAAATCGCCAATAATAAAATCGGTAATGACAATATCAAAACTTTCCGGGTGTTTTTTTATGTAATTAACTGCCGCTTGAACATCATAATAACATTGCACTTCATAACCTAGCTCTTGCAGCATTTCTAACGTAGCGGCTTGCGTGTTTAAATCGTCTTCAATGTACAGGATGCGGCCAGAGCCGCGGATGATATCATTTGAAAATGGTCGGTATTTAAGTTTAATATCTTGATTTTGTTCAAATATTGGCAAATAAACGGTAAAAGTAGAGCCTACCCCCAGTTTTGATTCAACTTCAATAGCACCGTTATGATTTTTCACTATTGTCTCACAAGAGCTCAGGCCTAGCCCATGGCCATATTCCTTGGTGGTAAAATAGGGTTTGAATATATCCCCTTTTTGTTCTTCAGAAATGCCCACGCCATGGTCTTTAATGGCAATGGCAAAGTAGCTTCCGGCTCTAAGTTCAGCATGGTTTGAGTGCTGAATTTCACATTTGCTGATCGAGACAATAATTTCTTCATTATTGGCTGATGCCTGCGCCGCATTGAGTAGCAGGTTGTTCATTACCTGATGAATTTGGTTAATGTCGGCATACAGAGCCGCGCTCTTATCATCAACCTTAAATTTGATTGCCGACTTTATCGTAGACCGGACAAAAGACATCGACTCGTTGATCATTTCAGCGAGGTTACAAACCGATTTGGTCACCTCTCCTCGCTGCGAATAGTTCATAAATTTTTCAGTGAGAACGGAGGCGCGGGAAGTCGCATCTTCAATGCTATCTAAATATTTTACAATTTCGGTGTCTTCGGCGCCGTTGCCAATTTTCATTTTTGCCAGCTGAGAAGAGCCAAGGATCATCATCAAAATGTTATTAAAGTCATGTGCGAGCCCGGCGGCAAGAGTGCCAAGAGAGTCCAGTTTTTGATTGGCTATATTCTCATCTTCGAGTCGTTTGCGTTCGGTAATGTCGTGAAATGCCCCTAATATACCGATGATGTCACCATTGCTATCGGTTAGCGGGATCTTGCTGGTTTCAAGCCAGGCGAGCCGGCCGTTGGCCTGTCTTTGACTTTCGATAATGTTTAATTCCGCTTCACCCGATTCCATCACTCGGCGATCACACTCACGAAAAAAGTCGGCTTCTTCGGTGGTCCAGGGCAAATCATAATCCGTTTTGCCTAAATAATCTTTGGGCGAATCAAGTCCTGCAACATCGGCCAGGGCTTGATTACAGCCAAGGCCAACACTGTTTCTATCTTTCCAAAACACACAAAAAGGCAGCGCATCAAGAACAACTTGAAACAATTCGATAGCTGGTTGAGCAGTGCAATTACTTGATTTCATGAAAAAACACCCTTATTTAATACTCAGAGAATAAACGGCTTATGAAATAAAGTCCATTTTTACGGGCAAGAATGCGCCACTCAAGCAATACCCTGATTATTTTTGGGTTTAGTGAACTTCAATCAATACACGCTTCCAGTGTTGTTAACAGTCATTCCGTTATCGCCAGTTTATCACCGGCTAGCGTTCCTCTTAGCATATTAGCATTGCTATCAATTAACAGGATTTCTCCATATGCGCCATGTTTAATGCTGCTGTCAATGGCGATCACTTTGCCCTTGTATCGGCTTTGTATGTTTGGCTGTGAAGTTTGGCCGACGACAATGTGTTTGATTTGATAAAAATCCAACAAACTGTCGATGTCTTCATTACTGGCTCTAGGTTCCTTAAAATAACCTCGATACCAAATGACCCCGCCAAATTAATCAGTCACAGAAGCAGACCAATAACACCGTGTTCCAGCTGCAATCAGGAAGACGGTGATATAGACTAAAATAACTTTATTTCGGCTTGATATAAGGCGAACTTTCCATCTTCATCATCAAAAAATAATGATAATGAGTAATTTTCAGTTTCTATTCCTACTTCCCCATCGGTAATAAAAGCATTTTCAGGAAAGTATGAACTAAGCTCAGCTAATGATGAGCCAGACTTGAAACGGCCTAACTTCCAAACAAAAGACTCATCAGAAAAAACAACAGCTTCTGAAAATACCTGTTCGTTTAAATAAATAGTTTTCAGTTCTGAGTTTTTTAAATATACGATTAAATGCGCGTTATAAATATTTAACTGCGAATCTGCGGTTAAAGTAATATGCCCGAGAGGTTCACCTAATTGTCTACTGAGCTCTTGCCAAAGAATTTCATTAGTATGGTCAAGCTTTAAGATTTGTTGCTCAATTTCGTGGTACTGCTCTGAGTTTACCGAGATTTGATGACTGGCAGCCGCTCTATAATCCTTAGCTTGCATCGAGAAGCCTTGCAAAAAAGTGGTGACGTTGTTGGTATGATGATTTTTGCTAAAAGCGAAATTTAAAGCCAGTAAATTATTGCTATCCTCGATAATCAACTGATTTTTATCATTCAAAGCGGTATTAATTTTTAATGCCGTTCTAACGTCATCTAAATTGGCTTTGCGCTTTACTAAATTGTTTATATGCCAATTATTATCAAAGAAGTCTAATAACGGAACCATATTAAGCGTGTCTTGAGATAAAAATGGCGGCTCACTTTGTATTTTGACTAACCTGTCATATTGAAAATATAACCAATGACTGCGGCCGTAACTTATAATGAATTCTTCTTGCTGTAATTTTAGCGTGACACTTGGCGCTCCAAATGTGTCGATAACATTTTGAAAATCGGTTCCTATTTGAACCCCATAGAGTCCATTAGCTAGCGAAATCTCAGAATCACTTATGCTTGGTCGCGTTAATTTTGCTTTGCTTGGAAAGCGAATATTTATTGTTCGAGTAATCTGACTTATCGTATTTGTCGCTAGTGTCTTTTCACCATGACGATTTAATGGAGTGAGCTTACGGTTTTCACTAGTCGTTGCTTCGCATTGCTTTATAAACTCAGCCGTGTATTCAACTTTATAACCCTTATATACCCTTCCTGAAGTAAATTGTCTTTGTCGAGTTGTTTGCTTTACTGTTTTATCCAGCAAAATTAGCGCGTCTGCGCCAAGGTTCCTGGCCTTTTTACCTAATTTTTTTAGAAGCTTTGCTTTGAAGGTTTTAGAGTCAGGGTTCTCCGATTCATCGGACACACTATGCTGCTTTAATATTTGATAATCACAGTTAGGATAATAATCTAGGATCGGCGGCAACACTTTATCTGGTTGCGCGTAAGCGCCGTTAACAGAAAGCAAAATTAAAGATAAAATTACCGCGATTATTGCAAGGAATTTATTCATCTATGTACCTTTAGCTTATCAATAAGGTTAACAATTGAACCGTAATGCGAGCTAAAACCATTTACATCATGAATATTTTCTAATGCTGTTGGTTTGCTAATTTCAGGTTCGATTAAGTATGATTGAAGTTGTTGGCCTCTTTGCTTTACTTGCAAGGGGTAGGCTGAAATTGGCTCAACGGGCTCTAAAATACTGCTTTCTACCTTTCTCCAATTTGGAAACCAGCTAGAGTGAATTTTGTAGCCACTGAAAGTAGACACTAAAGATATATTTTCAATCAATTGTTTACATGCTGCGTATTCTATTTTGGCCTGATTAAAAAAGGGCTTGATTGCTTTTTTTATCTTTTTGGAACGAAAAACTAACAATATAGAACTTGTTTGTTCAGCTAGTTTAAGATTTGAAACGTTTAGGGCACTGGCACATTTAAAACGCGCAAGCTCACTCAAATACTCTTGTGCCTGCTGATAATATTGAACTTGGTTTGATATATCACTTTTCCAACTTACCACTTGCTCTGACAATGAACCTAGCGAGCTCATGTCTATTGAATTTATTTCATTTATCGAAATAATTAAAATGTTTCTGCTTTCATTAAGCTGTGCAAAAAGGTGGTTTAACTCGATTAAGTTCCATTTATCGGCGGGTATGGATTGATGATCTATTAATAAGTTGAATAATGATGAAGGAAGCAACTTAGACGATTTTTTAATGTTAGCGTACGCTTTTGCAAAAGGTAACAGTACTCTACCCGCTTCTTTCAATATGTGTTTACTTTCCACACTATCTATCATTAGATTAGAATCATGGCTTGACATGAAAGCCTGATAATAATTTTTTTGTTCGAGATATTTCTTTGCTAGCTGAAATTTTATGTTGGCACTATTAGCAGTAGTTAGCTCGGCAAGGTACAGTTCGGGTTTAAAATGGGCAAGCTGTTTAAGCGACACCGTTAAAGGTATTAATTGCTGAGTAGACTTTGCCTGTTCATAAGAGCGTTTAGCCGCGGTAAATTCATTAGGCGTACACCCTATAAGAAGCAACAAACTTAGCAATAATAACTTATTTGCATATTCCGGCGAACGTGAACACCGATTCCGGTTTATCGTGAACACCTGAATTTTTAACGCGTAACCTTCTTTAATTTTTAGCGCAAGTGTTCACGATGCGTCAACTTTTAATTGTTTTTCTCAT
>NZ_JQDZ01000038.1 GCF_000764205.1 Thalassotalea sp. ND16A
AATCACTTTTAAACCCATCGAAGAAGCGTTTGAGCAATCCCACTTCTTCGTTCCATCTATTTGTAAGGGAATAACCATTACTGTATAGATGCGCCTTGAATTGGAATCGCTCAAGCGCTCTGAAACCTTCATACTGAATGGTGAAGGGTATACACAAGTATGATAGCAATCTGCAAAATATGCAGATTGATTTAAGCCAAGCAAGAGAAGTATGGTAAGTCAAAATGAGTGAATATTTAAAGTCGGAAAAATTATCTGGTGTCTGTTACGAGATTCGCGGGCGTATTGCCGATGAAGCCAGACGGTTAGAAGAAGAAGGTCATAAAATCCTTAAACTCAATATTGGCAACCCGGCGCCGTTTGGCTTTCTTGCGCCTGACGATATTTTACGTGATGTCATTCACAATCTGCCGACCGCGCAAGGTTATAGTGAATCACAAGGCATATATTCTGCCCGGGTGGCGGTAATGCAGTATTATCAACAGTTTGGCATGAAAAACCTCGACGTTGATAATATCTTTATTGGTAACGGGGTCAGTGAGCTGATTGTTATGGCGATGCAAGCACTACTCAATCAAGGCGATGAAGTACTGCTACCGGCTCCCGATTATCCGCTGTGGACCGCCGCCGTTTCGCTTTCTGGTGGCAAGCCGGTACATTATCGATGTGATGAAAAAAAATTCTGGTATCCGGACATCGAAGATATCAAAAGCAAAATATCGACAAAAACCAAAGCCATCGTGTTAATTAATCCAAACAACCCAACGGGCTCGGTTTATCCAAAAGAAGTGCTTGAGCAAATTATTGCCGTTGCCAAAGAGCACAAGCTGATCATTTTTTCCGACGAGATTTACGACAAGGTATTGTTCGACGGTACCAGTCACACGCCAACGGCAAGTTTAAGCGACGAAGTGTTAATCGCCACTATGGGCGGTTTATCGAAAAACTACCGAATTGCTGGCTTTAGAGCCGGCTGGATGATGTTTACCGGACCAATACTGCAGGCGAAAAATTATATCGAAGGCATTACCATGCTGTCATCAATGCGTCTGTGCGCCAATGTGCCGTGCCAACATGCGATCCAAACCGCGTTAGGTGGCTATCAAAGCATAAACGAACTGGTGCAAGCAGGCGGTCGTTTAAAAGTACAATTAGATATTGCCCATAAGATGCTTAACGACATTGATGGTTTAAGCTGTCATAAAGCCAAAGGCGCGATGTATTTATTTGTTAAAGTCGATGGCGAAAAACTCGGCATCACTGACGATGAGAGAATGGTATTGGATATTTTGCGCCAAGAAAAGATCTTACTGGTACAAGGCAGCGCCTTTAACTTAACCGAAGGTATCTATTTTAGATTGGTGTTTTTGCCACATAGTGAAGATTTAGTGCAAGCGATCCAACGTTTGAAGCATTTTTTCAGTAATTATAGGCAAGATTAGTATAACGTCCGGTTGCTGCCGGGCATAGGGAGAGTTTGATGGAAAGTACATTTTTAGCCTGGATGTTTCGCATGCCGTTAATTAAGCGGTGGGCGTTAATGTATTGCGTAAAAGCTGAAAACATTGCCGAACATTCTCATCAGGTTGCCATCGTTGCTCATCTTCTCGCGGTGATTAAAAACAAAAAATTTGCAGGCAATCTTAACGCCGATAGAGCGGCAACCGTCGCTTTATACCATGAAGCCAGCGAAACCCGTTATGGTGATATTGTTAGTCCAACCAAATATGCCAATAGCGAGATCTCACGCGAGTTTAAAAAAATTGAACGTTTGGCAGAGCAAGAGTGTTTAGAGTCTCTCCCGGAAGAGTTACGCGACATCTTTGAAGATATTGTGGTACAAGACAATGTTGAACAACAATATAAAGACATAGTAAAGGCCGCCGACATCATGGTTGCTTATATTAAAGCGTTAGATGAATTAAACCACAACAACCCCGAATTTGAACACGTTGAACAAAACCTCAAAATGAAACTTGAAGGCCTTAGTGCCACCATGCCGGAAGTGGACTATTTTAGGTCGACTTTCTTACGCTTTTGTACGGTTTCGGTAGATAAACTTTCCAAGCACCCTTAATCCTTATACAATAATGCCCCTGTTATCAATCAGTACCTTTGTACTAGATAGATTTATGCCGCCGTAGGACTTGTAAGTTGCTAAAAAGTAAATGAAAAATAAAAATACCGATTTAAATCCAGAGATTTTCTCTGCGTTATCAACAGTGGATCAATATTCATTACAACAGCTTAAGCCAAGTTTTAGCCCGGTTGCTAAACCGCAACCGAAAAATATGTTTATTAGCCCCAAAGCAATCGAAAAGCGTTGGCAAGCGATAAACTGCCCGGCGGCACGAGAGCATTTACTCGATCAAAATACCTTTGCCTCAATGAGCCAATATCAAAAGAATATTGAAAACTTCATTGGCACGGTAAAAGTCCCCGTTGGCATTGCTGGCCCACTGCGCATCAATGGTTTGTTTGCCCAAGATGATTACTTTCTGCCGCTAGCAACCACTGAAGCCGCATTAGTCGCCTCTTACAATCGTGGCGCGCTGCTCATTACTGAAGCCGGTGGTTGCTCAACCATGTTACTTAACGAGGGCGTTTGCCGTACGCCAGGCTTTGCCTTTGAGACTTTAATACAGGCAGGGAAATTTGTTGCCTGGGCAACAACGCAGCAGGAAAGTTTTCGCCAAATCACCGAAGCCAGCTCCAATCATCTTAAGTTAAAAGACTTGCGTATCAATATTGAAGGCAACAATGTTTATCTGATTTTTGATTATTTAACCGGTGATGCATCGGGGCAAAATATGGTAACGATTGCCACCAATTGTGCGCTCGAATACATTATTGAAAACACCCCGGTGGCGCCAAAACATTACTTTTTGGATGCAAACTTATCCGGGGATAAAAAAGCCACCAGCCAGTCGTTATCAGGGGTACGTGGTAAAAAAGTGACCAGCGAAATCACCATTTCGGCTGAATTAATCAAAAAAAGACTACATACCACACCCGAGCTGATGGCCAATTTCTGGCGCATGTCTACCGTTGGTGGCGTACTCAGTGGCTCTGTTGGCGTGCAAGGTCATTATGCCAATGGCCTGGCGGCTTTATATATTGCCTGTGGCCAAGATGCCGCCTGTGTGGCCGAATCTGCCATAGGGGTAACCCGGATGGAGCTTAATGATGATGGTAGCCTTTATGCGGCGGTAACCTTGCCAAATCTAATGGTAGGCACAGTGGGTGGCGGTACCGGGCTGGCAAGTCAGCAGGCAAATTTGCAATTACTCGGATTAGCCGGCGCCGGAAATGCCCGAGCTTTGGCTGAAGTATGCGCCGGCCTGTGCCTGGCGGGTGAGCTTTCTATTATCGGTGCTTTTTGTGCCGGTCACTTTGCCAAAGCCCATCACAAATTGGCGCGTTAAGCCAATATCAGCTTAGTTATTAGATATGCTAAACTTATCCTATTGAATTAAGATTTTAGTGTTAAAACGATGACTGAGTTGCTAAAATCGACGCGTAAAATTTAAGGTGTCCTGAACTGTAACAAACTTCAAGACTTAATAGGGAATGTGGTGCAATAGGCAAAATGGCTTATTAATTCCACAGCTGTTCCCGCAACTGTAAATAGAATCAATGAAAACATTCTATGAGTCAGAAAACCTGCCTTAAATGTTAATTAATGCTTTACATAAAATGATTGAACGTGCGGGTAACGCGTAGAAGATCAGGGTCAATTTTCAGTTAACCATCTGTATATTTATTTTTCAAATAGTCTTGGTTTTGTACCCCTCCTTCTTTTTCCCGTACTTTATTGCAAATAATAGAGACGAAAAAGATTTATACAAGATGTCAAACACCGTTCTACAAGCAAAACAGTTAAGTTGGCAGGTCGCTGGCAAAAGCATCATTGAAAATGTCGATTTTGAATTAAATCGTGGCGAAACGGTGGCGATTGTTGGACCCAATGGTGCCGGAAAAACCTCTTTGCTAAAATGCTTGCATGGCGAACATAATGACTTTGACGGCAGCATCACCTTAAACTCAAAACCATTAAGCACGCTCCATCATAAAAACATCGCCAAACAAATTGCCGTGGTAAGCCAACAAACTAACTCGGTTTTTGATTTAACCGTTGTTGATATTGTGCGTATGGGCTTGATCCCGCATAAAAGTTTTTTTGAAAACGATAATGGCAACGATGCTAACAAAATTCATTCGGCCCTGAGTAAAGTGGATTTACTGGAGCAGCAGCAACAAGTATTCAATACCCTTTCCGGTGGCGAACAGCAACGGGTTCTTATTGCCAGGGCTGTCGTGCAAGCAGCCAACATCTTAATCATGGATGAACCCACTAACCATTTAGATATTTATTATCAGCACCAAATACTGGCGTTAGCCAAAAAACTGAAGATAACCTTGTTACTTACTATTCATGATCTTAATTTAGCGGCAGAATACTGCGATCGCATTGTGCTAATGGATCATGGCAAAATAGTGGCGAACGACACTCCTGAGCAGGTGTTAACACCACACACTTTAAAAAGTGTGTTTAACTTAGATTGCGCTGTCGATAAAAACCCTTTTACCAATAAACCGCGTATCACCTTTTCTGCGCATACTGACTCTGCTGTAAGCACTGAAAAGAAAGGAGATAAGCAATGACCTCCTTGCCACATCGGCTCAATATCAAACTAACGGCAGCATTATTAACGGGCCTGGTGTTGGCCACATTTGTTCTTGCCATTGGCTTTGGCGTTAGTGAAGTTGACCATCGAGCAGTGTGGCAATGCGTGATAGCCAGTTGTGATAAATCGATTTACCAAACCATACTCTACGATATTCGCTTACCTCGGGTACTGTTAGGCTTTTTAGCCGGTTTCGGCTTAGCCATTTCTGGCGCACTAATGCAAAATGTGACTCGCAACCCACTGGCAGACCCTTATTTGTTTGGTATTGTTGCCGGTGCCGGCCTAGGTGCAACCCTGGCAAGTTTGCTGCCGCAATCTACTCACTTTGTGTCATTACCATTAGCCGCTTTTATTGGCGCCTTAGCCGCCGTATCTCTGGTGTTAGCGGTAATTGCCAACAACAACTGGCGCCGGGTCGAGCACTTATTGCTTGCCGGGGTTGCGGTATCCTTTCTTTTGAGTTCAATCACCAGCTTTACGCTCTACATGGGCGAAGCGTTTGCTTCAAACCGAGTGATATTTTGGCTAATGGGTTCTTTAGCAAGAGCAGATACAACCGCCCTGCTGTGGATTTTTCCGGTGATTTTAATTGCCACCATCATCGCCTTCTCGCTGGCAAGACAACTCGATGCCTTGCTGCTTAGTGATGAAAGCGCCCGCACTTTAGGCGTTAAAGTGGCCCGATTACGCATTATTGTATTGGTCGTTTGTGCCGCTAGTACCGCCGTCATTGTTGCCTTTTGTGGCGGTATTGGTTTTGTTGGATTAATGATCCCTCATATCGTCCGCTCTTATCTGGGCATTACCACCGGCAAATTGCTAATTGGCTCAGGTTTACTCGGCGGTTGTTTCCTGGTTTGGGTCGATGTATTGGCTCGTACCGCATTAGACGGACAAGAGATCCCTATCGGGGTGATCACGTCTGCCATGGGCAGCGTGTTCTTTTTACTGTTAATGCGCAAAATGTAATTAGCATCTTGCATTCAAATTATTATAAATCAAAGGTTTCGCGATGAGTATTAGCGCTTTAGAGACAAGATATAAACAAGCAATAATAGATGTTATTGATCAAAAGACTAAGCCCATTGGCGCCCTTGGTCAGTTAGAACAACTGGCGCTGCAATTGGCCTTAATTCAAAGTAACAAGCAACAATCGCTGGTATCACGCATTAGCATTAACCAGCCTACCGCTCTGGTATTTGCCGGCGATCACGGCATCAGTGAAGAAGGCGTGAGTATCGCCCCAAGCGCGGTTACCCGGCAAATGGTGTTGAATTTTCTCAATGGCGGTGCCGCAATCAACTGTTTTTGCCGCGCCAATAATATCTCCTTAACAGTGATAGATGCCGGCATTATTGAACCAATTACCGTAGCAGATATTGCCAATGCCGCCGAGCAACAGACTAGTTCGACAAGTTTTATCGAACAACGGTTAGGTGCCGGCAGCAACAATTTTGCCACTATGCCAGCAATGAGCATCGAGCAGGTAAACCAAGGCATCGCTTATGGTGAACAAATTGCCAATCAGTACATTAACCAGGGCTGTAATTTACTGATTTTGGGTGAAATGGGCATCGCCAATACCAGCTCAGCTACAGCATTACTGGCGGCGGTGAGCAAAGCCGAGGTTGAACAATGCGTAGGATTTGGCACCGGCATCAACTCACAACAACTAATCCAAAAAACGCAACTGATCAAAAAGGCTCTGCTACGCGTGCAAACAACCGATGCCATCAGTATTTTGAGTGAAGTTGGTGGTTTTGAAATCGTGCAAATGGTAGGTGCGATACTGGCCGCAGCAAAAGCGAAAATCACCGTATTAATTGATGGCTTTATTGTCAGCTGTGCTGCCCTTATGGCCAAACAAATCGATGGCAACGTAACCGGTTATTTAGTGTTTGCCCATCAGTCAGAAGAATCGGGGCATCAACTGTTACTCAGTCAATTTAATGCAACGCCATTAATTAACTTAGGGTTAAGGCTCGGAGAAGGTACTGGTGCAGCCCTGGCATTGCCATTATTAACGGCTTGTGCGCATTTTTATAATGATATGGCAAGTTTTAGCGATGCCGGCATTTCGGTATAGGTTTTACTAACTAATGACGCCAACGGATGAGTACAGCAAAGAGAAACAACAGATGAGTGGTTTTCGATACCAGCTTAATTTATTTTATTTGGCGCTAAGTTTTTTTAGTCGTATTCCTGTACCCGCTACCGTCCAGTATTCTGCGCCATTACTAAATAAGTCCGCTCGCTATTTCTCCTTGGTCGGCATAACCTTAGCCGTTATTTTGGCGCTTAGTTATTGGTTACTGTCGCCATTTTTACCGACTACGGTAGTCATCGTGTGTTTGCTTAGCATCAGTTTATTGCTAACCGGGGCGTTTCATGAAGATGGTCTGGCCGATACGGTGGATGGCATAGGTGGCGGCTTAACCGTGGAAAAACGCCTTGAGATAATGAAAGATAGTCGTATTGGTGTTTATGGTGCGATAACTATAATCATCGCCTTATTAATGAAATACTCAAGCCTGCTGGTTATTGCCGATTCATCACAACTTATCGCAAGTTTATTACTAGGTTATGCACTATCGCGCGCGATAGCAGCAAGTTTAATGTTTGACATGGCTTATGTCAGCGCCAGTTCTGGCAGTAAGAGTAAGCCATTAACTGAGCAGCAGAGTGGCGCAGAATTAACCTTGTTATTAGCCGTTGGCGCTCTGCCATTATTCCTGTTCCCCGTTACCACCATAGTGTCAGTTCTGATCAGCATGTGGCTATTTCGTAGTGCTTTTAAACATTGGTTAACCAAACGTATTGGCGGTTATACCGGCGATTGTTTAGGCGCCGCGCAACAAATTAGTGAACTATTGATCTATTTGCTCATTATAGCCAGTAGCAACACCAACAATGCAGGAGTCTTGTCATGATCCATTTAGTCTTAGGCGGCGCTCGCTCTGGTAAATCCAGCTTTGCCGAACAATTGTGCCACTCTTTGCTTAGCCAAAAACAAGCGGGTAATACTCCTCAGCAAAAGCCCATTTATATTGCCACCGCACAAGCATTTGACGAAGAGATGCAAAACCGCATTGCCAAACACCAACTTGATCGACAAGACAAGTGGCAACTCATTGAATGTCCATTAAAGTTAAATGATGCGCTCAGTGTCGCTCTAAGCCCGCGACAGCTCCAGTCACAGGCAAAACAACAAGCTGAACATACTATCTTAATCGACTGCTTAACCTTATGGCTCAATAACGTAATTTTCGAGTTTGGCGATAGTGCCAGACAAGAAGATATAGCATTATACAGCGAGCAATTACTCACCGCCGTTAGCCCTTATGTGAACAAGCAAGGTATAGATATTGTACTGGTTGCGAATGAAGTCGGTTTAGGCGTAGTACCGTTAGGCAAAGTAAGCCGTTTGTTTGTAGATAATGCCGGCTGGTTAAATCAAAATATTGCCGCCATTGCCGACAGCGTCACCTTAATCACTGCCGGCATCCCTTTAACATTAAAAGGCAATGCCCGCAGACAAAATAGCGGTGCTGGTGATGACTAAGGTTAACTCTGGCACAATGACCAACTTATTCTTGCTCAGGCATGCAAAAGTGGATGGCCCGGCAGCACTCTATGGTCATACCGATATCGGCGTAAGCGCTTATGAAAATGATAAATTAGTTGCCGAATTATTAAGGGTAAAACATTGTTTTAGCCATATTGTTAGCTCGCCCTTGCAGCGCTGCCGAACAGTTGCCGAACAATTTTCTGAGCAAAGCGGGTTGCCGTTGACCATAGAGCCAGGCTTAAGCGAAACCAGTTTTGGTGACTATGACGGCATCGCTTTTGACGATATTAACGGCAATGATGCTAACGCCAGTGATGCTAACGCCAGCGACTTAAATTGGCCAACATTGGAGAAATTTTGGCATAACCCAATGCTCAACACGTTACCCAATGCTGAGTCATTAATGAATTTTAAACAGCGTATTAATAGTATCCTGCGAACACTTATTAGCGAACATAAAGGCGAAAATGCTCTGCTGATCTGCCATGGCGGCGTGATCAAAATGATGATCAGTACCGTGCTAGAACTAGAGCATAACCCTAAGCTGTTTAGCCATTTGCGTATTAGCAACGCCCACATCAGTAACGTGAGTCATGATAGCGTAAATAATTTTAGCCAAGTGTGTTGGGTGAATGCGCCAATATCTAGCTGTAATATCGACCGACAACAATGACAGATAACCTTATGCCAACAGCAAACCAGCAAGCCATGACCTTAATGGTGCAAGGTACCACTTCAGATGCGGGTAAAAGTACACTGGTGGCCGGAATTTGTCGTATTTTGGCCAGAGAGAAGGTGAACGTTGCGCCGTTTAAGCCGCAAAATATGGCACACAATAGTGCCGTAACCAAAGATGGCGGCGAAATTGGTCGTGCTCAGGCAGTGCAAGCGCATGCTGCACTTATTGAACCAGAAGTTGATTTTAATCCAATTTTGTTAAAACCAAATTCCGATACCGGTGCGCAAGTAATTGTCCATGGTAAAGCGTTAACCTCGATGGAAGCGCAAAGTTATCACGATTATAAAAAGCAAGCGATGCAAGCAGTACTCGAATCGCATCAACGTTTAACCGAACGATTTGATTATATTATTGTGGAAGGCGCCGGCAGCCCGGCCGAAATCAATTTACGTGAAGGTGACATCGCCAACATGGGTTTTGCCGAGCAAGTGGATTGCCCGGTAATATTAATTGCGGATATCGACCGTGGTGGTGTTTTTGCTCATTTGGTCGGCACCTTGGAGTTACTGTCGCCATCGGAGCAAAACCGGGTCGTTGGCTTTGTCATTAATCGGTTTCGCGGTGACATCAAGTTATTAGAGCCCGGTTTGGACTGGTTAGAGCAAAAAACCAAGAAACCGGTGCTAGCGGTATTACCCTACTTGCATGGTTTAACCATAGCGGCTGAAGATGCGGTAGATGAGCAACAGCAGTTAACTGATGTCACAGAAAATGGACAAAATAGCATTAAGGTGATTGTGCTGGTTACTCCGAGAATGAGTAATCATAGTGATTTTGATAATTTACGTTGGCATCCTAATATTAACTTTCAGTTTATTTATGGCCAAGACCTTGATAGCCCTAATATTGATAGAGAAACAGCGCAACAACCCTTGCCCCCTTGTGACTTGCTAATTTTGCCGGGCAGTAAAAATGTACAAGCCGATTTAGCGTTTATCATACAACAAGGCTGGGATATCTGTATCAACAGGCATTTACGTTATGGCGGCAAGGTGATGGGTATTTGTGGTGGCATGCAAATGCTTGGTCACACACTGGCCGATCCTGATGCGATAGAAAGCGAAGTGCCTATGAGCCAGGGCTTAGGCTTATTGCCATTAACAACAACATTGAGCAAACAAAAAACCTTAACCAATGTCACTGGCACACTGCATTTGAACGAAAAAAATTGCGCCGTCAGTGGTTATGAGATCCATGCCGGCATTACCAAGCGATTAGATTTAGACAATGAGCAGCAAGTTAACGCATTGATCAGTATTAATGGTAAAGACGAAGGGTATGTGAGTGCCGATCAGCAAATTATCGGCAGCTATTGGCACGGAATTTTTGATACGCCGTCCGCTCTTAAGCTGATCATGCAATGGGCTGGCGCTATCCTTGGTGAAAGCAAAAGCTTCAAACAACAACAAAATATCGCCATTGATAAACTGGCCGATGCCATCGCAGTTGATTTAGATTTTAACAAAATTAAGCAACTCGCACAGGTTAACAATATAAACGATAAAAAGGTTTAACATTATGAGCACAGATAAGAGAACAGAAGCTGCAAGCGAAGAGGCGACAAGCAAAGATGAAGCGACGAGTAAAGCCGCCACCCGCAAGGCCGAAAAGCATCAAGCTCGCCAGCAACGTCTAAAAGAACAAGTGGATCAGCGCATCAAAAATGCCACCGATGAAAAAGGCTTGCTGATCGTGATCACCGGTAATGGCAAAGGCAAATCAACCTCTGGCTTTGGTACTGTTGCCCGTGCAGTTGGTCACGGTTTAAAAGCATCGGTGGTACAATTTATTAAAGGTACCTGGGAATGTGGCGAGCGTAATTTGCTCGAACAGCATGACGTTGATTTTTATGTCATGGGGACCGGATTTACCTGGGAAACCCAAAACAAAGAAAAAGACACTGCCGCCGCGCAACTGGCCTGGAGCGATACGCAAACGTTGTTAACCGATAACACGGTTGATCTGGTGCTACTGGATGAAATCACCTACATGGTGACATACGGCTATATCGATTTGGATGAGGTGATCAGTGCATTAACCAATCGTCCGAAAAATCAACATGTGATCATTACCGGCAGAGCCTGTCACCGCCGCTTAATCGAGTTGGCCGACACAGTTTCCGAAGTGCAACCTATAAAACATGCCTTTGATAATGGCATCAAAGCGCAAGCTGGCATCGACTGGTAACGGATAAAAACGCTAATGACTAAAAAATTGAAAATCATATTCGTTGTAGCCGTACTTTTCGTTGTCATATTGCTAAAAAATATGCTTTTACCTGACAGCTCTAACGTAGTTACGGCGGTAACAACTGACGTAGTGAGTGCAATTAGCAATGAAGTGGCAGATGATAAAACAACGACAAGCAGCGTTGATTATAGCCAGCAAAAAATCATTGCTCTTGCACCACATGTGGTCGAAGTGTTGTTCGATCTCGGCGTTGGTGAGCGTATTGTCGCCACCACTGAACATTCTGATTTTCCCGCGCAAGCGCTGGATATCCCAAGAATTGGTAATTACGCCCGATTAAAAATAGAACAAATCCTTGCGCATCAACCCGACCTTATTATCGCCTGGCGTACCGGTAATCCGAGTGATGACTTGCAGCGCCTGGAACAACTTGGCTTGAACATTGTTTATTCTGATCCGGTGAATTTATCGGATGTGGCGAAAGAGTTTCGTTTATTTGGACAATTAACCGGCAAAGCAACAATAGCCGAACAAAAAGCGCAATCCTTTGAGCAAAGCCTAAATGCGTTACAACAAAAATATCAGGATAAACAAGATATTAAAGTATTTTATGAGCTCTGGTCGAAACCGCTGACGACAGTGGCGAAAAATGCCTGGCCGCAACAACATTTAAGCATTTGTGGCGCCAGTAATCCATTTGTGAATTTGGTTAATGATTACCCACAAATCAACATTGAACAAATCATCGTCGCAGATCCTGATTTAATCATTCAGCCAATGTCGCAAGGTGAACCGAATCCAGATGCCATCGACTGGCAAAAATTTCCACAGGTAAATGCGGCAAAGCATCAACAGCTGTTACAACCAAATTCCGATATGTTGCATCGGATGAGTTACCGCTTATTAACCGAGCTGGAATTACTTTGTGAAAACATCGATAACAGTCGAAATTACTATCAACAATTAGCTGTCCAGCAACCGAACCAGGTAAACTAAAGACAGATAATTAAACACCATTTGAGTCGATGCTGGCATATTTTGTCAGCCCAGACTCAATATTACACTCGGTAAGTTTATTAAACATTGATAAAACTTTACTGAATATTTTACATCGCTCAGGTGTTTGCAAGGCAGCAATGCCAATTTGATTAGTTAAGTGGTCAACTTGGTATTCACGGCCTAAAGCAAACTAGCTCTGCAACACTGCAGAGTTTTGGGAAACAGGTAAACGGATACGCCAACATGGCAAAGTTATTCCTGTACTGCCCCCGCAACGGTAATTTAGAGCTCGGCGTTCGCACGAGAACTAATAAGTCCGGAGACCTGCCTCAGCGTTAATTTTTTTCAGGTGCGGTGGGCATCTTAAGTGAGGAAATAATGCAAACAAACAACACAAACACAACCGTTTTAAACAAAGGCTTAATCGCAATTGCCATCGGCTTAACGTTATCAAGTCAGCAATCTTTAGCCGTGACTATCGATGAAAACATCCTAATTACTGCCAATCGCTCGCAGCAAGAGCAGTTTTTATCTCTATCTTCGGCAGACATTATCACCAGCGATGAAATCAAAGCCATGCAAGTGAGCAGCGTTACCGATATCCTAAATACGATTGCCGGTATCAATGTCGTCAATCAAGGTGGCTCAGGCCAATCAAGTTCCGTATTTATGCGTGGTACCAACTCAAACCATAGCTTAGTACTGATTGATGGCGTACGAGTAAGCTCTGCAACTTTGGGCAGCACTAATTTCAGTGCGATGTCACCAAGCCAGATCTCACGCATCGAAGTGGTAAAAGGTCCGCGCGCCGCACTTTGGGGCAGCGATGCCATTGGCGGTGTCATTCAAATATTCACCAAACAGCATGCTGCCGGTGAGGGCGCTGTCAGTGTCGGTATCGGCAGCAATGGCTATGTTCAGGGCGATGCCGCGATTGGTTTGGGCAATGAACAGCATAGTTTAACTATCTCAGTATCAACAGAAAGCAGTGATGGCTTTAATGCTTATCATTCAGATCCATTGAATGATTATGACATTAACGAAGACGACGATGATGGTTATGACCGCTTCAGCATCAGTGCCGTGGGTAAAAGCCAAGTCACTAATACCTTATCATTGCATCTGGCCTCGCGTTTTGAGTCGGGTAACAGTGAATTTGATGCTTCCTATCCTGATCAACCTTGTTGGAATGATCCTGCCACCGCTTGTCCGGTCTATTACGCCAACGAACAGGACCATGAAAACTATTCAGTAAAACTGTCTAGCCAATATCAGGGCGATAACATCTTCAGTGAAGTTGCCATCGCAACTAGCCAAGATCAAGGCGAATCTTTTGGCAATGACACGCAAAAGAGCCGAATTACTACCGAGCGCGATCAAGTCAGCTTTATCAATCAGTACAGTTTTACTGGCCAAAGTAGTGTGAACCTTGGCCTCGAATATTACAACGAAACAGTATCTACTAGTAGTGACCTGGACCCCTGGACTGCTGATTTTCAAAGCTGGGCAGAAGACGAACGTGATGTAAGTGCAGTATTCTTACAAGGCCGCCATCAACAGGGACAATTGTTATTAGAAGCTGCGGTTCGCTATGATGATATTGAAAGATTAGGTAGTGAAACCACTTACAATGCCTCAATTGGCTATCAACCAAGTGACGACTGGCTAGTAAGTTTAAACCGCGGCACAGGTTTTAAAGCGCCAACGTTTAATGATTTGTATTGGCCTGGATCAGGCAACCCGGACTTAAAGCCTGAAGAAATCACCAATACTGAAATTTTAGTGCGTCATCAGTTTACCGACAATACCCTGGATGGCAGTGTGGAAGTGACAGTATTCGATTCAGAAATTACCAATCTGATCGCCTGGGCACCCAATGAATTTGGTTTATGGTTCCCGGCCAACATTAACGCTGCAGACATCCGAGGCGTTGAAGCCACTGTAACCGCGAACTTTAATAGCATTCACAATACCTTAGCAATTGCTTTTGTTGAGGCTGAAGACGGTGACACGGGTAAGCAGTTATTACGCCGTCCAGAACTGACTGCCACCTATGCTATTGACTATCACTGGCAAGATTTTAGCTTCTCTGGCATGGTGACTTATCGTGACGAAAGTATCGATTCTGGCGATGCGAAACTCGACAGCTATGTCTTGCTGGATCTCGGTGTGAGCTATCAGGCGACAGCTAATTTAAGCGTTAACGCCAAGGTAAATAACCTGCTTGATGAAGAATATGAAACCGCGCTTAACTACCTTGCTGATGGTACTAATTATAAGGCCTCAATCACGTACAGTTTCTAAATTGACAACAAATTTTAGAGTTTAATCAAAGCACATTTTAATAGTATTAAAATGTGCTTTTTTTTACTATGCTAATTAATACCAATTCTATTAAGCTTTTCCCAACTCAGAGCTGTGTCAGAGGTTCAATAATAAACTAAATTTTATTGGTATAGTTATTCTATATTAATTGGATTTTGTAAAATTAGTGGGTCACTGACAAGCTCCCAAGGGTGAGTTTAAAAGGCATATAGCCTTCTTTACTAATTTTAACAATGGAATAACCATTCTCTGCAATTAGTGCCTTGTCTATAAGACTTTTAATTCTCACTGAGTGATAAAAAGCTTAGTAGACTTGGTATACCATTAACTCAAATGAGAACTGATAATGATAGATTACCGCTCTGACACTGTAACCAAACCAACACCTGAGATGATGCAAGCCATGCTCAATGCCGAAGTCGGTGATGATGTTTATGGTGACGACCCATCGGTAAATGCTTTCGAAGCGCGCATGGCCAAGCTTTCTGGTTTTCAGGCGGCGATGATCGTTTGCTCCGGCACTCAGTCTAATTTGTGTGCCCTGCTTGCTCATTGTGGCAGAGGTGAAGAATATATTGTTGGCCAGGGCTATCATGCTTACCTTTATGAGGCCGGCGGTGCCGCGGTATTAGGTAGTGTGGTGCCACAACCAATCAAAGTACAATCTAGCGGTGAACTTTCCTTTGCCGATATCGCCGCGGTGATCAAAGAAGATGATCAACATTTTGCCATCACGAAATTGCTTAGCCTGGAAAATAGTTATTGCGGCAAGGTGATCCCGATGGAGTATTTTAGCGAAGCAAGAATATTTGCCGATCAGCACGGTTTGGCGATTCACCTAGATGGAGCTCGTATTTTTAATGCCCTAACCGCCATCGGCGTTGAGTTAAAAGATATTTGCCAGTATGTTGACTCAATCTCGGTGTGTTTTTCCAAAGGCTTAGGTACACCTATGGGTTCTGTACTTTGTGGCAGTAGCGATTTTATCGCTAAAGCCCGACGTATACGTAAAATGGTCGGTGGTGGCACTCGGCAAGCGGGGATCATGGCCAAAGCCATGGATCACGCTTTGGATCACAATATTGAACGTTTACAGGTTGATCATGCCAACGCCGTATTGCTGGCGGATTTATTAACGGAAAGTGACAAACTTAAAGTGATCACACCACAAACCAATATGGTTTATATCGACTTGGACGACAGCATTGATGGTGATCTGTTAGCGAAATTATTGCTGGCCGAAGGCATACAAATTTCTGCCGGACAAAATTTACGTCTGGTCACCCACCTGGACATCAATACTGCGGACATTATCTATACTGCTGATACCATCAAAGAGTGTCTAAAGCTGTTGTGATCTCTAATTTATTGGCTCTATTTGAGCTTAAAAGACGATAAATGGCAATTTGCCGACCGATTGATGATTACAAATTAAGTTTACAATGGCACTTTTTCTAGGCTCGTTATAACCTGAAGGAGGTCCCACATCTCGCTAGTGCTCGTGATGGGATGACGGCGTATTTTTTCTAAAATTGTATAGCTCCTTATGGCACTGAACTGCCGGTTCAAACCTGACATCTTGCCTTCCTTTTTAGAACCCAATCGAATAAATGAAAAAGCCGGTTTGTGGAAAACGGTATGCGAGCATAGTAAAAACCTACTCTAAATCAATATTCTCTACCGCTTACATGCTACAATCTTAGCTATCTTCATCGTAACAACAATCCCGATTATCATGGCTAAAAAAGCACTCCCCATTCGTGATAAAACCATCTTCGACGGTATTTTCACTAAATATTTTTTAAAATTTCTTTTTACCCTTTGGTTTAAGATTGCCGGTTGGAAGCTTTGCAAAAATGCGCCTGAAGGGGCTGGTGTGGCTATTGCGGCACCTCATACCTCAAATTGGGATTTTTTTTACGCTCTTGGTGCTGCCATACTACAAGATGTGAAAATATACTTTTCCATTAAAGATAGCTTATGCCGGGTACCTGTATTAGGCACTTGGTTAATGTATCTTGGTGCTATTCCTATTGATCGTTCAGCAAAAGGTGTTGGTCAAGTTCAGCAAATCAAAAACTTTATCAATAACCAAAAATTGAACCGAGTGTTTTTCTTATTTACCCCTGAAGGTACCCGCGGTGCAGTACCTAAATGGAAAACAGGCTTTTACCATGTTGCCCAAGGTTGTGGTTTGCCCATATTTTTAGCTAAAGTGGATTATCTTAGTAAAGAATCGGGTGTTTTTCATACCTTTAAATTAACTGATAATAAAGAGGATGATATTAGGGCGATGCAGGCTTCTTATGAGAGTATTCAAGGTAAGTTCCCGTTACATCAATACCCGCCATACACAGGTAGCATGCCAAAAATATCTGAAGCAGAAGCCAAAATAATCAAGGCCATGTACTCTTTTAAAGGCGTAGCCACTAAAATGGAAATCACCGCCAAAGCTAAACTGGGTGAACTATCAACGACCATGTTAGACTTTTTGATTGAGAAAGGCATGTTAGAAAAAGTCTCATCTTCTACTAATAAGAACGAGCCTAGCTATCAACTGACTTTTGCTGGTAGGGGTTGTTTTCTTCATTTATCGCCGAGTGTTTAGCTATTATTCACTGTAGCAAGCTGTCATAGCTCTATAAGGCCAACAACGGAAGGTTGAATTTATCAGCTACTCGCTTTCGCCATGCGCATATACAAGTCATAAAAACGAATTAGTGAACCTCCGCTTTCGTTTCAAAGTGATCCTTAGGCTAGTATAAATACAGCGTCATGCCGGCGCAGGCCGATACCTCCTGACGTATGCTGAGGATATAAAACAATTATTTTTAGGCACATTATATCTGAAGGGAGGTTGCGGCCTCGGCTCTGGCATCCATGCTTCGCTCTACCTCCTCCATCCTTGGAGTCGTTCGCCGCAATGACGTGGTTAATTGTTTCTGAATATAAATCAACAACTAACGCTAATAGAGCTAATTTACTAGACCTACCCTGGCAATTCTCAGTTAATTTATCCCTGAATTAGATACCATTCTAAAGGTGTCCTGCCGGGTATAAGCATCATCCTTGTGCAAAAAAAAGGGTCGACAAATGTCGACCCAAAAGAAAAGTGGCGGGAGCTACTTATATTTGTTGGAAATGATATACCGAGCCTAGCTTCAACATCTGGGTTAATTCGTCCAGGGCGGTACGAGACTCCATCAATAAATTCGGATCGCGTAAATCATCAAAGTGCAACTCGTCACGATAATGTTTGCTTACCCAGGCGTTTAAGTTGGTAAATAACTCATCACTCATTAAACAATGTTGGTTCACCGCGTTTAACTCAGTGTCATTTAATGCGACACGTAAACGTAAACAGGCAGGTCCACCACCGTTTTTCATACTCTCGTTCACATCAAAATACTTCACCTGTTTTATCGGTGTATTGAGAGTGACTAATTTGTCTAAATAAGCCTTAACCTTTGGGTTATGGTAACAATGCATAGGCGCTATGATTGCCATGGTGCCATCTGCTAAAGTGATTATTTGGGTATTAAACAAATAGGTTTTTACACAATCTTCCAGCGACACTTCATCTGTGGTTACTTTGATAAAGTGTAAATCGTCAGAGCCGAACTTACTTTGTACTTCGGCGAGAAAGGCATCGCTATGTAAAAATGCTTGCTCATGATAAAACAACACGTTTTGGTTACCGACAGAGATCACATCGTTATGAAATACCCCTTGGTCGATCACGTGCGGATTTTGCTGAACATACACCACATTTTCATCACTTAACCCGTGTAAGCGAGCAACCGCCTGGCTGGCTTCGAGAGTTTGACGTGCCGGGAATTTTGTTGGTGCCGGTTTAGATTGATCAAACGCATACTTACCAAAGGTAAATATTTCTAGCCCCTGCTCACCATACTCGCTACATAAACGGGTATGATTAGCCGCGCCTTCATCACCAAAATGATCATTCTCGTTTAAGTGCAAATGATGATTAAAGTGGTTGTCATCATTAAAAACCGCTTTTAAAATGTTACCGGTAATTTCCGGCTCTAGTGAGCGATGAAATTTATTGGTTAAATTCGCCGGGGTGAAATGTACCTTTGAGTCTTTGCTATCGCCAGATGGAGAAACCGTAGAAGAGTTAGCCGTCCACATACTTGAGGCACTGAAACACGCAGATAAGACATTGGGTGCTTCTTTATGCGCTTGCTCTAACACATTGGCATCTGAGCCAGAAAACCCCAAACGACGCAAAGACAAGATATCGGGACGCTCTTGTGGGGCAAATACCCCTTGTGTCATCCCCATATCGTGTAACGCTTTCATTTTGGCAATGCCTTGCAACGCGGCATTTTTAGGGCTTGAAGTATCGTTAGCGCTTAATTTAGAGGCAACGTTGCCCGTAGATAGGCCAGCGTAGTTGTGAGTAGGTCCAACCAAACCATCAAAATTTGCTTCAAAACTCTTCATTTTTCAACTCCCTATAGGTATAGATACCGAGTAAAACTGTTTGTAAATTTGCCGCTATTGTAACGATTTTTACCTTTGAGTAAATGCTAATCTCCTTTGCTTATATGTTATTTATTATTGATTTCTATTTAAATGTTGACTTTCAAGGCCTACTATTTAAATATAAAGCAACATTAACTAAATAATCATTATCGATGTCTATTAAATCTCTTTTTCTTCAAGTCCTGCTGGTCGTGGTTTTAATACTAAGGCTAGGGTTTTGATTGAATAAATAGACAACGCATAAAAATTCACAAAACCCTCGCTATACTAAGTGAGGGTTTTTTACTTTCTGAACCCAAAAAAATTTTAATCTAAGGCAATAAAATGACAATTGAGCGGTTATCAGGAGCGCATTTACTCACCAAAGCGCTGGCAGAATTAGAGGTTGAGTATATTTTTGGCTACCCGGGTGGGTCAGTTTTAGATATTTACGATGCCATTTTCCAACAAGATAAAGTAAGCCATATTCTGGTCCGCCATGAACAAGCTGCGACTCATATGGCCGATGGTTATACCAGAGCGACGGGCAAATGTGGTGTTGTTCTGGCAACATCAGGTCCAGGTAATACTAATTGTATTACCGGTATCGCTACCGCTTATATGGACTCTATTCCTATGGTCGTACTGGCAGGACAAGTAGCATCAAGCCTGATTGGTGGCGATGCCTTCCAGGAAACAGACATAGTTGGTTGTTCTCGTCCGATTGTTAAGCACAGCTTCAACTGTCGAGATGTGAATGATATCCCTAACGTACTGGCGAAAGCTTTTTATCTGGCTGAAACCGGACGACCAGGACCTGTAGTGGTGGAATTACCAAAAGATATTCTTAACCCGGATATTAAAGTGCCATTTGTGCTCAATAAAGATGTGAAAATACGTTCTTACAACCCAAACGTTAAGGGCCACAGCAAACAAATTAAAAAAGCGGTTGAGAAAATTGTTAACGCCAAGAAATTGGTGGTTTATACCGGTGGCGGTATTATTCTGGCCAATGCTGCCGAGCAGTTAACCGCATTGGTTGAACGGTTAAATGCGCCTTGCACCAATACCTTAATGGGCCTTGGCGGCATTAGCGGCTTGCATGACAACTTTATTGGCATGTTAGGTATGCACGGCACAGCAGAGGCGAATAAGGCGATGGCCAATGCCGATATTATTCTTGCTCTTGGCGCCCGCTTTGATGACAGGGTTACCAACAAAGTAGAAAAGTTCTGTCCGAACGCCACCATTATCCATGTCGATATTGACCCGACGTCAATTTCAAAAACCGTATCTGCGCATATTCCAATTGTTGGCCTGGTAGATGTGGTGATGGCGCAAATTAACAAGGAGCTTGATGACGTTGGATATCAATCTTCTGCAGATACATTCAAAGACTGGTGGCAGGACATTAACCAATGGCGCAAATTAAACAGTTTTAGCTATGAAACTAAAGAAGATTTAATTAAACCGCAACAAGTGGTTGAAGCGGTATACAAGCACACCAATGGTGATGCTTATGTATGTTCGGATGTTGGTCAGCATCAAATGTTTGCCGCCCAGTATTACCCGTTTAAAAACCCGCGCCAATGGATCAACTCAGGTGGGTTGGGCACCATGGGCTTTGGTTTCCCGGCCGCGATGGGGGTGAAACTGGCGTTCCCTGACAGTCACGTTGTTTGTATAACTGGTGATGGTTCAATCCAAATGAATATTCAGGAAATGTCTACTTGCCTGCAATACGACATTCCGGTGGTCATTGTGTCACTGAACAACCGTTCTCTGGGCATGGTGCGCCAGTGGCAAGACATGATTTATGGTGGTCGTCATTCCTCTTCATACATGGAATCTTTGCCTGATTTTGTCAAATTAGCCGAAGCATACGGTCATGTGGGGATGCAGGTAAATCACCCAGATGAACTCGATGACGCAATTAAAGAAGCGTTTGCAATTAAAAACCGATTGGTATTTGTTGACGTATTAGTCGATGAAAACGAACACGTATACCCGATGCAAGTGCGCTTTGGTGCGGTTGACGATATGTGGCTTAAAAAAGGAGAAAAAGTATAATGCGCCGTATCATTTCGATATTACTAGAGAACGAACCAGGTGCCCTTTCTCGCATTGTTGGCCTGTTTTCACAACGAGCCTTTAACATTGAAAGCTTATGTGTTGCCGAAACCGACGAGCCTAGTCTGTCACGTATTACCATTTCCACTTTTGGCGATGATAAAATTCTTGAGCAAATTACCAAACAGGTAAACAAGTTAGTCGATGTAATTAAAGTGGCAGACTTAACCGAACGGCCACACATTGAGCGTGAAATTGTCTTGGTAAAAGTATTGGCGATGAACAACAAAACGCGCACCGAAGTAATGCGCATAAGCGATATTTTCCGTGGCGACATCGTCGATGTTGGCAAGCAAATATACACGGTACAACTTACCGGTGATGAAGATAAAATATCATCCTTTATCAGTATATTGAGTAATGAAACCGAGATAATCGAAGTAGTACGCTCTGGTACTGTAGGTATTGCCCGCGGCGAAAAAGCCCTGCGCGCCTAGACGATAAACCGGGGTCAGAGTCAAGTTAACTAAAGCGATTAACTTGACTCTGACCCCGTACTTTGACCCCGCGCTCCCAGTCCTTATCTGATGCAAATTATTCAAGCAGACAAAACCAACAAAAAAGCGATCAAACGCTTTTACAAAAACAACCATTATAGTGCCAGCTTCATGGGTGATGATGCCTGTTACTTTATTACTGAAGATAGTGCTGACAACACAAACATTATTGCCGGTGTGATCATCTCTTACCAACAAAGCACGCCGTTTTTACACGCACTAGTTGTCACCAAAGAGTATCGTGGTAAAGGCCTGTCGACATTGTTACTCAATCACTGCCAACAGCAGATTAACCTCATCTATTGTTTTGCCAATAACTCATTATGCAGGCTTTACCAGCAACAAGGGTTTGCCTCGATTGCCGCAAATCAGCTGCCCGAGAGTTTAAAAGTACGCTTGTTAAATTACCAACAAAAAAGCCCTTCCCTGCAGAGCTTGATCTGGCAAAGATGAGCTTGCTTAGGCAGAACTAAGTTTTGTAATAATACTTATGCAGATTGGTATTAGCGCGAATATAGCTTGATCATGTCGATAATGCCCTGCTGACAAACCTGACAAAACTCTTCGGTTCGGGTAAACATAATGCAATTTAATTCACTGCGATAATAACCTTTGGCGGAATAGTTTGCCCCTTCAAAGGCACCTATGACATCCTTGTTGTCGGCTTTCGAGAACATAGTTTCGACAATCTGCTGATTTTGATGAAATAACTTATCCATCTCTGCTTCCGGTTTATTATCTTGGCGTAACTGTTGTCGAATTTTTTGATATTGATAAGAATGTTTTTCATATTCAGCTTTCGGCCAGGCCGTTGGTACATCGCTGTCCTTTTTAGTCAGATGCTGCCATTTTAACGGCTGACCTGGCAGTAATGCGGTAACATTGGGCTCATACGGCTCAATTATATTTTGCGGCGTTGTATAGGCCACCGAGCTGGTGTAATACTCATCGGCAAGTCCGGCAAAATGATGACCAAACTCATGAATAAACAGATAATTGGCCCAATCACTATTGGCCGCTGCAGTGGAAAACAAGCCGAATATGCCACCGCCGCCGTAGGTATCGTTATTGACGATAATTTCGACAAAATCGTAAGGCACTGACGATGCGATACGGCGAAAATTACGATTGTCGCTGGTCAGAACATAACGCTCAGAGCCAAACGCATCATAGGTGACGCCTAAAGGGCTATCATGATAAGTGTTGGTCGATGGCCTTGAAACGCCAGATTCAGCGGTAAGTGGTGCCAACGCCCAAACGTTAAAATGTTTGCGGTATTGTTTAAATGGACTGGTGGCAAATAATGCTTCGGTCATCGCTTTCGCCGATTGTTTGAATTTATCCATTTCCGCCGCGGTGTAGCCGTCTCCGAGGATTAACAAATCGACCTTTTCTGTCGGTGAGCCATTTTGCTCAATGGCAATCACTTGCGGTTGATAACTTGCCGATTCGCGATGATTTAAGTAATGGTTGGGATCAATTTCAGTGCTCCACACCGGTTGAAAGTCAAACTTGTGATCTCGTTTTTCAATGGTGATAACGACATTACTTTGAGGTTGCGGAAAACGTAGCGACTCATGAAAGGTACGTTTTATTTTCTTCGCTTCAGCGGTAGTTTCCCATTCCCCATAAATCGAACTAAAGCTGCGAGTAAATAACACCTTTTGGCTTTTACTGTCTGTTACGATAAAGCGATACTTACCACGATTCAGGCTATCGAGTACTTGCGATTTTGCCCCCGGCCAGGCCAATGGTTCAATCACCACTTGATCGAGAGAAAAGATCTCTGCTTTGGCATCCCCTGTATGGTAAAAATCTAGGCGCAAGGTATTCACTTGCGCATAACCATAACTTACCCAAAATAAACCTAAGGCGATGAAAAATTTAAACACAGCATTCTCCTTTTTATAGATAAATAACATAACGTTAACTTAATACCAATGCTAATAAATTTATTCTATAATGCTAGAATAATGAACTGCAATGTTTATTACTCAAAGATCTTTATAATTAACGGCTGAAGAGTAGAAATCGGTATGTTAAAACAGAATTATTTAATCCTCGGGGTAATAACATCATTTGTTATTCTATTCTTTATTTTTACCCCTGCGTTATCGCAATCCATTGAATATCACAGCTTTGCCGATCAAGGTAATTTCTACGCAATTCCCAACACCCTGAATGTGCTTTCAAATTTGCCGTTTATTGCTGTAGGCCTTTATGCATTAAGTAAAATCAGCAACAACTCGACTCGATTGTTCGACCACCATCTAGCGTTGAATTATCAGTTATTTTTTGCGGGCTTAATTGCCACCGGTATAGGGTCAAGTTTTTACCATCTAAACCCCACTAATTTCACCTTGATTTTTGACCGTTTAGGCATAGCTTTCAGTTTCATGGCGATTTTCAGCGCATTGCTCGGAGAATTTGTCAGTGTAAAATTAGGAAAAAAATGTCTGTTGCCGTTTATTTTTATCGGTATTGCCAGTGTCATTTACTGGGGCATAAGTGAGCACTTTCAACAAGGCGATTTACGGGGTTATTTGCTAGTACAATACCTGCCAATGATTATTTTACCCATCATTGTATTGACCAAAACATGGCCGTACACGGATAAAAATCAATGCTTTACGCTCATTACCATTTACTTTATCGCCAAGCTTTGTGAGCTATTTGATAATGAACTTTATGCTGTTATTCAAATAGTTAGTGGTCACACCTTAAAACATCTTTTTGCCGCATTTGCCGGTTACTGGGTGTACTGGATATTAATTCACCGTAAACCACGATAAAGCGGTCGCAGTAGCTTTAACGGATACGTAATACCTATTCCGACAATTTATTGGTCAATAAATTATCGGACTTGGTATAAACGACCTCTTTAAATTTAATGGATCACTTCTCGGCTAAATCGTGCATGTCTGGCACTGGCGGTTAATTTTTCAAAGCCTTGCTTATCAATACACAATAAATTTTCATGATCACCCGCTTCAATATAGACTTCGTCTAATTCGTCGAGTAACGAATCACAAATCATCGACATGTTATAGGCAATGCCCACTGGTGGCACGGCGCCATGTTCGCAATCTTTAAATAACTCATACACCTGGTTTTCTTTAATCAAATGATAACTTCCGAGTAATTCTTCATTAACTCTCGACATAGTCACTTTATTGTTTGCCGGTAACACTGCCATTAATTTTCGCCCTTCGTGATCAGAAAGCATCACCCCTTTGGCGATTTGATTTAATGGTACATTTGCGGTAACCGCTGTGCTAACGGAATTATCGCTATGAAAATGAGGAATAACCTGAAAAGGAATTTGATGTTCACTTAGGTAAAAACCCAATCGGTTCGCAATAGACATAAACACCTCCACACTAAATATGCCTTTGTTAAGTATAGCCGGAAGCTCAACAA
Organism: Thalassotalea sp. ND16A; assembly: GCF_000764205.1. GTDB lineage: Bacteria > Pseudomonadota > Gammaproteobacteria > Enterobacterales > Alteromonadaceae > Thalassotalea_A. Next base: position 25,048 of record NZ_JQDZ01000038.1, read on the forward strand.
AAACATCATTATCAGGCTTACTTTCCAGAGTTACTTTCCAGAATGTATTTCTTCACCGTGCGTCGGTCCAGGTTGGTTTTTTTCGCTACCGCTTCATAGCTACCAAGCTGCTGATAAAGTTTGAAACAATACCTTTTCGAAAAGTCTTTCAGATCAAGATGTTCACGATTAAATTGTGGCATTGAGCCAACATCATTATGCTGGTGATGAAATCTGTCGCCTAAATAACTGCCACTCAATATTACCCTTCTGATCGCTTGTTCCAACTCGCGCACATTACCTGGCCAATAATAATCTTTAGGCAATCCCTGAGCCAGAGCAGTAAGTACCCTGTCGACGATGTTGTCATCTTTATTGCCACAAATCCGTGATACCAACTCAGCTACCAGTATTTCCAGTTCATTTTTCGATTCGTTAATGCGCTGCCTTAATGACGGAATTTCGATAACGTCTGAGCAAAGACGATAATAAAAGTCATCCCGTAACATTTCGTCTTTTCTTAAATCATGTAATGACTGATTTGCTGCAGCAACAATGCGGCCATGGAAAGACTCTTCAATATAACTGCCAACCGGCACAAATTTTCGCTCTTGCAATACTTTCAATAATTTAATTTGAATGTTTTGACTGAGGTTGCCAATCTCGTCGAGAAACAACAAACCATGTGAATTGCACTGGGAAAAAAGACCTTTATGCTGTTCAACGGCTCCGGTAAAGGCACCTTTACGATGGCCAAATAATTCTGACTCAATTAAGTTTTCCGCAAATTGCGACAAATTGGCACTGATAAACGTTTGATTGAAATTTTCACTAAAGCAAGCGGTTTTTCTATCAAAGGTAATATGCACTGAACGCCCTAAGGCAAAGGCTGCGGCCCCTTTACCAGTACCGGTTTCGCCCACTAAGAACACCGAAAAGTCTTCCATATTATCCCATAAACTGCGGTGATAATTAAACACATCGGAAGTAAACAGGTTATTCCACAGGCTCTCCCGTAACCGGGTTATTGCGTCACATTGGCCCACCAGGCCGGTATTAATAAACAAGTAAGCACGGCGAAATTGATACAACAACTCTAATAGGCTCAGCGCCTCTTTTTCAATAAAACCTCGACTTACCAGCTTGGCAATAATTGGTTCCCCTTCGGGAAAGGTGACTGAGCTGGTTTTTGAGGCTAATTGCCGTTTAATTAAATCATCTAACGGCTCGATATAGTCTAAATACACTTCCGCAATATAAGAAAAATACAGAATTTTACGCTCTTGACCATTAAATTGCTGAAAGGTAGTGAGGTTACGCTTTTCAAGTTCGGCGATATTGGCAGTTAACAGCGGTTGTAAGCTTTTAAAAAAATGCACGCCTACAGACTGGCCCGTTAAATATTTACTGGTTACCAGAGTGTGTAACAACCTGCGCTCTTCGGTGAAAGGATTAACCATTACCGAGCGGGTAAAATTAGAAAAAAACTTCAGCTCTTCATTGGTTAATAGTTTCACCACTGTGCCCTTTTCATTCAGTTGATTTGGTTTTATAGCAATTCTTTTAGTGTAGGATAAATTGTCGATCTATAAACACGATCACCAGAAACAGCGAGAATACGATGGCAAAAAGTAAAAACTTGCTGGTTTTAACGAATGAGTTAACAATGCTCATAACAACTCCTATTCAACTATCAATGAAAATTAATTTACGTAGCAGTTTATAAGAGGGCATAAGTTGTGCCAGTTACCTAAATTATTATAAGTAGCTGGTTTTATTGATAAACTAATATAGAATTTTGAATGGCTCACAGGTCCGCTGAGCAAACCACATACATAAAGGTATAGGTAATGTACATTTTTGCCAATAGATAATAGCGATATCAATGGCGGGATTAAGCCGCCATGAATACTATTTTTTGATGAAAAGTATTGCCGTAATGGATACTAGGCGTTGCAAGAAAGCAGCTCTACATCATTTAACTGATATTGCTGAGCGATATGATCCGCCAAATACTGGGCATCGGCAGCGACTCCGCCTAATGTTGCCGAACCTCGGGTGTGCATCCAGGGCAAACCAATAAAATACATGCCTTCACTATTGCCTACGCCACGATGGTTTGTCGGGTAACCGTCTTGTTCAAATTTCACTGGCGTTGAACCTTCGCCGGCGAGCCAGGAAAAATCGGGTTTATAACCGGTGGCCCAGATGATATTTTTTATTGACGATATTGAGGCGTCGGCAAAATTAATGGTTTTGCCCTTGGCCGCAACCGTTCTTCCTAACACCTGAATGTTTTCCTTGTTCAGTAGTGCTTTAACATTGGTACCAATCACCGGTTGCATCCGGTTTTTCAGGATTTTACCTAAAAATGAATGTCGTGATAACGACAGTATGCCCAACGATTTCAACCACCACCATAAAGTTTTGCCGAATAATGCCTGCGGCAACGACGCCGTACTAGTAACGCCAGAGCTAAAGGTAGTACGTCCGTTTTCGGCAATTTCTGCCAATATTTGTACTGCAGAATCACCACCACCAACCACTAAGGTGTCGCCCGCGTTTAATTGCTCAGTATTGACGTAATCCCGACTGTGGATTTGTTTAACTGTTGAACAAATGTTTGCCGCAAAGCTTGGGATAAATGGGGTATGAAATGGGCCGGTAGCAATAATAACATTACGACAAAATAATTTTCGGCTATTGGCATTCACCTGATAAACACCCGCGTTTTTCTCTAGCGATTCAACTTTGGTGTTTAATTGCACCGGCAAGTTAAAAGTGGCTACGTAGTTTTTTAAATATTTAGCTACATCATATTTATTCGGGTATTCGCGACTACCGCTAAACTTCAAGCCAGGTAATGCATTGTATTTTTTCGGTGTGAATAAGGTTAGGGAATCCCAGCGCGAAAGCCAGGCACTGCCAATTTCATCGCCAGCATCAACAATTAAAAAATTTACCCCTAATTGTTTTAAATGATACCCCATGGCAAGGCCTGCCTGGCTGCCACCAATCACAATAAAATCGTACATAAACCACTTCAACTACAAAATTTGGCTGCATACTAACAAAATTTACCGTTAAAATAGAGTTTTAATCGTTAATTTCACCAACAAAGTTGGAATCTAAGGTTTACATAAGCTCTTTTTTAAAAGCATATTTTGACGTTACACAGAGTGACTCATTGTTTTTGTTGATAGCTTTTACTGTAAAGCTTTGTTAACTAGTTACTGACTTTGGTAACAATTTTTAAATCACTCGATTTGACTATAAATTGTCATTTTTGCAAAATCCCGAAGGTAAAATTTTTTTAAGGGAGAATTAGGTGCGAGTAATAACATCATTACTGCTATTGGCAGTAAGCGCTACGTCATTTGCCGATGAAGGTATGTGGCAACCACATCAGTTACCAAGTATTAGCAAAGAATTAACGGCAGCGGGTTTAGAAATGAATCCGAGCGATTTAACCAATTTAACCGAATTTCCAATGGGTGCCATTGTCAGCTTGGGTGGTTGTACCGCATCGTTTATTTCTGACCAGGCCTTGGTCGTTACCAACCATCACTGTGTTTATGGCTCGGTGCAGTACAATTCAAACGAAGAAAACAACTTGCTTAAAAATGGTTTTCTCGCCAAATCATTCGCCGAAGAATTGCCCGCGGCTCCTGGTCAACGCATTTACGTAACGGAAGAGATCACCGAAGTAACACCATTGATCACTGCTGGCATTAGCAATGCCATGAAGGGTGATGAGCGCTATAAGCAAGTTGAAAATAGCAGCAAGAAAATGGTTGCTGAGTGTGAACAAGATAAAGACTACCGTTGTAGCGTCGTAAATTTTCACGGTGGTTTAGAATATTACCTGTTCAAGCAATTGATGATCCGTGATGTCAGACTCGTGCACGCCCCGGCGTCGAGTGTTGGCAAGTATGGCGGCGATATCGATAACTGGATGTGGCCACGACATACCGGTGATTACGGTTTCTATCGAGCCTATGTAGGCAAAGACGGTAAGCCAGCAGATTTTGCCAAAGATAACGTACCATACCAACCTAAGCATCATTTGAAAGTGAACAAAGAGTCGGTCAGTGAAGATGATTACATTATGGTGCTTGGCTACCCGGGCAGAACCAACCGTTACCGTGTAGCCAGTGAAGTTGAACATCAGTTTACCTGGGCATATCCGGTTGCAAAAGCGTACCGTGAAGAGATCATTGACTTAATTCATCAAAATTCAGCCGTTGCTAGCGATAAACGCATTAAATACCAAAACGAGTTGGCAAGTTTGGCAAATTACGCCAAAAACTATGGTTCATTAGTGGAAAGCTACACTAAAGGCACTACCTTAGCACGTAAGCAACAGTTAGAAGCAGAGCTTACCGCCTGGATCAACAACAATGCTCAGCGCAAGGCTAAATATGGCAATGCCCTGCCAGGCTTAAACAAATTGGTTGCTCAAAGCCAGGAGTTTGCCCCGCAAAGCTATGTATTAAGCTATATGGGCCGTAGCCAGTTATTGACTGCGGCAAATAAATTACACCGTTTAGCGGTAGAAAAAACCAAGCCAGATCTTGAACGCCAACGCGGCTACCAAAACCGTGATATGTCGCGTTTTGAGCAGGGGATGAAAACCATTAACCGACGTTTAGATTTGGATATTGATCAAAAAATCCTGGCGCACATGTTAAAACATTATGCCGCACTGCCGGCAAAGCAGCACATTAAAGCGATCGATCAATTCTTTGGCCTTGAAAACGGGCTAAACGAGGCTGCCTTAGCTGAAAAACTTAATAACATTTACCAACAAACCCAGTTGCATGATGAAGCTACCCGATTAGCCTGGATGGATAAAAGCGTTGCCGATTTCAATAATGCTACCGACCCGTTCATTCAGCTAGCGGTTAACACCTTTAAAGCACGCAAAGCCATTGAAGATGCTGACAAAGAGTTATCAGGCAATATTCAGGCATATCGTCCTAAGTTTATGGAAGCATTAATTGCTTACAACAAAGCGAAAAATTTACCGGTTTACGCCGATGCCAACTCCACTTTGCGTGTCACTTACGGTAATGTCAAAGGCTACTCACCGAAGGACGGTATTATCGCTAGCCCGTTTACCACGGTTGAAGGAATTGTCGCCAAAGATACTGGCACATTTCCATTTGATGCGCCGAAAAAGCAGCTGGATTTGATCAACAAAAAGCAATACGGCGTGTACAGCAAAGATTCGCTAAACACCGTACCTGTTAATTTTCTCGGTACGCTAGACATTACCGGCGGCAACTCGGGTTCACCAACCTTAAACAGCAAAGCTGAGTTTGTTGGCCTGGTATTTGACGGTGTCTATGAAAGTATCATTGGTGGTTGGGATTACGATGCCAAGCTAAACCGCTCAATTCATGTTGATGTACGCTACATGCTTTGGGTGATGGAACATATCGACGGTGCCACTAACCTGATAGATGAAATGAATATTGTAGAGATGACTGAAACCGCACAAATTAAAGCTACGGTTGCAGAATAACAAGATACAAGGTAATTAAATATCTAAGGGCGCACTAATATTGCGCCCTTTTTTTTGAGGAAATTAATTTATCCTAGTAAGAATTAGCTTTAATTTTTGTTCTAGTAAGCTAATGCCACAAACCTGACGGTTTTAGATATGAAAAAAGAGTGGGGATTCCACTCTTCTTAGATGTCGCGCTGTTCGTTGGCTTAGTGCCACTTGCGGGCACTCTTTTTTAGTATGTTGTGCAATACTTCGAAAAAATTAACCACGTCATTGCGGCGCAGGCCGCAACCTCCCTTCGGATATAACGTGCTTATAAACAATACCTTACATGCTCTGTTGCTGTTCAGGAGGTTGCGGCCTGCGCCGCAATGACGGTGTTTTTTTCCTATATCGTGTAGGTAGGTTATCGCTCTTTATAAGCATTTAGTCCTGAATTAAATCGCCCGCAGGAATGGTAAGGAGTAAACAATTGGACATAAATTCCCCTGGTTTTTGTTATCTATTAACTTGTGATTTATATCGCTACTATACTTTATAGAACACCAATCCATAGAACTCTATATACTCAACCCAAGATTAATAAAAAAAGATGAAATACTTTTGATGCGTTGTTCAATGGCTGGGCTGAATACAAACCCGTGGCTAAAATTAGTTGACCACTACAGCTCATGGACAAGGACAAGCGTTAGTACAATGCTTAGTTGAATTTGCTCATCAAATGGAGTCGCAAAGGAAAATGAAATAAACACCATGGATAATTATACAAATAACATTAAATGGTTTAGAAATGCTGCGCCATATATCAATGCGCATCGTGGTAAAACTGTAGTAATAATGTTTGGCGGAGAAGCCGTATCACACGAAAATTTTGCCAATATTATTCATGATATTTCCTTGTTGCGTAGTTTAGGCGTTAAGTTAGTGGTGGTGCATGGCGCACGGCCACAAATTGAAGAGCGCATGATCCAACGTAATATTAATCGAGTTATTGAAAATAATATTCGTGTCACCGACGCCGATACGCTAGTGGCGGTTAAAGATGCTACGGGTTCTTTACGCTTGCATATTGAAGCCTTATTAAGTACAGGCTTAGTAAATTCGCCTATGCATGGCTCTCAAATTCGTGTGAGTACAGGTAACTTTGTTATTGCCAAGCCTATGGGGGTTCGTGATGGTGTCGATTTTAAATATACCGGCAGTGTCCGTAGAATTGACTCTGATGGTATTAACATGCAGCTAGATTATGGCTCAATTGTTTTATTGTCACCGATAGGTTATTCGCCTACTGGTGAAGTATTTAACCTTGCTTTAGAAGATGTAGCAGCACAAACAGCCATTGCTTTAAAAGCGGATAAATTGATCACCTTAACCGAAGGTGAAGGGTTGATAGGTAAAACAGGCGAGTTGATCAGAAGTTGTAGTGTACGTCGGGTTAAAACCTTATTAGATGAAAAAGATTGTCATGTACGTCAGTTATTGCTTCGAGCAATCATTCAATGTGGTGAGAATGGGGTTGAACGTTGTCACTGTGTTAGTTATCAAAGTGATACTGCATTATTGCAAGAGCTATTTACGCTTGACGGTGCCGGTACTCTGATTGCTAAAGATCATAAAGAACAAATATCCATTGCGACTATTGATGATGTTGGCGGTATCTTGGAATTACTTGCTCCGCTTGAGGCTGAAGGTATTTTAGTTAAACGTTCACGGGAACTACTTGAAGTTGAAATTGACAAGTTCACTGTGCTTAAAAAAGAAGACGTTATCATTGCTTGTGCTGCATTGTATCCATATTCGGATGCAAAAATGGGCGAGGTAGCCTGTGTTGCTATTCATCCTGATTACCGTAAAGGTAACCGCGGCGGACGTTTGATTGCTGCGCTAGAAACTGAAGCTAAACAACAGCATCTTGGCTCGATATTTGTGTTAACAACGGTAAGTGGTCATTGGTTTCTCGAGCAGGGTTTTATTGAGCAGCCTATGAATAAATTACCTGAAGGCAAACAAAAAATGTATAACTTTCAGCGAAAATCAAAAGTTTTTATTAAAGAGATTTAATTATTGTAAGTTGAATAATTGAAAAATTTTAGATCTCGGTTTGCCGCACTATAATCATTTACAAGTCAGATTTAACCTTGTTTGTAGTGGGCAAGTAATATTGGCCTCTGTTTGTAGCTTTACCGTGATAAGACCGATGACTTCTAACTAAAGGGCTGTTGGCTGGCATCTCCCCCCCCTTAAGACAGCTGACCTGAGAGTGTAGAAAGTTTATGATCACAATTGCCACATTGCTGACAGTTTGGTTTGGGTTATTGATATGCAGGCACCGCGCAAAGCTTAACGCTGGTTTCTGACGCGCTCAAATGCACAAGCCAGAAAGCAGACGTTTGATACTTTTATATCCCAGATTTTCAGTTATTCGATTGGGTTCTAAGAAGGAAGGTAATATGTCAGGCTCGATCCGTAGGGTCAGTGCCAGGAGCTGCTACACAATATCAGAAAAAATACTCCGTCATCCCGTTATGTTTTTGAACGGGATCTCCTCCAGCTTCAAGGTGGCTCTGAACGGCAAGTCAGTGCCACTTGCAGAAGTAGAGAAAGTACGCCGTCATCCTCGAGGAGCTCAAGCGACATCGGGGACCTCCTCCAGTAATAGTGTGCTTGTAAAAATTTGATTTTATTTAATTTTAAAACCACAGCATGCGTAAGGAGGTCCCGTGTCTCGCTTAAACTCGCACAGGATGACGGTGTGTTTTTTCTAGATTGAGTGGTGTATTGTACAGCTCTTAATCGCTGTGAGTTCAACTGGTGAATGCAACGCTATCCTTATAGTAGCTTAAGGAATGCTGACACAAAATTAAGCTCAACAATTAGCGCTAATAGAGCCATTTCCTACTAAAGGATGCGTTAAAGCAATTAAAACGCTAACTTGCCGATTTGATCAACAAGGTTTGAAAACGAAACAACTTAATGTCCGGGTGCCAATAATCCTCTGCCAATCCGGCTTTCACCTTTAACTTAGCGACGAAAACTTCTGGCTTGGGTAGAGCATCCCAAACCGAAGGCAAAAATAACGCATTATGTTGTTGATATTCAATGACTAAACCATCAACACCTGCATTTAATTCGCTAACTAGCGCTTGTTCGCCGAGATTGTCAATGCTGCTGCAAGCCGATAAAATTGAAATTTGAAAACTTAACTGTTTCAGCTCCGCAAACTTTATCGGGTCGAAGCGATAGTCTTTAAAGGCACTGTTATAGCTATAAGTGCAAATATTCTGCCACAAGGGTTTTTCTGCCACGCTGGTGCCAATGCAACCGCGCAGTTGCTCATCAACATAAAGCGTGATGAAACAACCGGCCTGTTGTTGCAAAACGGTACAATCCGGCATCGCCGGCATAACCAATTGCTGCTGTTTAATGCTTTCGCGCAGTACTAGCCAAACCATATCAATGGCAAGTTGTTGCTCCGCGGTTGTCAGTTCAATACACGATAAAGCTGGCATAGCCTACTACTCTGCTTTTATCGCTGCCGGTATCGCCGGAATTTTCCGCCTTGACCATGCGGATTTTCCACTGCTGAGCAGCGCAATATTCAAAAAAACCATTTAACGCATAACTGCCACAGGCATCCTCGCTAACCAAGTCGGTAGCAAAATTTAGCATCCGCACAATATTGAAATTATCTATTGCTTGCGCTTCAAAATAGCTGTGATAATGGCTCATATCCGTGCTCACCACAAACAAGGTGCCTTTCGTGTCTAGCGCTTTTATCACTTTAACCACCGCTTCGGGTTCACACACGCCAACCACAATCGGCAAAATGCTAAACTGCTGCAAACTGGCCTGTAAAAATGGCAGTTGCACTTCTAAAGAGTGTTCAAACTGATGCGCTTCGTCAGACAGCTGTACCACGCCTTTTTCCAAAAGCATCTCGCTTGCATCTTCATCAACCTTTACATCACCTAACGGTGTCGAAAAAAATTCGTAGCTGGCCAGCGCCATGCCGTATAAAGCGATTCGATGGCAAGGGCCAAGCAATACCACTCGATTAATGTCATTGGCACTATTAGCCAATAATCGATAAGCCGCACCAGCAACCGCGCCCGAATAACAATAACCGGCATGAGGTACAATTAACGCCTTGGCATACACGCCAGCATCAACAAACTCACCGATATACTGTTTAACACTGCTGACCAGCTCGATGGCATCATCAGCATAAAAACTCCCTGCTACTGCAGGTTTACGAATACTCAATATTATTCCTTATTAATTGCCCGAAAATGTGCGACTTCGGTCGACCAACTCTCTAAGTATAGATAACGATTCACGATAATTTACCTATACTTATTACAGGCGGTAACTTTATGGCAAATCAACTGATTGAACATTTTCCAACCAAGTACTGGCAGCGGCTAGAAGATGGCAGAGTACGTTGCGATGTGTGCCCGCAACACTGCACCTTACGGGAGGGAAAACGCGGCAGCTGTTTTGTGCGTATGCATCATAAAGGCAAAATTGTGCTCACCAGTTATGGCCGCTCTTCCGGCTTTTGTATCGACCCGATTGAAAAAAAACCGCTCAATCATTTCTATCCAGGCAGCAGTGTGTTGTCCTTTGGTACGGCAGGATGTAATTTAAGCTGTAAGTTTTGCCAAAACTGGGACATCAGCAAGTCGCGGCAAATAGATACTTTAAGTGGCAGTGCCATGCCAGAACAGTTAGCCAAAGCGGCGAAACAGCATCACTGCAAGAGTCTGGCGTTTACCTATAACGATCCGGTTATTTTTATGGAATACGCCATCGACACCGCCATTGCCGCGAAACAGCAAAACATAAAAAGTGTGGCGGTAAGTGCCGGTTATATCTGCGCTGAGCCAAGAGCAGAGTTTTACCAACACATGGATGCAGCCAATATTGATTTAAAAGCATTTAGCGAAAGCTTTTATCACAAAATATGTCACGGTCATTTACAGCCAGTGTTAGAGACGCTGCTTTATTTAAAAAATGAAACCAATGTCTGGTTTGAAATCACCACGTTGCTGATCCCCGATGAAAACGATTCAGCGCAAGAGTTGCATGCGATGTGTCAATGGATTGCAGAAAGTCTTGGCGTGGATATTCCGCTGCACTTTAGTGCCTTTCATCCCGATTTTAAAATGCTGGATAAAGGCAATACGCCGCTTTCAACACTGTTAAAAGCACGGGCAATCGCGCAAAGCTACGGCCTTAACTATGTGTATTGTGGCAATGTATTTGATAGCGAGTCCGACAGCACTTATTGCCCAAATTGCCAACAATTGCTGATTGGCCGGAACTGGTATGAACTTAACCAATATCGCTTAACGGAACACGGTAATTGCCAACACTGCGGCCAGCAATTACCCGGTCGTTTCGCTGCCTTTAACAACAGTTTTGGCCGAAAGCGCATACCAATTGCGATTATCTAACAGACCCTAAGGGAGGGATTATGGGCGAAGATGAGATCACTCAACAAGTAGTGTTAGATAAGGCACTGGCTCTTGCGCACCAAAGCAGCTGGGAGGGTTTTAGTTTGTTAGCGCTGGCCCATAACTTAAACTGCAGCCTCGGCGATATTCGAATGTTATTTCGTTCAAAAGACGATATGGCGGAAGCATTGTTCGATCGAGCCGATGCTGCCATGCTCAATAGTAGCAGCCCAAATGCACTGCCAGCGCAAACCAGTGAACAGCTCCTGATTGATTGCATCATGGTCTGGTTTAATTTTCTCACGCCCCATAAGAAACTGGTTAAGGAGATCCTTGCCTATAAATTTGAACCGGGTCATTTTCATCTACAAGCCCATGGAATTACCCGCGTAAGCCGTACCGTACAGTGGTTTATACTAGCTGCCGGTCGTGATTACTCCGGGCTTAAGCGTATTGGTGATGAAATATCCGTAACCTCGGCCTATTTGCTGAGTTTTTCCTTTTATTTTGTCGATAATAGCAAGCAACACCTAAAAACGCGGCAGCTGTTACAGCGTTTGCTAAACAGAAACAGGCAACTGTATCATGCGCTCAAGGCCATAAGCCGGCCTTTAAGGCACAAAAAGTGAAGCTCAATTGGATGTCCTAACCCATGCTATTGTCGGCGCTGCGGTGGCTCAATTGCCCGGCTCTGGCAACGCTGACAAGCAAACCATAATATCTTGGCAAAAACGGACCGTAATTGGTGCCAGCGCGGCATTGTTTGCAGATATCGATTATCTGTTATTTTTCATTAACCCGTTAGAATTTCTCGCCTATTGGCACCGGGCAGAAACTCACTCTTTGTTACTGGCACCAGTATGGGCCTGGATAATCACGCAGAGCTGGCAACGTCTAAGCGCCTGGCGACTTCCGACAAAAACCTTATACTGGCTATGTTTACTGGCCTTTATCTCACACCCGTTACTCGACAGTCTTACCGCATTCGGGACCCAATGGTTTGCCCCGTTCAGTCGTTACCGGGTGGCGTTCAATATACTGTTTGTGATCGACGCTTACTTTAGCGCCGCGGTACTATGCAGCTTGTGTTTACTGCTTATCTCTAATCACCTTCCCCCTATTCACCTGCGCTTTAAGTCTTTGGTAATATTCTTTGCCGCATTATTACCTTGTAGCTACCTGTTCATGGTCATTCACATCAAGCATCATATTGAGCAGCAAATTATTGCGAGCCCAAAAAGCATGACATTAATGCCACAACCCTTTTCGCCCTTTTACTGGAGTGCCATCAGTAAAACAGCAAATGGCTTTGACCAGGCGTATATCAGATTTGACAACGATTATATCGGGCAATGGGTGACCACTAAGTTTGGTATCCAGCAACATCAGGCAAGCTACCGACTGGTCGAGCAAATAATTTGGCTAAATTACCCGCTCTTGCCAAAACCTGAAACAATGAAAAACCAGGCGTTGGCCGTTTGGAATCATCCAAAATTCAGGCCATTTCAGCATTTTAGCGTTTCCCCCATTTTTTATGATTACCAACAGACAAGCCAACAAACCTGCGTATGGTTTAGCGATTTACGCTATCACTGGCCAAATATTCCGCCTTCTTTTCGTTATGGCATGTGCAGGCAATACCCGCTAAACAGCACAAACGACTGGCAGTTATCTCGGATGAAATACTTTCACCCTCAAAGTACTGCCAACCATTGATAGCAATCCTCTTATGCTTTTCACAACCCCTTGAAATTATTAAAGTTACTAAATTAGAACTAATACAGTTTTTAGTCTATTCTTGGTATATATAAAAACAAGAACCAGGGTAATTCACGATGATTGACAACAAAGACCTCCTTGAACAATTTAGACGGTTCATTTGGCAAAACAAAACCGCAAATGCGATTGAACTTAGTATTGAAACCGTAGACTGGAATGGCAGCGAGCCAAGGTTAAAATACCAAGTAGTAAAAATACTTCCCCACGATGCCAATGAGCAACAGGTCGAAGCTGCGATGCAAGACCTTTGTGCCAACAGCAACTATTTTGCCACTTGTGCTCTTTGCAAAAAGCCGGAGTTAGCCGGGAAAATGTATGATGAGTATCTTTGCCAACGCTGTGCTAAATCGCAATAACATTTGAATTTACACAATAAATTGCTATTTAACAGCGCCACTTATACTCTATAAATACAAAAGAATAATAAAAAGCGTTCGGCATGAAAAATGACGTAAGATCATTAAGCAGGAAGTTAACCAGTTAAGAACATCTCTCAACCAGCATTGGTCGAATTGCGGTTAAAACCTCAGGCTTTGCGCTACCAATATTTATCGGCGTGCAATTTGACAGTACTTTTATCGCTAGCCTTATCGCCAGTGTTTATTGGGGAGTGGCGTATGTGTTTATTAACAATTCAATATACTTGCGCACCAGCAGCGAATTTATCAAATGCACTAATCTATTGATTTTATTAGCTAGTTGGTTCTTTACCCTGGACAACAGTTACTATGTGTGCAGCGCAACACTGACGCTAATTTGTATGGCGTATGGTACGTTAACAGCGGCATCACCCCAGCAATGGTTGCGGATGGGCGCACATTACGATTTATTTTTGCACAGTTTCGCCGCTGTTACCTATTGTCTGGCTTTGTTCTCTTTGGCCCGCTCGGGGTTTGATTTGCTTATTGGTCCCGCCTTGGCCATTCACGGTGTGTATATTTTGCTAAAACAGTCTGGCAGCTTAATCAAGGTAAAATATGGCTTTGCCTTAATGTTTATCGCCATCGTCAAACTCGCCTTAATCGATGCCGCGAGTGCACTGTTATGGCAGAAGGTGGTCTTGTTTATCGGTGTTGGCGCATTTTTGTTATTTGCCGCATTTTGGTACCAAAAATTAATGACGAAAATGACCGCCGCGGATACTGCCACAATGAACTGATGGATGAAAACGTTAAGGTCTGGGTAGAGCGCTTAAGAGACTGATACGATATAAGAAAAAATACAACGTCATTGCGGCGAAGGCCGCAACCTCCTCAAAAGCAACAGAGCATTTAAGGTATTGTTTATAAGCACGTTATATCCGAATGGAGGTTGCGGCCTGCGCCGCAATGACGTGGTTAATTGTTTCGAAGTATTGCACAACACACTAAAAAAAGAGTGCCTCTCAATGGCACAAATCAGCCTGATGTAGTCATATCGCAACAGTAAGAGAACCCGTCCAAAAACATGACGGATAACGGTGTTTTTTTTCTGATTACAGTGGTGTTTTTTTCATTTCTACTCCTGGCAGTTAAATTGTTGGTAATAAATTCTATATCAGGTACTCATTGCGCCGCGTTCAGGTTAAAATAGCCGTTTTATAATTACACTTCGTTTTTATTGTTAAGGATTTATTTTGCATTCATTCTGTGGCCTGGACTTTGGCACATCTAACTCAACTTTTGGTACCCTAAACCCAGCATCTCAGCAAGCCATGCTTTTGCCGTTAGAAGATAATAAAGTGACTTTACCCAGCGCAATATTTTTTCATTTTGATCTAAATGAATGCTTTTATGGCCGGGCGGCAATTAATGAGTATATCGATGGTGAGTTTGGTCGATTAATGCGTTCATTAAAAAGTGTCCTCGGTACTCCTTTGATGGAGGAAACCACGCAGATAAAAGCACAGCAACTGCCATTTGTTGACATTCTCACCAGTTTTTTACAAAACCTCAAAATCAAAGCCGAACAAAGTGCCGCTGCCAATGGACAACATTCATTCGAACAAGTCGTACTCGGCAGACCGGTACATTTTGTCGATAGCGATCCACAAGCCGACTTGCTTGCCCAGGACACATTAGAGCAAGCAGCCATTCGAGCAGGCTTTAATGACGTAGTATTTCAATACGAGCCGATCGCCGCCGCGCTGGATTATGAACAAAGTGTTGACCAGGAAGAAATTGCCTTAATTGTCGATATTGGCGGTGGTACCTCAGATTTTTCTGTGGTCAGAATCTCACCGGAGCGAGCAAGTAGAGCCGAGAGAAAAGACGATATCTTAGCCAACGGTGGTATTCACATCGGCGGTACCGACTTTGATCGAAAACTCAGTTTAGCCAGCGCTATGCATGAGCTTGGTTATAAAAGTTCGTTTAAAGACAAAGCGGCAACGGCAAATTTTGAGAAAAATTTTAGTATTCGCAAATCGGTGAGCAAAGACAGCTATACCGAATCGACTAAAATGATCATGCCATCGAGTTACTATCATGATTTGGCCACCTGGCATCGTATTCATCAATTGTATGACCGACATACTATTCACTCATTAAAAGATATTGCTTATCGGGTAGAGAACAAGCAGCTAATCGATCGCTTGATCAATGTGATCAACAAACGCGAAGGCCATCGTTTAGCCATCGATATCGAGCACGCAAAAATTGAGCTCAGTGCCAACGCAAACACCCACATTGACCTGGATTATATTGAACATAACTTAGGGTTAAACATCAGCCTTGAACAATTACGCGATTCGGTTAACCATGAAATTAAGAACATTCAAACTCAGGCGTTTCAAACCGTACAAGATGCAGGTTTAGTCCCTTCGCAAATCACCAAAGTGTTTATGACCGGTGGCACCACGGCTATCCCTATGGTGAAACACGCCATTGAAGCACTGTTCCCGCACACAGATATCATTCAGGGTGATCAATTTGGCTCGGTAGGTTTAGGGTTGGCTATAGATGCCGGTCGCAAGTTTGCCTAATACCAAAGAATTTGAATCCGGGATATTGAGTGCTGATTATCCCGAGTTCAGGTTAATTACGAGATCGTCCAATTAATACATTTGGTATCATTCAAAACCGAACACAAGGTCGTTAAAAGCGAACATACAAGCTTCATTTTCAACCTTTGCAAACACATAACCACATGTATTTATTGCAATTTTAATTGTGGCACGAATATTTCATAGTACAGTTAATATCATGTTAATCACTATGAGTCATTATGAAAATTGAACTAACTCAGCAAAAACCGTGGAAAAAAATTGCCGCTCTTGGCTTGTTTATTAGCTTACTCGGTTATGCCACGTATGCAGTCAGCAGCAAAGCCAGCAAAACAGTCGATATCGACAGCTTAACTTTTACCACCGTTGCCACGGGTCCATTAGATATATACAGCAGCGCCTACGGTGAATTTGCCTCAGCCAAAGAGCGGTTATTAACGGCTCCGGCGTTAGGTAAAGTCGCTGAAATTCTAGTACGCCCGGGTACCAAGGTAACCCCGGATACGGTTATTTTACTTCTTGATAACCCAAAACTGGAACAAGAGGTTAGCCAGGCGCAAGGGCAACTAGCGCAACAACAGGCGCAGTTAGAAGCATTTAAATACGAACAACAAAGCGAACGCTTGAACTACCAAGGCCGCATTGCCGACATTGAAGCCGAGATTGAAAAGGCGCAACTGGAACTATCAGTCAATGAAAATTTAATGAATTTGGGCGTGTCGTCAAAAATTGAATTGCAACGTGCCAGGCTGGCGGTGAAGCAAGAAAGCAAACGGCTGAAATTTGAGCAACAAAAATATCAGCAGTTTATCGAAATGCAGGGCTACCAGGTAACCCAGCGTGATATCACGATCAATCAACAAGCTTCACAAGTTGCCCTGTTAGAAAAACAACTGGCTGACATGCAAGTCACTGCCGGGATCAAAGGTTCGCTGCAAACCTTGGAAGTTGAACTTGGCCAAAGTGTGCAATTGGGTGAATCATTAGCAAAAGTTGGCAGCGATGAGGAACTGATCGCTCGTTTACGTTTGCCACAACATCAGGCAGACCAGATAGACATTAACTCTGCAGTCATTATTGATACCCAAAAAGGCAAAATAGCCGCCCACATTACTCGTATTGAAAGCGTTGTCGCCAATGGTTCCGTCCTGGCTGAAGCGGTTCTTGATGGTGAGCTAACTTCAAACGCCCGCCCTTCTTTAGCGATATCGGCGCAAGTATTTGTTAGGCATAACGTTAATGCGATGTTCATTAAGCAAACACCGGGATTACGTCCCCGCTCGAAACAAGCGTTATTTGTCCGTACTGCCAGCAACTTGTTAGAGCAACGCAGCGTCACCTTTGGCGAGCTTTCGCAAAACCAGTTAGTGATCAATGACGGCCTTGCTCAAGGTGAAGAAATTGTCAGCAGTGATACCAGTAAATACAACCAGTTTAGCCAATTAACGCTAACTGATTAAATAACGAATTAACGAATTAAAAATAACAGGATGGAACAGACAATGAAAAAAGTAGTTGAAATGAACAATGTGCACAAACGCTATGACGGCCAGCAAATTGAAACTCATGCCCTGCAAGGGATCTCACTGGAAATAAACCAGGGTGAATTTGTCGCCATTACCGGCCCTTCCGGTTGTGGCAAGTCAACCTTGCTATCGATCATGGGGCTAATGGACAGTGCCAGTGAAGGCGATTATCACATTGCCAACATCAATACTTCCGGACTGAAAGTTGATCAACGTACGCAAATTAGAAACCAGCACATTGGCTACGTATTCCAATCATTCAATCTGATTGACAGCTTAACCGTATTTGAAAACGTTGCCCTGCCACTTGAGCACCGAAACGTCAAAAAAGCCGAAATAAAACAACGGGTGGAACAAGTGCTAACCCAGGTAGATATGTGGCATCGACAAAATTATCGTCCAAATCAGCTATCGGGTGGTCAACAGCAACGTATCGCCATCGCCCGCGCCTTAGTGGGCAAGCCCGATCTTATCCTGGTGGATGAGCCAACCGGAAACCTCGACAGTAAAAATGGCGATCAGGTAATGGCGCTGTTAGAGCAATTGAATAAAGATGGTTCAACCATCGTCATGGTGACTCACGACAGCCGCTATTCACGCTGTGCTAATCGTCAAATACAATTGCTTGATGGCCAAATTGTGACTGAGCAAAAACTACGAGGTGTGGCATGAGTTTATACAAAAAGGCTTTCCTGCATGGCATAGCGCGAGTCTTCGCCTTGCCACGACTGAGCATTCCACTAATCTTAACCTTGGGTCTAACCTTGGGCGCGGTATTAAGCGTAACCGCAATTTCTTCAACCTTGTTGTATCAGCCATTACAAGGGGTTAAAAACGAAGCATCGCTACAAACCTTTGAATATCGCTTTAAAATGTCTGATACCTTAAGTGTGTCTTATTGGAATATGAACCGTTTACAGTCATTTGGTGAACACTTTGCCGATTTGGGCGAATGGGCGGGAATTAGTCCAGCCGAGCAAGATGTTGAAATTAACAACGGCATTTATCCAACCACTCTTTTTGAAGCATCGAGTAACATTTTAGAAGTATTGGGCGCGCGTTTATTGCTCGGGGACGATGTCAGCATCGCGGCGCCAGAGCAATATGTGTGGATTTCCGAAAGCTTATGGCAATACGCCTACGCCGGCATTGAGTCCGTGATTGGCAAACAGTTAAATGTGAACAATCAACCGTTTATCATCGCCGGTGTGATTGAAGATGTCATGGCAATAAAGAGTGATCAGGCAATATTGCCACAACAAGTTTGGTTTATTAAAAACCTTGCCACGGTCGCCACACAAGAAGATAACGTCGGTAATATCAGCAATGATATTGATTTTTTATTGCTTAAAAGTGCCAATGGCAACGCGGTATTACCTACGCAAGAGCAAACTGATGAATGGTTGACAAATTACGTCACCAGCAATGTCGATGGCGACAATGTACAAATGTTTTTAGACTTTCTCAGTAATACCAACAAAGAAGTGATCGGTGCGCCATATCGCAGCAATATGCTAGGTGAAACCGAAGGCTTAATCATTGCCCTGTTTGCGGCATCAATTGGTTTATTATTGATGGCGACACTGAATTTATTGAATCTGTTTATCGCCCATTATCAAAGCCGCACCAAAGAATTCGCCATTCAATTGAGTTTGGGTGCGAGTCTGTTAAAAGTACGATTACTGGTGTTGCTGGAAAATCTGCCCAGCTTTTTACTGGCCGCAACGGCAGGATTATTGGTTACTGGCTGGGCATTAAAAAGTTTACCGTTAATTGCCGGTGACAGTTTGCCGATGATAGACACTATCGGCCTCAATGGGGTCACCATCGCCGCATCGTTTGCGATCATTATCTTGTTAAGTATTTTGTTTAGTGTGTTGGCCCTGGTGGATATCGATAAACAGGCATTGTCAAATAACCTTAATAGCAGTGGTAAAGGCATTCAGGCACAGAGCAATCAATGGTTGAGTCGCATGTTAATGGTGCTGCAACTCTCTATTGCCTCAGTGTTGCTAACAGCGTCAGTGATGATAACTCTGCAGAGTTATCAATCGGTATACCAAGACTTAGGGTACGAAATTGGCAACTCTTATAATATATCCCTGACGGTGGCGGATGAAGAATATATCACTCAACTAAGAGATTACGAGAAATACGGTAACAGCGAAATAAATACCCTACTTGCTGATGTTAGCAGCATGATTGAGACTAAAGTTGCCAACGCTGATGTGATTATTAGCGATAATGGTCCGCTTTCGGATTCTCTGCAAGTGCGTGCATTTCGCAATGAAGACAATAATAATGAACGGGTGATCTTTCAGATAAGAAGTTTGAGTAGCGATTTTTTCAGCGCCTTCAATATTAACATGCTCGCCGGTGCCAATCTCAGCCAAGAGCAAATTGATAACGACGAAGATCGCATCGTAATTGATCAAAACATGGCAACGACTATGTTCCCAAGCTTGAGCAATGAACAAATTATTGGCAAAACTGTCAAATTAAACCAAGGCGAAGATAACCCGGCAATGATAGTCACCGGCATTGTCAGCAATACCATAAGTCAAACCGGCATTGCCGACCCACTTGGTTTACCTGCCGTGTATTCACACCGTATTGACACTGGTGGTAACTTGCAATTTACGGTGATGATGCCAGCGGGCAAAAGCTTAACTGATGAGATGATCAACAGTGAATTACAACGTCAGTTTCCACGGCTGAGTAATTTACAAGTCACCCCGTTAAGTGATATTTGGCAACGCCAAACGCTAAACCAACGGGTGAGTTTATGGGTGGTGCTTACCATGACGGCGTTAACCTTGCTGTTAGCGGCAATTGGTGTTGCCGGTTTAACCCAAATGACCACCAATCATCGTAAGTACGAGCTGGCCGTGCGCATGGCAACTGGTGCGAAGCAATCACGTCTGGTGCGCTTTATTTTAACAGACGCGTTATGGATGCTAGTGATAGGTTTGGGCTTAGGTTTTGTAGTTTCGGTACTGGGCTATCAGCAAATTCAGCAACAATTAGAGATGTTACCTGAATTTAACTGGTTAGCGATGACAGCGTTAGATAGCGGCTTAATTGTCATCGTCTTGCTCTCGGTGTTGCTGCCGGCATGGCGAGTCATTCGCGCCGATCCAATGCAAGCGTTACGCGAAGAGTAAAATTTACCAGCCGTTACACTTCGCATTGGTATAACGGCAAACAATACAGTAAACTTTGCTACCAGTTCACATGAGCTGGTATCTTTGCTTATACCTTTTATAGATTTAACAAGGTGTTAGCCCTTTTTTTTAGGAATTTTTTTGAATACAGACAATAGCAACAACGCCACGATATTAGTTGCCGATGACGATGAAGATATTCGTTTAGCGCTGGAGCTGTTGCTCAATGCCAATGGCTATCAGGTTATTGAAGCAAGTTGCGCCAAGGAAGTCGTGGTGCAAACCGATCGACAAAAGCCCGATTTAGTGTTGCTCGATATGAATTTTAGCCGTGACACCACCAGTGGCCAGGAAGGTCTGGAGATATTGCAACAACTGCAACAAAGTAACATTCCGGTAATTTTAATGACCGCCTGGGGTAGCATCGAATTGGCGGTAAAAGGGTTACAACTGGGCGCCTGTGACTTTATTGAAAAGCCCTGGAACAAAGGCAAATTGCTTAACAGCATTAGCCAGCAGTTAAGCCACTCGCGCTTAAAGCAAGAACATCAGGGTTATCGTCAATTACTCAGCAAGAAGCCCGCAGGCAAGCTGCAAAATAAAAATTGGATTGCCGTGTCCCCGGCGATGCTGGCGATAGAGCAATTGGTTAGTCAAATCGCACCAACCGATGCCAACGTACTGATCTTAGGCGAAAATGGTACCGGCAAGTCCCTTTTGGCCGAGCGCATCCATCAGTTGTCGAGTCGACAAAACAATCCCTTTATTGCAGTCAACATGGCGGCGATACCGGACAACTTATTTGAGAGTGAATTGTTTGGTCATCAAAAAGGCGCATTTACCGACGCTAAGCAACATCGAGTCGGCCGTTTTCAATTGGCCGAACAAGGCAGCTTGTTTCTCGATGAAATTGGCTCATTGCCGCTAAATTTGCAGCCGAAATTATTACGGGTACTGGAAACCGGACAATATGAAATTTTAGGCTCTAGTCAAACAGAGCGTGCCAATGTCAGGTTAATCAGTGCCACCAATGCCAATTTGAATCAGTTACTCAAAGATGGTGAATTTCGTCAGGATTTGTTGTACCGGTTAAATACGTTAGTAATAACCATGCCACCTCTGCGCGAGCGGCTAGATGACATGCAAGCGTTAAGCGAAAATTTTTTGCAGCATTTTTCCGGAAAATATCAAAAATCCAACTTAGTACTCAGCGCGGCGGCGCTAAGTAAATTACAACAGCATAGCTGGCCGGGCAACATTCGAGAGCTGAGTCACGTGATCGAGCGGGCGGTACTGCTAGCAACAACGTCTGAGATCGGAGCGCAACAACTATTACTCGATGCAACCGATAACGCAGACAGTGAAATAACATTGCAACCCTTAGAACAAGCAGAACAGCAGCTTATTGAAAAAGCCATGCTAGTCAGCGGCGGACAAGTGATCGAAGCGGCGAAAATACTCGAAATATCACGCAATGCCTTATATCGACGCCTGGAAAAATTTAATATTTCCCACGAGCAACACTAATGAGTCATGAAAAGTGGCTAATAACCGGCCTAAGCACCATTGTTCTTGTCATAGTGTCCCTCACGGCGGCTTTAACCATTAGCCTGGGCTGGAGTCTGCTGGCTGTCTGCACTTTACTTTTTGTGTTGATACACCCGCTGATTTGGCTGGCGTGGCGATATTACTGGTTTTGGTGCCAAAATATAATGCAACTCACTACCTATAGCCAAATGCTGAAGGAAGGCGAACAAAACTTACACTTAAAAACCGCCCATAAGGATAATTTGCTGGTTGAATTACAACGGGAAATTGAATCCCTGGCAAACAAGAAAAACAGTCAGCAATCGCATAGTCAAAGCCTGGAGCATCTGTTAAGTGGCATGCTCGATTCCTGGTCTGTCCCGGTATGCCTGTTTGATCAACAACTTAATTTAACCTATCGCAATGGCGCGATGAATGAGCAATTGCAGCAACCGATGTTAGTGGGAAGTGCTGCCAAAGATTTAGGCTTCTCTTTGCAAGATAGCCAGCTTTGCCACCCCAAATTTGCGCAACAATGGCAATGCCAAAGCATAAATTACCTGTATCAGGGTAAAAAGCACTGGTTATTTAGCGCTCTCGATATTTCGCAATTGTTGCATCAAACCCAAACCACCACCCAGCAAAATTTAATCCGGGTCTTAGGTCATGAACTGCGCAATTCATTAACGCCAATGTCTTCAATGGCCGATACCTTGCTTGCCAGTGAGCATTTAGATGAACAGCGCACCCGCTTGGTATTATCGAGAATACATCAGCGCAGTGACAGGTTACTTTCCTTTGTTGGCCAATACAGTCAGCTGGCGCAATTGCCGCTACCCAAGCTGCAATGGTTTAACATCGAGGAAGTATTGACGGAAGCCACTGCGATGATAGATGAAAGCAAGTGTGAGATTGACTTTAAAGGCAATGAACAATGTTTCGGTGACGCTGAACAACTTGCCCAGATTATGATCAACTTGTTAAAAAACTCGCAAGAAGCGTGTCAGCAGGAAATCACCAAAGTCACCATAAAATCTTACTATCACCAACAAAGTCAAGTGCTTGAGTTGAGTGATGACGGCCCTGGTTTTGCAAATTTAAGCAATGTACTAACCCCTTTTTATACTACCAAGCAACAAGGTTCAGGGATCGGGTTATCACTTTGCGCCGAAATTATTCGCAATCATGGTGGCCAATTAACGGTAAGCAATCAACGAGATTCAGGGGCAAAAATCAGCATGAGTTGGCCCCTTATTAAATCTGACAACTAAGCTCAATAGAATTGCTATTATTTAGCAGCCCTATTAGCGTTAATTGTTCAGCTTTATTTTGTGTCAGTAAATGCCACATTGCCGCCATACGATATAAGAAAAAATACTCCGTCATTCCACCATGCTTTTGGGTGGGATCTTCTCCAGTTTTGATGTGACCTTGAATGAACGGTTTGTGCCAACAGCCGACCAATTAAACACACGATTATTAGTTATTATCAAAAATATTGAAATATACTTATGTAGTCTTCTAATGCCAACTAAGATTGACCGAATCTAATTACATAAGGCGATAGAGTAATTCTATCTATTACTCTCTAACGCCTAATATAACGATATAATGGCTAAGGATTTGGGTCTGCTGTCAAAAATGGGGTGACATTAATCGTGCCGCCATTAAGTTCATTTAAAAATGCAGGTCCAGTATCGCTTCCCCACCAGTTACCAGCAGCAGAGACAGAAACACCATCAGCAGATATATCAAAAACTCCACTATTAATTATTCGATTTTGCCCTGCACTGCCTAACCCACCAAGGCCAGAATCCAGTAGTATGCTGTTTGCTGTTGCATTAAAAAGTGAAAACTCAAGGCCAGTTGTTTCCGAATTAACTATTAGATTATTTTCCATAAAAACCTCTGCAACATCTAGCACAGCGCGACTCAGGCCAATGTAAATCCCTCCTCCTAATTCCCTACCTTCACCTCTGTCAGTTGGAGAATCGATGACATTGTCTGTTATATTAAGAAACATGCTGCTATTTGGCGTAGCATCCATAAAGCCTTGAATGCCTTGCGCACAATTTTTGATCTTATTGTCTCGAATTTCAACCGTTAGGGTATTACTACCGCCACTAAACTGATCCAAAACTTGAATCCCCGCATGCCACGCATCCTCAATTATACTATTGGTGACAATTCCACTGAAGCTACCGCCACCAGTTGAGTCGAAAAATCCCATCTCGATTCCAGTAGAAGTGCCTATTTTTCCGCCGTCATCTGGATTGGAATAACGGTAACCATCCACCAATACAGTCATAGCGCCACTGCCTTGATTTAGTAACAAAAGGCCATCTGAGTTTGAGAGTGTGTCGTGGCCAATATTTGATACAGACGTATTGTTGATCAAAACATCCACAGATGAATTATTAGCAGCAATGACTGTTATGCCTGATGACACATTACTGCCACCTGGTAGGTGGCCTTGATCTCTAACTTTAGTATGACTAATTTGAACCTCAGCATGACCCACAAGTTGAATAATACCCACTGACGGTGCATCGGCCTCCCCAATCTCGCTGTTCTCAATGACTAAGTTCATGTCTGCCTCAGATACGATTCCTACACTAGCCCAAGCTTGAGCAAATGGAGAGAACCCTGCAGACTGATTAGCACCGGTAACTAGGGTATTCTGTATCTTGAGATCACCGCCCACAGGCTGAACTAGATACGAACCCAATATGCCACTGGTCAAAGTGTCTTTAACATGAATGTGTTTTATACTATTGTCTATAGCCAAAATAATACCGAAACCATTAAGTGCCGCCGTGGTATTTGTGATGACAGGCAACGCACCGTTCTTGCCTTTATTTCCCTCTAGTCGCTGACCATCTTTCAGGACGATCCCTCCATCGAGAAGGGTTTCGGAATACAGCACATTAATAACTTCACATTCGGGGTCAGCCTGTACCTCCAATAGTGAGCCATAGGGGTTCTGCTTGCTACCGTATGGTTGATTTAATTTGCTTTGATTTATATCGCCAGAGACGTAACAGTTAACAGGTGATTTGCCCAAAGCTGTAGTAGATGCGCAGAGAAGAGTCGCTGCACTAAGTAGTGATATTATCCTCATGTTCGTTCCTCCTTGACGCGATAAAATATAAGGAGATACCTTTAGTTTCACGCGTTAAGAGATAAAGATAGTAGTATTATTGATATTTTCCAGTTTGATATTTTAGTGCAAAGTAAATAAGATCATTTTATCTGAAGCCATGCCTATATAAAAAATCCAGTAATTTCATATTTACTTCTGGTAACAGATATTTTTTAAGCTCTCTAATTGTCGCGAATACTAAAAAATGGAAATTATTAAAGGGATATCGATGTCCGCTTTTCGCTCATCGCAGACGATGACGACTGCTAAAAACTTGTGTTTTTACAATAACATCAGATATAGTAACTTTACAAATTATTAACCAGCCCAACGGCTGGTTAGAGCGATTAAGAGCCGTACAATACAC
>NZ_JQDZ01000039.1 GCF_000764205.1 Thalassotalea sp. ND16A
TAAGTCCCCTAAAGGGTCGTTGGAGACTACAACGTTGATAGGTCAGGTGTGTAAGGACTGTGAGGTCTTGAGCTAACTGATACTAATTGCCCGTGAGGCTTAACCATACAACACCCAAGAAGTTTTGGCTTGTATGGTCTGACAAAGATTATAGAAATATAAATCACGCATAACATAGAATCATGAGTAAGATTCAGGTTTAATACTAGCTTTTTCCAAATTATGTTAGAAGACTGATGCACAATAGGCGTCAGGAGACCCTGAAATGATACTGAACCAAGTTCAGCACATGATTTTTAGGGCATTTCTAACGAAATGGTTTTTGTCTGGCGACAATAGCACTGTGGAACCACCTGATCCCATGCCGAACTCAGAAGTGAAACGCAGTTGCGCCGATGGTAGTGTGGGAGTTCCCATGTGAGAGTAGGTCATCGCCAGGCTCCTAATTTCGAAAAGCCCGTTCTTATGAACGGGCTTTTTACTCTAAAATTAGAGTGAAGCTTTAATTGATTAATTATTTACTAAAGTATTTAATCAATTAAGTCTTCAAGATTTATCCGATTTTTGTCTAGCGACAATAGCACTGTGGAACCACCTGATCCCATGCCGAACTCAGAAGTGAAACGCAGTTGCGCCGATGGTAGTGTGGGAGTTCCCATGTGAGAGTAGGTCATCGCTAGGCTCCTAATTGAAAATGAAAAGGGCATCCGTAAGGGTGCCCTTTTTGTTTGTCCAAAATAAAGTATAGATAGCGTTTTTTATCGAGAGTGTACGGATGCCCTTTCCATTTTAAGCAGAGCTTGGCATTATCAACCTGCGAGACTAAAGTCCCGCCAACCAGGGCTCAGAACCTATGGGTTGGCGGGGTTTCAACCTCGCGTTATTGCCGCAGGCAACTTAAGCTGGCTATCGCCAACCGTGAGACTGCAGTCCCGCCAACCATCAAATATTCATCCAACGATGATAATCAACCCTTGATAACTTGTTATGTTATACTAATAAAAAAATCAAATAGTATAACTAGTGAAACATAAAGATCCCCACTTCCAACGAGAATCCGCCAAATACGATAAGCCTGTCGCGAGTCGTGAATTTCTGTTAGCGCTGTTAGAGCAAAAAGGCCACCCGATGACCTTTGTCCAGTTCTGTAAAGAATTAGACTATAAAGATGAAGAGCAAATTATTGGGGTGAAACGCCGTTTACGGGCGATGGAAAATGCCGGGCAGTTAGTGTTTACCAAATTTAAACAATATGCCATTGCTACCGCATCCGAGGTAATAACCGGGGAGGTTATTGGTCATCGTGACGGTTTTGGTTTTCTCAAGCCGGATGAAGGCGATAAAGATTTATACATTCCTTACTATGAAATGCGCAAACTTATTCATGGTGATATCGTTGAAGCCAGAGTAACGGCAAGCACCGATAATAAAGGTAAACAAGAAGTTAAAATTCTCGATGTATTGCAGCCAAGAACAGATAAGATTATTGGCCGCATCTTCGTTGAACATTCCGTTATTACCGTGATCCCGGAAGATGCCAGAATCAGTCACGAAATCATTGTGCCAAAAGGCAAGCATTTAGGTGCTCGTCATGGGCAAATGGTGATTGTTGATATTATTCAGCGTCCCAGCAAGCGCAACACACCATTAGGGCAAGTTAGCGAAGTCCTGGGCGAGCATATGGCGCCGGGTATGGAAGTGCAAGTTGCACTGCATCAACACGATTTACCCCACTCCTGGTCGGAAGAGTTATTAGCAGAAATACAGTCACTGACGCCTGAAGTGGATGAGGCGGCAAAACAAGGTCGTATCGATCTACGTGAACTACCATTAGTGACCATTGATGGAGAAGATGCAAGAGATTTTGATGATGCGGTATATTGTCAACCGAAAAAATCTGGTGGTTGGCGTTTATGGGTTGCCATTGCCGATGTCAGTTATTACGTCAGGCCAGGCACCGCGCTTGACGGTGAGGCGATAAAACGCGGTAACTCGGTCTATTTCCCGAATCAAGTGATCCCAATGCTGCCGGAAGTGTTATCAAACGGTTTGTGTTCGTTGAATCCAAATGTCGATCGTTTGTGTATGGTCAGTGAAATGACCATCAGCGCCAATGGTAAGTTATCCGGGGCGAAATTTTACCCGGCGGTAATGAACTCCCATGCCCGTTTTACTTATACCAAAGTGGCAGCAATTCTAGAGGGAGACAAAGATTTACGTGATTACTACCAGAGTCAGGTAAAAGACTTGGAAGAGCTGCATAAACTCTATCATTGTCTGGTGGGTGCCCGTCGCAACCGTGGCGCCATTGAATTTGAAACCGAAGAAGTGCGCTTTGTTTTCAATGCCGACAGAAAAATTGATTCAGTAGTGCCGGTAGTGCGTAATGATGCTCATAAAATCATCGAAGAATGTATGATTTTGGCTAATGTTGCCACCGCCAAATTTGTTGCTAAACATGAAAAGCCTGGGCTTTATCGAGTTCACGATAAACCAAACCAGGACAAATACAATAACCTGGTCACTTATCTTAATGAGCTTGGCATCGAAATGGAGAAAAAAGAAGAACCGACTCCGGCTGATTTTGGTGCTATCACTGAAAAAGTGAGTGACCGGCCGGATAAAGAGCTGATCCAAACCATGTTATTACGCTCAATGAAGCAAGCGGTCTATCAGGCCGAAAATCTTGGTCATTTTGGTTTGGCGTTACCTGCGTATTCACATTTTACTTCGCCAATTCGACGTTATCCTGATTTAGTCATTCACCGGGTGATCAAGTCGATTATCAATAACCAGCAAGAAAATTCGGTAAATATTGGCTATTACCAATACGATGAGCAAGAAGTGAGTGAGCTAGGTGAGCATTGTTCGATGACCGAACGCCGTGCCGATGATGCCACTCGTGAAGTTTCTGACTGGTTAAAATGTGAATTTATGCAAGATCACGTTGGCGATACCTTTAGTGGCGTGATTGCAACCGTAACTGGCTTTGGTTTTTTTGTGCGCTTACAAGATTTTCATATTGAAGGCTTAGTGCATATTAGCTCGCTTGGTAAAGATTATTATACTCATGATGAGGTACGAATGTGCTTAATTGGTGAGAACTCGAAGAAAAAGTATCATGTTGGCGATATCCTTGAGGTACAGGTTGCGGCAGTAAATCTGGAAGAAAAGAAAATTGATTTAATACTTGGTGGCGAAAGTACCGTGCTTGATGCCAATAAGAAATTAAAGAAAAAGAGCAAAAGCGCCGATTATAAAGCCAGTAAGAAAAAAACAGACGAGAGATCACCATTTGTCCCTGGCGCCAGAAAAGCGAAAGATGCAAAAAAACCGAAAGCCAAATCTAAGGCAGGCAAAAGACAAAAAGCAAAAGGTCGCCCGGGTAAAAATGCCCGTAAACAAGAAAAGAATTAACAACCTATCGGTTATAAAGATTAAAGAAGAGAAATATGGCAAAACAAGATGATTTAGTTTTTGGTATTCATTCGGTTAGCGCGCTGATGGAAATAGCGCCAGAGCGCTTCGTTGAATTGTGGTTATTAAAAGGCCGTGAAGACGATCGCATATTACCAATTATTAACCTTGCCGGTAAATACGGTATTTCGGTGCAATTTATGCACCGTAAAGCGCTGGACGATAAAAGTGCTGGCGAGCAGCATCAAGGCGTGATTGCTAAAGTAAAACCCGGCAAAGCGTTCACGGAAAATGACTTATCCGACATTGTTGAGCAAACCTTGGCGAAAAATGAACAACCGTTTTTATTGATCCTCGATGGTGTTACCGATCCACACAATCTTGGCGCTTGTTTACGTAATGCCGATGCTGCTGGCGTACAAGCGATTATTGTGCCCAAAGATAATGCCGCTAAAATTACTCCTACGGTGCGTAAAGTTGCCGTTGGTGCTGCCGAAACGATACCATTAGTGCAAGTGACTAATTTGGCCCGTTCAATGAAAGCGCTGCAGGAAATGGGTGTTTGGATCATTGGCACGGCGGGTGAGGCAACCCAGTCGTTATATGACTGTAAGTTAAAAGGGCCAATGGCTTTAGTGATGGGCGCTGAGGGTAAAGGCATGCGGCGTTTGACGCGTGAAACCTGCGATGAGTTAATAAAATTGCCGATGGCAGGTTCGGTATCCAGTTTAAACGTATCGGTGGCCTCGGGTATTTGCCTGTTTGAGATTGTCCGCCAACGCCTTGTTTAATTAACCTTATTTGGCTAAATAATGCTAGCAAACGCTAAACTTAGATTAGTTTTCGTGAGTTTGCCAAAGATGCTTGCTTTAATTGCTCATTTTCCCTACAATACGCGTCCTTAATTCAGCCTTAACTTTTGTTCCTTGCCTTTATACTGGTGCTTGGCTGAGCCAGAAAGAGGCTACTACCGTAAGGAGCTCGTAATGCGTCATTACGAAATCGTATTTATGGTTCACCCTGATCAGAGTGAACAAGTAACTGGTATGATCCAACGTTACTCAGACATGATCACTGCTGCTGAAGGCACAATCCACCGTCTAGAAGACTGGGGTCGTCGTCAATTAGCATACCCAATCAACAAACTGCACAAAGCACACTATGTTCTTATGAACATTGAAGCGCCTCAGTCAGTTATTGATGAGTTAGAAACTTCTTTCCGTTATAACGATGTTGTTATTCGTAACATGATCATGCGCACTAAAGGCGCGGTAACTGAAGCTTCAGCAATGGCTGCTGCTAAAGAAGACCGTCGCGAAGACCGCCGCGAGAAAAGAGAAGTTGCTAAAGAAGCTCCAGCTGCGCCAGCACCAGTTGCTGAAGAAGCTGCAAGCGAAGAATAGTAATTAGTGACTGAAAATTGCCTGGTATTGATAGGCTCGGTAGCAAAAACTGCTGAATTATCGATAAGCCCTGCGGGTATCGCCCATATTAAGTTTTCATTAGAGCATCGCTCTCTGCAAACCGAAAATGGCTTAACCCGACAAGTATTCGCAAGAATGCAAGTGGTGGCAACCGGACAGTGGTCACAAAATTTATCTCGTGAAATAATTGTGGGCAGTAATGTAAAAGTGAGCGGTTTTATCAACCGTCACGAAACCCGAAATGGTAACCCGATTTTGGTATTACATGCTCAACAAATTGAAATGATTAATTAGGTGTTTACCCA
Organism: Thalassotalea sp. ND16A; assembly: GCF_000764205.1. GTDB lineage: Bacteria > Pseudomonadota > Gammaproteobacteria > Enterobacterales > Alteromonadaceae > Thalassotalea_A. The sequence goes on from NZ_JQDZ01000039.1 coordinate 5,147, forward strand.
TATTAGCGCGTTTTTTGCTAAAAAAAGTAACACCGTATATTAGGAGAAATCCATGTCACGTTTTTTTAGACGTCGTAAATTCTGTCGCTTTAGCGCAGAGGGCGCTGCCGCTATCGATTACAAAGATATCGCAACGTTAAAAAACTATATCACTGAAAGTGGTAAAATCGTTCCTAGCCGTATTACTGGTACATCAGCTAAGTATCAACGTCAACTTGGTCGTGCGATCAAGCGTGCTCGTTACTTATCTTTATTACCATATACTGACTTACACAAGTAACCTAAAGGGGCTATTAAAATGCAAGTAATTCTTCTTGATAAAATTGCCAAGTTAGGCGGCCTGGGTGATCAGGTATCGGTTAAATCTGGTTATGCTCGTAACTACTTATTACCTAAAGGTAAAGCAGTTATCGCATCAAAAGCTAACGTTGAGCACTTCGAAACTCGTCGTGCTGAACTTGAAGCAAAACTAGCGGGTGTTTTAGCTACAGCTGAAGCACGTGCTGCTAAATTAACTGAGTTAGCTGAAGTTACTATCGCTTCTAAAGCGGGTGACGAAGGTAAATTGTTTGGTTCTATCGGTACTAACGATATTGCTGCAGCAATTACTGAAGCTGGTGTTGAAGTTGTTAAAGCAGAAGTTCGTCTTCCTTTAGGTTCAATCCGTGAAACTGGTACTAACGAAATCGTTATCCACCTGCACGCAGACGTAGACACAACTATCAACGTTGTAGTTATCGCTCAAGCTTAATCAAAAATACTTTTTGATGTAAAAAAGCCTGCTTTTAGCAGGCTTTTTTTTGGCCAGGGATTGGCCTAAATGCCGTGGATACATGGAAGTATGGAGCGGCGTTGCACATTTTCAACATCGACGTTGTATATTACGACAACATGGATAATGGAGGTAGAGCACAGAGCAAAGCAGGGAGCAATTGCCGGGGACGTGCTTATCCTCTCGCACCATGGATGGGGAAAAGAGAGGGTTACCAATCTAAATCTTATAAATAAAATCACTGTCATCTAATAATGACAAGTTATCGCCAACGATATCCTTACTATCAAGCTTAGATAATAAATCAAATCCTTGCTGGCGCTGCTCAAGGGTAAGGGCATGGTAAGGAACACGGAATATTTTTTCCACCGCATTCGTCATCATTAACGCCGTATTTAAGGCAATGGGATTCGGTTCGCAGAACAGCCACTGCATCAACTCTTGCAGCTCGTCATTAAGTTCCACATTATTGTCATCCATTAAGGTACGCATTAGGCCTGGTATGATATTGGAAGTAACAGAAATCACACCATGTGAGCCAAACTGATGGCGGCCGGCAAAGCATTCATCATCATTGCCTGACCAACAGGCGATGCCTTGTTTTTCATAGTAATCAATACGTGCATTACCAGTACATTCTTTTACGCCAATGAAGTTTTTATGGCTGGCAATCGATTCGATGATATCAGGTGTTAAGTCTTGCCCTGTTCTACCCGGTACGTTGTAGATAAATGCCGGACCAACGGCAAGGACGCGATTGAAATGATCAATCACACCTGCTGTGGAGGTGCGGCCATAATATGGATTGATTTGTAAGGCTGCATCCATTCCCATGGCAAAGCCCTTTTCCGTTGCATTTATCGCTTCTCGGGTATTGTTACTGCCGGTATTGCCGACGATGAGGAGTCTGCCAGAGAATTTGTTAGTACTGTGGGCAATCAACATTAAATGTTCTTCCCAATTCAGCAAATGTCCTTCACCTGTGGTACCGCCTACAATGATACCGTCGACACCTGCAGCAATTTGTTGTTCTACCAACTTATCGTAGGTGTTTAAATCGATATTTCCTTGCTGGTTATATGGAGTTTTGATGGCAGTAATTAAACTGGCCGACTTTAATCGCTTCATGATATTTCTCAAATTGCTGTAGTAAATGCTGCGAGGGTAATTGATTAACCTCAATATTAGCAATAACAGCGTAAAGGATAAATACTTGTTTAGCGCCAGCTGTGCTTTTTTGTCAATTTAGTAATTAAATTTTTACAAATTTTTGGATAAAAATACACACAATTGTGGTCATATACATTACTATTTATAAAATAGGCTTTTTTAGGTAATACCGGTGATTGCGAGAAAGCGGTTAATAACTTGGGTATTTGTATCATTGTTACTTGCGATGTCAGGTTGCAGTGCTTTGCATACTTCGGTTAACAAGAAAGACTTAACGATTGAGACCATAATGTCGGCAACTATAGTGCTGGATCCAGTCAGTGCCGACAAAAGAACGGTATTTCTGCAATTAAGAAATACGTCAGACAAGCAAGGCATAGATTATGCGGCAGCAGTCACCGAAGCCATCGCCAGCAAAGGCTACACTATAGTTAACGATCCAGAGCAAGCACACTATTGGATTCAGGCAAATGTGTTACAGGTAGGCAAGACGGATTTACGTACCAATGATGGTAAAACCGATCAGGGCTTTGGTGCCGCCATACAAGGGGCAGAAATCGGCTCATTATTTGGTGATGGTGACGGTAAGATAGCGGCGACGGTGGTGGGCGGTTTAATCGGCGTACTGACGGATGCATTGGTAGATGATACCGTGTTTGTGATGATCACCGACTTACAAATTTCCGAAAAAGCGAAAGCTGGCGTGGTGGTAAGTCAGTCGGAACAGGCGGTATTGACACAAGGTGAGGTAAGCACGCAAACACAAACCAGTGAAGAAATCGTCGACCGTAAAAAATATCAAACGCGAATAACTTCAACCGCAAACCAAGTGAACTTAACGTGGCAAGAAGCCGAATTGAAATTGTTAGAAGGGTTAATACAATCCATGTCGGGAATTTTATAAAGGCTATAAGGATTAATTATGAAAACGCTAAATAAATATATGAGCAGTGCCTTTTTATTGATATTTACCATATCGATAGCCGGTTGTGGCGCACTGCATACTTCGGTAAAAAAACGCAATTTGGATGTGCAAACTAAAATGTCATCGACCGTTTGGTTAGATCCAGTCTCTGCTGAAAAGCGTACGGTGTTTTTGCAACTGCGCAATACTTCTGACAAGCAAGGGCTCACTTATGAAAATGAAGTGCGTGCGGCAATAACAGCCAAAGGTTATCGAGTAATCGACAATCCAGATGTTGCTCACTACTGGTTACAAGTCAATATTTTGCAGGTGGGAAAAACTGACCTACGTGCTGGTGATTCATTTGGGACTTTTGGCACTGCGGTACTTGCTGGAGCCGCAGGTGCGCAAATTGGTGATGGTAGCGGCCAGGTTGCAGCCGGTATTGCCGGTGCCGGTTTAGGCATTATTTTTGATGCCATGGTCGATGATAATTTATTTACTATGATCACCGACATTCAGATCTCTGAAAAAGCAAAAGAAGGGGTAAGAGTAAATCAGTCAGAAAAAGCGGTATTAAAACAGGGCGAGTCAGGTTCAAAAACACAAACCAGCTCTGAAGTGATTGATCGGAAAAAGTATCAAACTCGAATTGTTTCACTTGCCAACAAAGCGAACCTTGAATTTACTGAAGCGGAGCCACCGTTGCGCCAGGGGTTAATTAATTCTCTTTCTGGGATGTTATAAAAAGATAATAGGTACAGGGTACAAGCAGCATATTTGCACTGACGATTAATCGTGTAAGTTTTGTGGCAAGCTACGGGCTTCTAGCTACGGGCAGCATGTTTGAATGTGCTAACTATTGTGTAAATCTGGTACAAGGTACAGGCAGCATATACAGGGTACGAGTATCTGGGGTGGAATGAGTAAATTGCAGCTACTTACAATCTTCGAAAGTTAGCGCCGTCATCCCTTCACAAGCACTAGCGAGATGTGGGACCTCCCTAATTCATAACGTGCTTTTAAACAATATTTGCGCTCACTCAAAGAGCGTATATATCCAAACCACATTAGCTTTATATGAGGTCCCTGATATCGCTTATGCTCCTCAGGGATATGACGTGGTTAATTGTTTCTACTTTTTCAATTTTAGGTCTTAGCAGTTAGGTGCTCTCTCTGGAACAGGCCACTCATCAGCATTTAGCAGGCCGCGTTCCGCCATACCGCCCAAACCTTGTAGCCCGCCAGTGTGTAATAACACGATTTTGGCGCCAGCTTGAAAATAGCCCTGCTCTAACAAATCGAGAAAGGCCAATAACATCTTGCCTGAATATACCGGCTCAAAGGGGATCCCAGTTTGTTGGCTAAACTGCAAAATCCGCTGGGCATCTGCCGTTTTATACTTGCCGTAACCGCCACGATGAAATTGATTCAAAATTTTCCAGTTATCAAGGTTACTCGCTTGTGCGGCTAATAACAGGTTCACCTCATCGGCTAAATAGCCATCTTGTTTTAACACGGCAATGCCGAGCAGATTATGTTGATTGTTATCTGCATTGATAAGGCCTGCCAAAGTACCACCGCTGCCCACCGGGGTAAGTAAATAGTCATATTCTAGTTGCTCATTAAGTTCAGTAATGACTTCTCCTACACCCGGTAAAGCCAAGTGATTGCTGCCGCCTTCAGGGATAATATAAGCGTCAGGGTATTGCAGCTGTAATTGTGCCAAATACTCTTCATTGTGACGCAGTTTATAGGTTTTACGATCAACAAACTCAAGAGTCATGCCCCAATGTGTTGCCCAAGTTAGGGTGAAATTATTTCGATAATGCGGTTCACCACGAATGATGCCAATTGCGTCGAGGTTATTTATTTTACCAGCATAAGCCAGGGCATGAATGTGGTTGGAATAAGCCCCGCCAAAACTTAAAATTTGTGTCTTGCCCATCTCTTTGGCGGCTTTAAGGTTGTATTTCAATTTGCGCCATTTGTTGCCTGAGATTATCGGGTGAATTAAATCGTCGCGCTTAATAAACACCTCAACCTGATGTTTGCTAAAGGCAGGATAATTTATTTTATTTAAACTGCTCATTTCTTTGTTTTCTTTTAAGTTGCTGATTTTATACATATATGTAAATGTATTAAGGGCTCACTTTGAACGTGTAATCGGTCAATAATAAATGTCTTGCACCAAAGAGTAAATCCGCCATAATGGAGATAACCCTTTTACTGTATTGGGTCGCTTTCAAAAAAATTGGGCAAGCGCGCTGAAACCGACACCTTCAATGGTAACAGGGATAGCACTGTACAAAATAATAATATAACTATGTATAGGTAAATGAAGTCGATGTTGAACGGATTAAGATCACTTTTTTCCAAAAAGAATACGAATGTTAAATTCGGTATTGCTTTGCGCAACCAGGTAGGGGCATACGCCTTCGAAAAAGAAGTTAATGAAGAGTGTAAAGCGGATGAGTTTATTACCGAAACCACAGAATCAGCCGGTGAGTGGTTACAAACACTATTAGCTACTCACACCTTTACCGGCTCGGGTTATCTGGTGTTATCAGCTAGTCACTACTACAGTGTACAAATTAACAAGCCCAATTTACCCGATGATGAAATTCCCTTAGCAATAAAATGGCTGGTGAAGGATATCGTACCAATTGATCCGGACGATATGATCGTCGATTATTTTGATTCACCCGTGATTGTTGCAGGCACTGAAAAGATTAATGTAGTTTGTAGTCACCTTTCTCATCTTAAAAAATTTACCGATACATTTAAACGCCATCAGGTCGAACTTAAAGGCATCATCACCGATGAATTTGCCTTTGCCAATTTAGTCGATAACGTTGATAATTCAACCTTAATGGTATGTCAGCAACCGTTTGAAGATGTATTTTTACTGATTGTAAATCAGGGGGAAATATATTTCTCCCGGCGATTACGCGGCTTTAATGATATCGGCGGCTATTCAAGAGAGCAACTGAGCCAAGGCATTTGCGATTCTTTAAGCGTTGAAATACAAAAATCGATGGACTATTTTGAACGGCTGCTCAAACAATCGCCAGTAACCCGGATAAAAGTATTATTACCGGTAACCCATGAAGACTTTATTATCGAAAATTTAGCGAAAAATACTGAGGTAGTAATATCAGAAATTGAATTGCCTGAGCCATTTGCGAAATTACGCAATTGTGCAGCCAGTATTGGTGCGTTAACAGAATTTGAAAAAGTGGGTGTAGTAAATGACTAAAACCCGTATTAACCTGCTAAAAGATGAATTAATCGCGGTGCAATCCTGGCTAACATTGACCAATGTGGTAAGAGTTTGGGCCGTATTTTTTTCTATTTTTGCTCTATATACCGCCTACTTGAATATCACTCATACTCAATTTAACGATGAATATATCGCGTTAAAAAGAAAAAATGTGCAGTTGAAAAATAAGCTTAAGCAGTATCAACAAGTGCTGGATAACCGTACGATAAGTTCAAAGAAAATCAATCAACTTTCGACATTAAAGTTTATTTTTCAAAATAAACAAATATTGCATCGGCAATTAACCGATCACAGCCAACTAAGTTTCACCGGTTTTGCCGGAATAATGTCGGAATTGGCGATAAATCATCACGGTGAAATTAGTTTAAAAAACATCAAAATAGACAATGACAATTTCAGTGTTTCTGGTTTGGCGCCGAAAGCTGAGTCCGTACCTATTTGGTTATCGGGATTTGAAGGTGCAGCCTTTATGTCGGGCAGAAACTTTGCCCAACTTAATTTATCGGTCAATGAAAAAGGTGATACACAATTTGTTGTAAGCTCTAAGCAAAGCGCAGCTGAGGGAAGCCACTAATGCAAAAACAATGGTTTGTATCTTCTGAAAAATTCTCAAAGTTGAGTAACCGAGAGAAATATATCATCTTATTCGCGGGTGTTTTCATTTTTTATTTATTGTTTAATGCCATCGCGTTCGAAACCAATGCCACCAAAATGAACAAACTTCAGCGCGCAATTACTCAATTCAAAAATAAAAATATTACCGCAACGATAGCATCAGAAAAAGCGCAAGTACGTTTGGCAAAAGATGCGAATAAAGATTTGGATAAGCAAATCGCACAATTTGAGAATAAATTAAAAGCCATCGACAATGAATTAGGTTCGTTAACGGATGAGCTTATTTTACCGGATAAAATGCGCAGCGCTTTACAAGATATGCTGCAGCTTTCTCCCGGGGTAACACTGTTGTCCTTTAAGTCAATGGCGCCAGAGCCGTTAATTAGGAAGGACTTGCGTTCGGCAAAAGTGTTACGGGATAGGCAAACACCGCAAATTGACCTTTACCGCCATAATTTTCGGATTTCGCTGGAAGGAAGTTATTTGCAGTTGCGTGATTATTTGCAAAAAGTTGAACAATTGCCCTGGCCATTTTATTGGCACGAGTTTGATTATTCGGTGAGTGATTATCCAAATGGCAAGCTGAATATTGAAATGTACAGTTTAAGTACCAAGAAGGAATTTATTGGTGTATAAATTTTTATTAACTTGTGCGTTTTTGCTGGTCAATAGTTTTACTTTTGCTCGTCAATTAGTGACATTGGGAGGATAGAGTGTCGATAGTCAAATTACAGTTACGTTTGGGAGATTTATTGGTAGAAGAGAATATTATCTCTGACGACCAACTTGAACACGCGCTGCAATTGCAAGATACCACCCATCGCAAGTTAGGGGCTTCATTGATCGAATTAGGTTTTATCAGTGAACGCCAGTTGTTGCAATTTCTTGCTAAGCAATTGAATTTACCCTTTATCGATATTACGCAAAGGTTCATTGCCGCCAATGTTGTTGAGTTACTGCCAGAAGTTCATGCCCGCCGGTTAAGAGCGTTGGTGCTGGAGTATGATGAAGATACGGTATTGGTTGGCATGAGTGACCCTGCAGATTTGAATGCCATTGATCAGCTTGAAAGCTATTTAACTCCCAGAGTCATCAACATTGCCGCGGTGGCCGAATCGCAATTATTCAATGCTTTTGATAATTTATATCGCCGCACCGAAGACATCAAATCCTTTGCCAGTCAACTTGAAGAAGAATATGTTGATGTCAAGGAAATTGATTTTAGCACCGCCGATTTTGGTGATGATTCAAGTGATGCTACGGTTGATAAATTATTGCAATCGGTGTTTGAAGATGCAGTACAAATGCGTGCCTCAGATGTACATATTGAACCAGAGAAAGAACAGTTACGAATTCGTCAGCGTGTTGACGGAATATTACAAGAGAGCATTATTCAACAGGTAAAAATTGCCAATGCCCTGGTGTTAAAACTGAAGTTGCTGGCAAGCCTGGACATCTCCGAAAAACGCCTGCCGCAAGATGGCCGTTTTCATCTGCGGGTAAAAGGCCATGAAATCGATGTACGTATCTCTTCAATGCCGGTGCAACACGGTGAATCGGTGGTCATGCGTTTACTCGATCAAACCGATGGTTTAATCAAGCTGGAAAAAACTGGCTTGCCGTTAGCTCTGGTTGAGCGACTACGCCTGCAAATCACCCGTCCAAACGGCATGGTGCTGGTTACAGGTCCTACCGGTAGTGGTAAAACCACAACTTTGTATGCCGCGCTTGCTGAATTAAATCAGCCAGAAAAGAAAATTATTACCGTCGAAGATCCGGTTGAGTATCGTCTGCCACGAATAAATCAGGTACAGGTGAATGAAAAAATCGACTTAACTTTTTCTCGAGTGTTAAGAACATCATTACGTCAAGATCCCGATATACTAATGATCGGTGAAATGCGGGATACCGAAACGGTTGAAATCGGTATGCGTGGAGCTTTAACCGGTCACATGGTGTTATCAACGCTACATACCAACGATGCAATTACTTCAGCAATTCGCTTACTCGACATGGGCGCGCCGGGGTTTTTAATCAGCAGTGCGTTAAGGGCTATTGTCGCACAACGTCTGGTAAGGCGCATTTGTGAGGGCTGTAAAATTGACCATACGCTGCAGCCCCAAGAAAAAGTGTGGTTAGAAAACCTGACCAAAGCGGATGTGAACAGCACCTTCTATAAAGGCAGTGGTTGCCAATCTTGTAATTATTCGGGGTACCGTGGTCGAGTTGGGGTGTTTGAATTATTAGAACTGGACTCGACCATGATGGATGCTTTAAAACGAGAAGACACCGAAGCATTCACCCGGGCCGCTAAACTAAGCAAAAATTACAGACCGTTAGCATTGGCCGCTTTTGATTATGCACAGCAGGGGGTAACCACTATTGATGAAGTACTGCGGTTAGCCGAAATGATAGATATTAGTTAGCAGAAATATTATGGCACTTTTTCACTACATTGGTCGTAACAGTCAGGGCAAACAAATTTCAGGTTCAGTTGATGCGAGCACAAGTGTCGCTGTCGCTGAACAATTGACTAAGCAAAATATCATCCCAATCACCATCAAAAATTCTGCCACAAAATCAGTATCGAAAGATCTTAAGCTTTCAGTCAGGTTTGAACCAAAAAGGGTAAAAGAGGTTGATTTAATCATGTTTTGTCGGCAAATGTACGCGTTAATACGTTCAGGGGTACCGACATTAAGTGCGATAAAGGGCTTGGCAGAAACAACAACATCAAAGGCTTTACAAAGTGTGATGCTTGATCTTCATGCGAAACTGGAGAAAGGCTTTAGTCTGTCATCGTCGATGGCGCATCACCCAAATATCTTTAATCAATTGTTCGTCTCTGTTATCCATGTTGGCGAAAATACCGGGCTGTTAGGGCCATCCTTCGCCAAACTTGCTGAAAATATCGAGCGCGAAGAAGAGACCAAAAAAAATATCAGGCAAGCCATTCGTTATCCAATGTTTGTCGTCTTCGCTATCGTTATCGCGATGTTTGTGCTGAATATTTGGGTGATCCCGGTGTTTATCGATATGTTTAGCCAATTTAACACGGACTTGCCTTTGACAACGAAAATGTTAATTACCAGTTCAACGTTTTTTACCGATTATTGGTTATTGATCCTGGTTATGTTTGCCGTCAGCGGCTTAGCCATTAAAAGCTATGTCGCTACTGAAAAAGGCTTATACCATTGGGATAAGCGTAAGCTTGTAATACCCATTATTGGCAAGATAATCGAACGGGCGTTACTTGCTCGTTTTTCCCATGGCTTTGCCATTGTGCTCAAGGCCGGTGTTCCTATAACCACAGGGTTAAGTTTAATCGCTGAGTCTATCGGAAATTCTTATATGGCGGATAAAATTGTCGGTATGCGCAAAAAGGTAGAAACCGGTGAAACACTGCTGCGTACAGCCAGCACCAGTGGCCTATTTACGCCATTAGTATTGCAAATGATCGCGGTGGGCGAAGAAACCGGCAAACTTGATGAGTTACTTGAGAATGTGGCAAATTATTATGAGCGAGAAGTTGAATACGATCTCAAAACCTTAACAGACCGAGTTGAGCCAATTTTAATTATAGTCATGGCGGTAATGGTGCTGATACTGGCGTTAGGTATTTTTACCCCAATGTGGGATATGTTTTCGGTGGTGCAAAGTTAAATAATCACGAAAAATTAACCACTTACTGTATTTTATATTGATTTTTAGGCAATCTATATTAGAGTTAAAAATAGTGAAGTTTGAGGAAGTTATGAATAAAAATAAAAATAAAAAGCATCAGATTAAAGGGTTTACTTTAATCGAATTAGTGGTTGTTCTTGTCTTAATCGGTTTATTTGCCGTTACGGCAATTCCGAAGTTCATGGATTTGACTGATAAAGCCCAGCAGGCAAATATCGAAGGTATGGCTGGCGGCTTTGCTAGTGCAGTGTCATTAGCCAGAGCACAGTGGGAAGTTGAAGGCCGCCCTACGGATGGTACTTATAACGTGGTGAATTACGATGGTAGTGACCTTATTCTCACCACAAAAAACCAAAGTAATGGCATACGTGCCGGCTACCCCATTGGACTAGCCGGGGCTAATGATACCCTGGAGCTTGTCGATTGTGTTGATATTTGGAATAATATTTTACAACAGCCGCCGTTAGTGACGCAAAATATTGGCGAACTAAATGGCATCGACTCGGATAGCTATAAATATTTCGTCTCTATCACCGGTATCGCGCCATTGCGAAGTTGTGTTTATCATTTAAAACAAACGTTAGCGAAAACGGACGATGAATTTATAAGTCCTAATGGTGATGAATCTATTGGTATTAATTTTTCATATCTACCAGCTAACAGCTCAGTAGTGATAACGGTAAATGACATTTAGTATCGAGGCTTTTTTATGCCAAATAACAAAGGCTTTACCCTAATAGAATTAATCATTGTTATCGTACTTTTAGGTGTTTTAGCCGCTACTGCCGCACCCAAATTCATCAACTTAACTGGCGCTGCACGCACCGCGACCATGAAAGGCTTACAGGGCCGGATAAATTCAGCGATTGATATTGCGCACGCGAAAGCGTTAATCAGCGGTGATCATACTGAAATTCAGGTCGATTCTAACTTTTATGCGTTATTGGCCGGGTGGCCGACAGCCGCTGCTGCCGGTGACGGTTCTGGTACCACGGGCAATGGCCTGGGTATCCAAAGCTTACTTAAAATCGAATGGGAAACCTCGGATTACAGTTATGATGATCAAACGGGCATTTTTAGCATCACAGGAGCGCAAAATCCAGCCACTTGCATCATTACCTATACCGAAAGTAATGCCGTCGAAGATAGGCCCAATGTCACTCCCGATTTAATCGGTTGTTAAGGTTTGAAGCACAGATAATGGCAAGCACAATTCGCCGAGTATCAGGCTTTACTATCGTTGAACTTATTGTGGTTGTTCTTATTATCACAATTTTGGCAATCACTGTGGTGCCAAAGCAGTTCGGGAGCAGCAGTTTTGATGCGTTTGTATATCGCGATCAAATGATCTCCCACCTGCGTTTAAAACAGCAAAGGGCAATGCAGCAGACTGACTCAGCAACTTGCCATCAAATATTGATCAAAAGCGATGGCTCCGGATACGGCAGTACGACAGATTGTCGCAATAAAATATTAACGGCAGACTGGCGTCGCGATAATACCGGTTTTGAAATTCCTATCCGTTCCAATGTATTAATTAATTCCTCATCGAATGAAACCTTAACCATAGATTCTTGGGGGAGAGTATTGGAATGTTCCACTCAATGCATCATAGAATTTACCAATGCTGTGGATACAGCACGGCTCTGTATTGAACGTGAGGGCTACATTCATGCCTGTTAATCATTTGCACCGATCAATTCCTGGGCATCATAAACAAGCCGGTTTTACCTTAATTGAATTGGTCATTGGCATGACCTTTATGGTGGTTGTGATTGGCTTCATGATGGCGGCAATGATGCCAAAGGAGAGGGAAAGTGCCGATCAAATTCATTTGCTCAGAGCGGCCGAGCTGGGTCAGTCGTTGCTCAATGAAATTAGGTCAAAAGCGTTTGATCAACAATCAGATTTTAATGGCGGGGTATTACGTTGCAATGAAACCGGTTGGAGACCTTGCACTTCCAGTCTCACCTTAGGAGTGGACGGGGCAGAAACCAGAGCTGATTACAATGATGTTGATGATTATCATGGCTTAGATGTTTTTGAAGATGCTTTAGGTCGAGACATTAATGACATCTACCGAGGTTTTAGTGTCCGGATAAAAGTGGTTTACGATAATAATTATGATGGTAACAGCGATAACTATGCCGCCATCATCGATAATGCTTTACTGGCTAAACTTATCACCGTTACTGTGACAACGCCGCTTGAAACCGAGGTTACTTTTGCGACTTATAAGGCCAACGTTGAATGAACAAGGGCCATTTATATAAGACAAGCAAAGGCTTTACCTTAGTTGAACTGGTACTGGTAATCGCGATTTTAAGCATTACCTCAGTAGGCTTTATCGGTTTTATCACCATAGGTTCAAAGGTTTATCAGGATGTATCTGGCCGTGATGCGTTAATCTCGGATGCTCGCTTTGCCATAGAACGGTTAAACCGGGAATTAAGCAATGCGTTGCCTAATTCGGTTCGAATTATCGATGATGGCAGCACTCAATGCCTGGAATTTGTTCCCATTGTGGTGAGCAGCTTTTACCTTGATATTCCGCTGCTGCCAGATCCGCCAAAAACGACTTTTGATGTCGTAAAAGCCAGTAGTGATTATCAAACGAACAGCAAGGATATGGTGATTGTTTACCCAATTGCGAGCAGCGACATCTACGATCATGCGAGCAGCAAAAAAGCCATAGGCTTAACGAGTGTCGCTAAGCCTGCAGGTAATAAATGGCGGATCACCATAGATTCGGCCTTTAGTTTTGCCGCCGAATCCCCCAGTGGACGGTTATTCATCGTCTCTGAGCCGGTGAGTTTTTGTGCAACAAACGGCAGTTTACATCGTCATCAAAATTATGGTTTTTCGATAAACCAGTCGATTCTCAGCGGTGGCGTTTTAATGGCGGAACATATCGATGTTTGCCATGGCAGCTGCTTTCCATTTGTGTTCGACGCAATACTGCAACGTGCTGCCATAGTGCAGGTTAATTTTAAATTTTCAAAAAATAATGACAATGTGTTCTTTAGTAATGGAGTGCACATCAGCAATGTCCCATAATCGTTCTGCTTACTTTTCGCCGACGTTAAACCTTGCTCAAAAAAAACAGCAAGGCGCAAGTTTGATCATGGCCGTTTTTATGATTGTGGTATTGAGTTTAATGGCAGCAGCATTAGTACGGATCATCGCATCGTCGAGTGAAACCGTTTCTTATCAAGTCTTTGGTACTCGTGCTTATGCGGCGGCAGATATCGGTAATCAATGGGGGTTGCAGCAACTATTTCCATTAGGCTCCGAAATTGTGGATTGTGCGGTAGTGAATGCGGCCACAGTACCAGACCTTGCCAATGTACCTGGATTAATAGGTTGTCATATCGAGACTTTACAATGTACTGATTTTATCGAATCTGGGGTGACATATTTTACCTTAACGGCAACCGGCGCTTGTGATGCGGGTAGTGTAAGAACAAGTAGAACATTACAGGTTGAGGCGAGGAGTTTGCAGTAAATTTTACCGACTAATTAACAGCAAGAATGTAATTGTTAACCGCCATTTTTTACTTTTGGGGGCAACAGTATTCGCTGTTGTCGCGGCAGAACCTCCTGCTCAATCCCTATCAGCAACGCCATCTTTTGTAATTGTTGACGACGGTGAAGGCTTAAGCTGTGAACAAAAGAAATCGATAAATTTATAAAAAAAAGCATTTAACTAAAAAAGTGCAACATTTGCCTTATTTTTAACAATTATCTAGTACATTTTTTTATCGGCTGGGTTATGATGTTCGCACTAAAAAATAATGATTATTTTTATCTGGCGACAACAATAAATGGATATAATAAAAATAACAGAAAAAGTCGGTTAATACCGCGAGTTTCAGCCTGATAAAACGATAAAAAATGCAACGCTAAGCAATAGGATTTTTCTCCCCATGTTTAAATTTTTACGTGGTATGTTCTCAAACGATTTGTCTATCGATTTAGGAACAGCTAACACTCTGATTTATGTTAAAGACCAAGGCATCGTCCTGGACGAACCGTCTGTAGTAGCGATTCGTCAAGACCGATCTGGCGGCAATAAAAGTGTTGCCGCAGTCGGTACCGCAGCCAAACAAATGCTAGGTCGTACGCCGGGTAATATCGAAGCCATTCGACCAATGAAAGATGGCGTTATTGCTAACTTTTTTGTGACTGAAAAAATGCTGCAGCATTTCATCAAACAAATTCATTCGAATAACTTCCTTCGTCCTAGCCCTCGCGTATTAGTCTGTGTTCCTTGTGGTTCAACGCAAGTTGAGCGACGTGCCATTAAAGAGTCGGCAGAAGGAGCAGGCGCTCGTGATGTGCATTTAATTGATGAGCCTATGGCTGCGGCAATCGGCGCTGATTTACCTGTTTCGGCAGCAACCGGTTCTATGGTCGTGGATATTGGTGGTGGTACCACTGAAGTCGGTATTATCTCACTAAATGGTTTGGTCTACTCTTCATCAGTGCGAATTGGTGGTGACAAATTTGATGATGCGATTATCAACTATGTTCGTCGTAATTTTGGTAGCCTTATTGGTGAAGCGACCGCAGAGCGCATTAAACAAGAAATTGGTAGTGCTTACCCAGGCGAAGAACTGGTTGAGATTGAAGTTCGCGGCCGTAACCTTGCGGAAGGTGTGCCAAGAAGTTTTACCTTAAACAGTAATGAAATTTTAGAGGCTCTGCAAGAACCTCTTTCTGGGATCGTAAGTGCGGTTATGGTTGCCTTAGAACAATCACCACCGGAACTTGCTTCCGATATTTCTGAACGTGGCATGGTGTTAACCGGTGGCGGCGCCTTGTTAAAAGATTTAGATCGTCTGTTGGCCGAAGAAACGGGCATTCCGGTGATTGTTGCCGATGACCCGCTAACTTGTGTGGCTCGTGGCGGTGGTAAGGCACTTGAGATGATTGACATGCACGGTGGTGATTTATTCGCCTACGAATAACACCCTATCAGTAAATAAACAACAGGCAGCTTCAGCTGCCTTTGTAATATATACCTTACGACCGATTGGTGTAATTTATTGAGTAAGCAAGTTGTTACTCTAACTTGTTATTTCATAGCTCTGAATTGGGAATTTAGTTAAGCTGATATCATGAAACCCATTTTTATAGATGGCTATTCCAGCCATAGAAGGATGCTTGTTGCGCTGCTACTCTCAGGCGTCTTCATTTATTGCGACCATAAACTAGCAAGCTTTGAAGTTGCTCGAGGTTACCTACAATCACTGGTAAGTCCATTACAATATATTGCCAGCACGCCTAAACAAATTATGGATTATGCCAGTGATAATCTGGTTTCGCGCAAACAATTAATGTTGGATAACCAGCGCTTACAAATGAATGAGCTGATGCTTTATGAGAAGTTGCTTGAGTTGGACATTCTTAAACAAGAGAATGATCGTTTAAGAAAATTGCTGGCATCACCGTTGCGCAATCCGTTGAAAAAAATGGTGGCAGAAATTCTTGCTGTCGACAGCGATCCTTATTCACACCAAATTGTGATCAACCGCGGTATAAATGATGGAATTTATGAAGGCCAACCGGTTATTGATGAAACCGGTGTTGTTGGCCAAATCCTGCATGTAGGCGCCAATAATTCCAGAGTCTTGCTGATCACCGATATTACTCACGCCATTCCACTGCGAGTTCATCGTAATGGGGTGCGGTTAATTGCCAGTGGTACCGGTAGCTTTAATCAAATGGAAGTAAATCACATTGCTCATTCCACCGATATCAGGGTGGGGGATTTACTGGTTACTTCCGGGTTAGGCGGGAAATTTCCAGAAGGTTACCCGGTGGCAATGGTGTCTTACATTTCGGAAAACCCCAATAAAGAATTTGCCCGCATTCGGGTTCAGCCTATTGTCGAGATGAACCGTTTACGTTACTTATTGTTGCTTTGGCCGCATCAGACTCCGCTCGTTGAAAGTCAATATGACAAGCCTTTACCGAGCAACCAGCAAACCAGGCAGGTGGCGGATGAAAGCTAAACATAACAATTCAGTGATCTTATTTACGTTGGTCATCTCTTTGATATTAACCATTATGCCGTTGCCTATTGGCGTTGATGCTTTTCGACCGAACTGGGCATTACTGGTGGTGGCTTATTGGAGTATCGCCCTGCCAAATCGGGTGAATGTGCTGTTTGCCTGGATGATTGGCTTTATTATTGATGTACTACTGGGGTCGGTATTGGGTATCAATGCTTTTGCTACGGCTTTAGTGGTATATGTCTCCGCCAATAATTATCAAAAAATTCGCAATTTTTCATTATGGCAACAGTCCTTTATTATTGGCTTACTCGTCGCCTTGTATCACTTGATTATTTTTTGGCTGCAACGATTTATTTTTGATGTAGATTTTTCCATCAGCTACCTCAAACCGGTGCTCACTTCTGCCATTATCTGGCCAGTGGTGTTTTTATTATTACGTAAAATAAGACGTCAGTTTAAGGTGCATTAACATGCTGTATTTAGCTTCTAAATCGCCACGACGACAAGAACTGTTATTGCAAATTGCCCAGCAGTTTGAATTAGTGTCTGCAAGCATCGACGAAATCCCGCAAAGTGGCGAAAGCGCCAGACACTTCGTTGGGCGTATGGCAATAGAAAAAGCCCAGGCGGGCTATAATAATTTAATTAACATCAATGCTGGAGATATGGTCTTGGGCGCCGATACGGTAGTGGTGAATGCCGGCAACATACTCGGCAAGCCGGACAGTTTTGAACACTATTTGCAAATGCTTACATCTTTATCGAATAAACAGCATCAAGTTTTGACCGCAATTGCTATCATTAAGGCTGAACAACCCGAGTTAACCAAAGCCTCTGATGTCACTGTGAGTAAGGCGCAGACAATATTGTCTGAGGTCGTTTCTACCGAGGTGCATTTTAAAGAATTAAGTCCTGAGGAAATCAGCCAATATTGGCAAACGGGTGAACCACAAGATAAAGCCGGTGGCTATGGCATTCAAGGTATTGCCGGAAAATTTGTGAAAAGTATTAATGGCAGTTATTCAGCGGTCGTTGGTTTACCCTTATACGAAACCGAACAGTTGCTGCTTAATGCAAAAAAAATTAATAAAAAAGGTTTGTTATGAGTGGTGAATTACTGATTAATGTAACGCCGAGTGAAACTCGAGTTGCGGTAATAGAAAATGGCACGTTACAAGAAGTTCATATCGAACGTAATTCCAAGCGCGGTATTGTTGGCAATATTTACCTGGGAAAAATTATTCGGGTATTACCGGGCATGCAAGCAGCTTTTGTTGATATCGGCTTAGACAAAGCCGCATTTTTACACGCTTCGGATATCCGTACCAAATTGATCATTAATGCCGAAGCCAGTGAAAATGAAGTGCCAGATATTCGCACTTTAGTGCATGAGGGGCAACACATCATGGTGCAAGTGGTAAAAGATCCGCTTGGCACAAAAGGGGCGCGGTTAACCACAGATATCACCATAGCATCACGTTATTTGGTGATGATGCCTAATTCAACTCATGCTGGCGTTTCACAACGTATTGAGGATGAAAATGAACGTAGTCGCTTAAAGAATATCGTGTTGCCATTTTGTGATGATCAGGGCGGCTTTATTGTGCGTACTGTGGCCGAAGGGGCCGGTGATGAAGAGCTTGCTCACGACGCCGAATTTTTACGCCGGGTTTGGCAAAAAGTATCAGAGCGCAAACAGCGAAAACAAACCAATTTACCGATTTATCAGGATTTATTTTTGGCTTCTCGGATCATACGCGACTTTGTTGGCAGTGGCCTGGAACGCGTACGCGTCGATTCTCGCCTGACTTTCGATCAACTCATTGAGTTTACTGATGAGTTTGTGCCAGAAATAAAACCTATCATTGAATATTACCCGGGCGAGCGGCCAGTTTTTGACTTGTTTGCGGTTGAAAATGAAATCCAACGGGCATTACAACGTAAAGTAGAACTTAAATCAGGTGGCTATTTAATTATCGACCAAACTGAAGCAATGACTACGATTGATATCAATACCGGCGCCTTTGTTGGTCATCGAAATCTGGAAGAAACCATCTTTAATACCAATATTGAAGCCACTCAGGCGATTGCCAGGCAATTAAGATTGAGAAATCTCGGTGGCATCATTATTGTCGATTTTATTGATATGATTTCCAATGAACATAAACGCAGAGTTTTGCACAGCCTTGATGTGGCTATGGCGAAAGACAAAGTGAAATATAGCATCAGTAATTTTTCAGCTCTCGGTTTAGTGGAAATGACCCGAAAACGCACCCGTGAATCACTCGAACATATTCTTTGTGGCGAATGTCCTGTTTGCGATGGCCGTGGAAATTTAAAAACCGTAGAAACGGTCTGTTTTGAGATATTGCGAGAAATTGTGCGGGTAAACCGCGCCTACGATGCTGACAAATTCATTGTTTACGCCTCTCCACAAGTCAGCGATTGGCTAAATGATGATGAATTACACCACCTTGCAGAGTTAGAAGTATTTATTGGCAAACAAATAAAAGTGCAAACCGAAACCATGTATAACCAAGAGCAATTTGATGTGGTAATGATGTAGTGAAAACGTTTTGGGGCTATCTCAATCGCTGGTTAAACCGACTCTATAAAACTCTGGCTGTTTTGTTGGTGCTCTTTGCTGTGCTGTTAACTTCTGCGCGGGTATTTTTACCTTATGCCGATACGTTTACCACGGATCTTGAAGACTACATCAATGAAACCTATCAGGGTGAAGTAGAGATTGGTCATTTATCAGCAGCCTGGAAGCGGTTTGGTCCTACCCTAATCATTAAAGATGTGATCTTGTCTGATTCCGCGGCATTTTTTGTTGAAATCGATGAAATTGACATTGGCATTGATTTTTGGGGATCGATAAAAACACAGAAATTGAAAAGCAATAATTTAACCTTGATTGGCGGTGAAGTTACCATCGACAGAACTTTGTTTAAGAGCAGTGCAAGCATTGAATCAGAAACAGAGACTGATATTGACGCGCTATCCGAATTATTACTTCAGCAGGTTAATCGATTTTCGGTAGTGGGCAGCAAAATTATCTTTAAGCACCCAACCCGTGAGCATGTTGCCATCATTAATAAGCTTGCCTGGCATAATGAAGATAATATCCACAAAGGTATTGGCAAAGTTGAGATTGCCGGGGTGTCGACTAATAGTGCTAAATTAGTGGTGGAACTCACTGGTGAAAACAGAAAAGATTTACAAGGACAAGTCTATTTAGAAGGGCGAAATATTAATTTATCCGCGTGGCTAGAACGTTATTTTGCAGAGAAATCTGAGCAATTTAATTCCACCATTAATTTTCAGTCCTGGCTTGAAATCGACCAGGGTATTGCTACCGAAATGCATCTATCGCTAGGAGAGAATGTGTTTTCCTGGGATAGTAATGAACAACAACATTTTTTGAAAATACCTGCGGGTGATATCAGCCTATATCGTCAACAAAATGGGCAAGATTTCATCATGCAATCAAGCAATATCCCCATTTCGTTTAACGATACTCCATGGGCCAATTTACAAGTTCAGGGAACGGCCAACGCGGGCGAGGTGGTGACCAATATTTCAGGCGTTTCACTAGATAATTTATGGCAATTATTTCCGGTAATTAGTGACAACTTCCCGGCTCTGGATAAATATTCAGATTTGCAAATAAGCGGTGCTGTTAACAATATCCAAATGCGTAAAACTGCCAAGGATGTGCAGGTAAAATTATTACTCGATGATTTAGGTTGGCAAGCGTCAAATGGTATCCCTGGAATAGAACACGTTTCTGGTGAACTGCTGTTTAACAAAGATAAAATACAGCTGGATATTGATGCGCACGATAGTGCTTTGGATTTTGCCGACGGTTTTTCGCGGCCAATACCATTTAATCAATTGACTGCCCGTACTGAGCTAAATTGGGGAGAAGCTGGATGGAAGTTAGCAGTCTCTGATATTCAACTACTTTCTGATGAACTATCTATCTCTGCTGATGTGCAATTTTCACAGCAAGAGCAACAAGGTGGTGTGTTAAGTTTATTTGCATACGTGCACGACGGCGATGCCAGTAAAGTGCAATATTATTTACCATTACCGGTGATGAGTGAAAGTTTGGTTGATTATTTGACCGGCGCTATTTTTCATGGTGACGTTAAGCAAGCTGCGGTGGTTTTTAATGGTCCAGTTGCCACTTTTCCATTCTTGGATAGCAGCGGTATTTTTATGGTCGATGCCGATATCACACAGGCTAAATACCGCTTCGTTGATACCTGGCCAGCGATTGAACAAGCTCAACTAAACTTAAATTTTACCAACGATTCGATGTTGATTACCGCTTACGATGGTGACTTAATGGGTACGGCAACCCAAGGTGTCGTGGTTGGTATTGAATCATTAAGTGGTGATTCAATATTAACGGTGCGTGCGCCGGTTGCCACACAGGCCGAAGCAATACATCAATTGATGTTAGCAAGCCCAATGGCCGGCAGTGTAGGGGCAACTCTGGATGTTCTTGGTCCACAGGGATTTATCTCCGGCACATTTGCCTTAGACGTACCGCTCTCTGATACCGATAATACCGTAGCGCGCGGGCTGATAAACCTCAATGATAACCTGATCAAGCTTAGTGCACCGGAAATGGAATTTAGTAAGGTGGCCGGCCAATTAAGTTTTACTAATGAAGTGATTAGTACTGAAAATTTGACTTTAGATTGGCGTGGCATGCCGATGGCTCTTAATGTCGAAGGTCAGGTGGAAGATGATTATTATCAACTCAATATCGAACTTCTTGCGAACTGGCAGCAAGCAGCGTATCGGCCACAAATACCGCAACCATTGCATAGTTACCTTAATGGCGTAGTCGATTGGCAAGGCCGGCTTGCTTTAGCGATCCCGCAAGATGGAGAATTTAGTTATCAATTAGATATCGCTTCAAGCCTTGAACAAGCCGAGCTGGCGTTGCCTGACCCGTACATGAAAGCATATGGTGACAAACAGAATTTAAGCGCTAACGTCAAAGGCGGTTCATCAAAATCAACGATCAAAGCCAAGCTTGGTGACATGTTAAGTTTTTATGGTGATTTAGATCATCAAAAAGTCACCTTCGAACGGGCACAGCTGACCTTAGGTGATGAAAAAATGTTATTGCCGATGAAGGGTTTTCACATTACCACCGGCCTGGATAGCATTGTCTATCAACAATGGCATGAGCTTATTTTTGATATTGTTGATTCACTACCAGACTCTACAGGAGATAGTGAAGGCAACAATGAAGACACTGCAGGAGTCGCTTTATTGCAAGTGCCAGAAAGAATTCGTGGCGATGTCAATGAAATCGATTTTTTTGGCCAGACGATCACCGATGTTGATTTTAATTTACTCAATCAAGATCAATGGTGGTTGTTGCAATTAAACGGTGAGCAAGTGCGTAGCCGGATCAAGTTTTATCACGATTTTGTCGAACAAGGGCTTGAAATAGACGCCGATTATATTAATTTTACTAATACTGAGCAAACTACCGACGGCGCCAACACCAGCGATAATGAGCAAAGTAGCGTCGCAGCAAGTTCTGACACGGCAGTTATTGGCCCTGCGGAAATACCACGAATAAGATTTTCTTGTGATAGTTGTCGCTATCAACAGTTAGACCTTGGCAAGGTGAAGTTTGATTTAGAAAATACTTCTAATGAGCTACTCAGTTTGAAATCCTTTACCGCCAGACGCAAGGGTAGTGAAGTAGATCTTAGCGGCAGCTGGAAAAAAGATAGTACGGTAGATATCACGTCGCTCTCCGGTAGCCTCAATACTAAAGATATTGAAGCTGAAATTGCCGCGTTTGGTATCGAGTCTGGCATTAAAGACAGTGGCATGAAAAGCAGTTTTAATTTCAATTGGCAAGGCGGTCCGCAGCAATTCAATTTGTCGACATTAAATGGTAAGTTTAAAGGCAAACTCGATGATGGCTACCTTGCCGATGTTAGCGATCAGGGCGCTCGTTTATTATCCCTTTTCAGTTTGCAGTCTTTGGTCAGAAAGTTAACCTTAGACTTTCGTGATATATTTTCCAAGGGGATGTTTTATGATGATTTTAAAGGTACATTTAACGTAGCAAACGGCATCGTTTATACCGATAATCTGAAAATGAATGGTGCGGCTGGCAATTTAACGATCAAAGGCAATACCGACCTGACGACTAATCAGCTTGATTATAAAATGGCTTTTGCGCCAAAAGTGACTTCCAGTTTACCGGT
Source organism: Thalassotalea sp. ND16A (assembly GCF_000764205.1). GTDB lineage: Bacteria > Pseudomonadota > Gammaproteobacteria > Enterobacterales > Alteromonadaceae > Thalassotalea_A. Next base: position 27,846 of record NZ_JQDZ01000039.1, read on the forward strand.
TATTGCGGCTTGGGTAGTGAATCCAATTATTGGCGTGATCATTCTCGCTGGTGACCAAGTGATAGAGAAAGCCGAAGTGTTTTCGGTGATCAATTTTGAATTAACCGGCAGTACCGCGGAGCCAAACTTGAAAGAAGTTGATCGCAAGAGTCGAAACGTCAACGTCGGCAAAAGTAAACCGGATCAAGCCCAACCCGAACAAAAACCAGAACCAGAACTTAAACCGGAAACTGGACCTAAGAGCGAGTCGACTGAGTGAATCGGTGAAACAAAAAAGGCTAGTTTTGAGCCTGACTTGTTAAAGAAAGTGAGATCCGACATCCCGGTCTCCACACATAATAAATTTTCAGTCGTGCTAAAATCTAATCAGTAGCACAACAACGTACACTTAAACTATCACGGAAACTATGATGAATTTGGTTGAACAAGAACTTTTACACGCAAGCCAACTCGGTCAGGAAGATCTGAGCAAGGTATTAGATCATATTTGCCATCGCAATATTGATTTTGCCGATCTATATTTTCAATCATCGAGCCATGAGTCCTGGATGCTCGAAGATGGTATTGTAAAAGAAGGTTCGTATAATATTGAACGCGGCGTCGGTGTACGAGCGATAAGTGGTGAAAAAACGGGTTTTGCCTATTCGGATGACATCAATGCCAGTGCCTTATTAAAAGCAGGCTCTGCAGCCCGTGGTATTGTTCAGGATGACAAGAGTCAAACGATAAAAGTATTTTCAGGGCAGCAACATCGGCCACTGTATACTGGCGAAGATCCGTTAGCAACGCTATCGCAAGAGCAAAAAATCACGTTACTGCATGATGTTGAAGCTCATGCTCGGGATCAAGATACTCGCGTTGAGCAGGTAATTGTTAGCTTGTCGGGAGTTTATGAGAAAATATTGGTTGCTGCCAGTGATGGTACTTTTGCCACCGATATAAGACCTTTAGTGCGCTTGAATTGCTCCGTTCTCGTTGCCGAAAATGGCAAGCGTGAACGCGGAAACTCAGGAGGCGGAGCCCGTGTAGGCTACAGTTACTTTTTTGAAGTAGAACACGGTAAACCACGTTATCAGCAATATGCCGAAGAAGCGGTAAGACAAGCACTGGTAAATTTGGTTGCCGTTGATGCGCCCGCCGGTATGTTACCGGTAGTGTTAGGTGCTGGTTGGCCCGGAGTATTATTGCATGAAGCTGTTGGTCATGGTCTTGAAGGGGACTTTAATCGAAAAGGCTCTTCCGCTTTTTCTGGAAAAATTGGTCAGCAAGTCGCGTCAAAACACTGCACCATTGTTGATGATGGCACTATGCATAATCGTCGCGGTTCGGTGGCAATTGATGATGAAGGCACGCCCGGTCAATATAATGTGCTGATTGAAGATGGTATATTAAAAGGTTACATGCAAGATAAGCATAATGCCCATTTAATGGGAGGGAAACCCACCGGCAATGGTCGTCGTGAATCATATGCGCATTTACCCTTACCACGCATGACCAATACTTATATGCTCGCCGGCGAGCACTCACCGAAAGATATTATCAAATCGGTGAAGAAAGGTATCTATGCGCCTAATTTTGCTGGTGGCCAGGTAGATATTACTTCTGGAAAATTTGTATTTACCACCGCCGAAGCTTATTTAATCGAAAATGGTGAAATAACCGCGCCAGTAAAAGGTGCCACCTTAATTGGTAGTGGCCCCGAAGCGATGCAACAGGTGAGCATGGTGGGTAATGATCTTGCGCTAGATAGCGGCGTGGGAGTTTGTGGCAAAGATGGTCAAAGCGTACCTGTAGGCGTTGGCCAGCCAACATTGAAAGTCGATGAAATGACCATCGGCGGCACTCAGTAGCGATTTAAAATATAGTGGGGTCATTATCCATGCGTGCTAATACTATACCCGTTCCACCACTTGAAGTGGAGCGGGTATAGAAGCAAGGGTATGACCCCACTATATTTTATATCTGGTTTAACGGAATATTATCTTTTAAGTATTTAAATAATTCCCTGAAGCTTTTCCCTGGCTTTTCCTGTTTTACTTCTTTCGCTGCCTGGCGGACCAATTGGCGCATGCGTTGGCGTTCGAATCCTTCATAGTTGGCTAACAGTTCTTCAACCTTACTATTGCCCTGGCTGATTAATTGTTCGCGGATCTGTTCTAGTTTGGCTATTTTTATCAGCTCATGCGAGTGCTTGTTGTTCATCTTATCAAGTTCAAGCTGTATTTCTTCATGATTCGAAGCGGTTAACTGTTTCGCGATAAATTGCACGTTACGGTGGAAGGCGTCGTGTTTGCCACGAATTTTATCGGCAATGACCAGGGCTGCTTCAATTTCTTCGTTAAGCGGTAATTTTTTGCGTTGATTCTGATTTAATTTGCAAATTTGCTCACCTAATTTTTGCATATCTTTCATGTCTTGCTTAATTTCGGTTTTGCTAACGATGATGATATCTTCATCTATCTCTTTTGCTTTCTTCTTGGCCATAACGGAATCTTTATATTGCTGGGTAATTAAAAATAATGATGTGATTATACAACATAACAGTCAGTTAATTAATCTCTGTATGCTATGCTAGCAAAATTAACGTTTTCAATACCAATGTAATTGAATTGGTAGTAACTATTGATGTAAAAAATGGATAAAGCTAAATCAATCAATGATGCCATCGGGCAGGTAAAAAACAGTGTTGCTAAAGTACTCGAGTTAGCCAAGAAGTTGGGCGCAGATAATGCGGAAGTCTCGATAAGTAAGCAACAAGGATTAAGTGTTTCAACGCGACTTGGCGACGTAGATACGGTAGAGTTCACCAATGACGGTGCGCTAGGCATCACGGTATACAAAGATGGCCGTAAAGGCTCGGCATCTACGGCCGATTTAAGCGAAACGGCTCTGCAGCAGTCGGTCCAAGCGGCTGTCAATATTGCAAAGTATACCTCAGTCGACCCTTGTTCAGGTCTAGCCGATAAAGAATTATTGGCGTTTACTCCGCAAGAGTTAGATTTATATCATCCACAGCAATTATCAACCGAACAAGCGATTGCTATTGCCGTAGAAGCGGAAAACAGTGCCTTGTCTTATGATGCCAAGATCACCAACTCCGATGGTGCCAACTTTGCCAGTTACGAAGGTTTTAAAGTGTACGGCAACAGTCATGGTCAGTTGGTAGGTTACCCAAGCACCCGTCACAGTTTAAGTTGTATGATGATTGCAAGTTCTGGCGAGGATATGCAGCGTGATTATAGTTATACCGTAAGTCGTGAATTTGACCAGTTACAATCGCCTACAAAGGTTGGTGTTGAATCGGCAACCGCTGCCATTGCGCGCTTAAACAGCCAAAAGTTAAAGACCCAAAAAGTGCCGGTAATGTTTCGTGCCGATGTTGCCAATAGTTTATTTGGCCATTTTATCGCCGCGATTAGTGGGGGTAATTTATACCGCAATTCGTCTTTTTTACTCGATGCGATTGGCAAACCGGTGTTTTCATCGCACCTGAATATTTCTGAACGACCGCATGTATTGAAAGCATTAGCCAGTAGCAGCTTTGACGCTGAAGGTGTTGCCACCGTTGATAAAGAGATCATTACCGATGGCGTGTTGCAAACCTATCTTTTGACCAGCTATTCAGCCCGTAAGTTAGGACTTACTTCAACGGGTAATGCCGGTGGCATTCATAATTGGCAAATTTCCGCCAATGGCGGTGACTTTGATGCGATGTTGAAAACTTTGGGCACCGGCTTGTTAGTCACCGAAATGATGGGCCAGGGAGTGAATGTTGTCAACGGTGATTATTCTCGTGGTGCTGCCGGGTTTTGGGTGGAAAATGGTGAGGTTGTTTACCCTGTTTCTGAAATCACTATTGCCGGTAACCTAAAAGATATCTTTAAATCGATAGTGGCAACAGGTAGTGATTATGACAAGCGTGGCAGTATTTTAACCGGCTCAATAATCGTCGAAGAAATGCAAGTGTCGGGACAGTAGGGTAAGAGAAACAGTGGAAGTTCTTTACGTCGGTTATAAACTATAAAAAATACGCCGTCATGCCGGCGCAGGCCGGTACCTCCTGACGCAAACAGAGCCTTATTAAAATATTTTCCTAATAACTGTGCTTGTTCACGATGCAACACACTACCTCAAAATTTGGAAACGCTTGTTTCTAGGCACTTTATATCCGAATGGAGGTTGCGGCCTGCGCCGCAATGACGGTGCTCTTTTTCTATTCCCTACTTCCCTAACAACCAGGTTGCCGTCCCCAAGAAAGCAAATATTCCCACCACATCAGTGATAGTCGTCAGTATTACACTCCCGGCCAATGCCGGATCAATATTTATTTTTCTCAAAAATAGCGGTGTTGCAACTCCTGCCAGGCCGGCGACAGTTAAATTCATCAGCATGGCAAAAGCAATGATGCCACCAAGCACAATATCTTGTTTCCAGATGGCGACAATTCCGGCAATGAACAATGCCCAAATTAAGCCATTTAAAAAACCGACAGCAATTTCTTTGTTAAGAATGATGCGTGAATTATTTTCACCAATATGACCGAGTGCCATGCCTCGAATGACTAGCGTTAAGGTCTGGTTACCGGCAACGCCACCCATACTTGGCACTAAGGTGTTAAGTACGGCTAATATCGCCATTTCGGCGAGAATGCCTTCAAACATACTCGACACCGCGACGGCCATTAAAGCGGTAATTAAGTTCACTCCCAGCCAAATAGAACGCTGTTGCGTACTTTTCAACACTGGGGCAAAGGTATCGGCTTCATCGTCCAGGCCGGCCATACTCATCATTGAGTGTTCGGCGTCTTCACGAATAATATCAATAACATCATCAATGGTGATACGACCTAATAAACGGCCGTCGGCATCAATAACGGGGGCAGAGAACCAATCATGGCGTTCAAACAATTTTGCCACTTCTGATTCTTCAGTATCAGCAGGTACTGGTACGGTATCGTAATCGGTGATTTCATCAATCGTTTGTTCCGGCCTCGCGGTGATCAGAGTGGCCAATGATACCGAACCAATAAACTTATCCTGACGGTTAACTACATAGAAAGAGTCTGTTGCTTCAGGGAGCTCCCCCTTTAAACGTAAGTAACGTAAGATCACATCAATAGTAATATCAGGACGAAGAGTGATGGTATCGGTATTCATGATACCGCCGGCGGTATCTTCTTCGTACGATAGCGCTTGTTCAACTCGCGTTCTGTCCTGCGAGTCCATTGAGTTTAATACTTCGTTATAAACGGAGTCAGGCAGAGTTCTTAATACTTCGGCAAGATCATCAATGTCCATGCCTTCGGCAACCGCAGCAAGCTTTTCCGGCTGCATGTTCTTTAAAATGCCTTTCCGTACTTCTTCCGATAATTCTTCGAGAATTTCACCCTGCAAATCAGCATCGGTTAATTGCCATAAGATAGTACGACTGCGCGAAGTTGAAGATTCAAGCAATAAGGCGATATCATAAGCTGGCATGTTCTGAAACATTTTTCGCACGTAGACGAACATACCACTTTCTAAAGCGGTATTAATTTCGAGTAAACGTTTTTGGCTAATTTCTTGCTCTGATATGTCTGGCATGAATCACCCTGTGCAAGCTTATAACCCGAAGTCGGGGTAATGAATTCAGGTTTGTTATTATGTCAGAAGTGTAACGTAACTATGGTGATTTTTCAGCTTTTTTAATAAAAATATCAAGGGCTCAGAGCACTGTTTAGTAACAGAGCTGTTTTGTTTGGCTTATTCCGACTCGTCAAATTTGTCAGAGAATAGCTGACATACGGCATACAATGCCTGTTCCGCCTGCACGCCTTCGGCTTTTATATGGACCTGTTTTCCCTGGCTGCCGGTTAACAGCATTAAGCCCATAATAGAGCCAGCATCGGCGGACTTATCCTCAAGTGTCAGGGTAAGTCGAGCTTGATAATTTTGGCTGAGTTTTGCAAGTTTAGTGGCTGCACGGGCATGTAAACCTAACTTGTTTTCGATCAGCACAGTTTGCTCAATGATTGTTGTCATGTTCGTTGAATGTCTTGGTTAAAATCGTTTAATCTGAACTCAGGATAATGAGTGCTGCTTATCCCGAGGTCAGGCTACTCATTAAGTTCGCGATGGCGAATTTGTATTTCTTTATCTTCTTTCTTAAATTGCTGCGCCAGGGTTTCAGCAATATACACACTGCGATGTTGGCCGCCGGTACAGCCGATGGCAACCGTCAGGTAGCTACGATTGTTTCTTTCCAAATGGGGTAACCAGGTCATCATAAATGAATTTATCTGCCAGATAAACTTTGTCACAATTGGCTGGCTGGCTAAAAATTCCTGCACCGGCTGGTCTAAACCATTATATTTTTTTAGACCTTGCTCCCAAAATGGATTGGGTAAAAACCTGGCATCAAAGACATAATCAGCATCTGAGGGCACGCCATATTTAAAACCAAAGGACTCAAATACCAACACTAAATTTCCGGTCTTAGAGCCGAGTACTCGCTCGCGTACTAAATCGGCTAATTGGTGCGGAGTGAGTTGCGTAGTATTTATGTATAAGTTGGCTCGGCTGGCGATTGGATCGAGTAATTTCTTCTCAAGGTCAATCGCTTGATCAAGCGCCATATTTTTACGGATCAATGGATGTAGACGTCTGGTTTCACTATAACGGCGGATCAGTTCACCATTATCAGCATCCAGGTACAAGATGTTTAATTCTACTGAATTGGGCAGGTAATCGATGATTTCACTAACATCTTCCGGGTTATCAGGTAAGTTACGTACATCGAGTGACACCGCCACGTTTTCGTAGTCATTAATGACGGTGTGGGTTAATGCTGGTAATAAGTTGACCGGAATATTATCGACACAATAATAACCGAGATCTTCTAAAACCCGTAAAGCAACCGTCTTGCCTGAGCCCGAGCGGCCACTCACAATGATTAATTTCATTTACTACCTTATTATTTAATATCTAATACTAGCTGGTATAGCTGTTCAGAACTGCGACAGCGTCTTGCTTTTTTACTGTTGTCTTTATCACTAAAGAAACGTGCGACACTGGCTAAGGTTTCTAAATGCTGCTGGCAATGATCTTCAGGAACGAATAGGGCAAAGAATATATCAACGGCTTTATCATCAATGGCATCAAAGGCGACTGATTTATCTGTGGTGATAAAAACCGCAACCGGTTTTTCGCAATTATCGATTCTGCCATGCGGGATAGCAATACCATTACCAATGCCTGTACTACTTAATTTTTCTCTATTGATCAAACTGTTAAGTAGCTCTTTGGGGGTGCTGCTTGCAATCTTTTGGGCTGCGAGATGACTTATTTGTTCAAGTATATTTTTTTTGCTGTTGCCAGGCACGGAACACTTGGTGCAGTCCAGGCTTAAAAGTGATTCTAATTTCATAAGTTAACGATTATTAAGTTTCGCCTTATGTTTTAACACCTGGCGGTCAAGTTTGTCTATCAATCCATCAATAGCGGCGTACATGTCAGCATCATTCGCCGAGGCGAAAATTTCTCCACTATTAACATTCAGTGTTGCTTCCGCAACTTGCTGTAATTTTTCTACTTTTAATACTACGTAAACATTATTTATGTGATCGAAATGGCGTTCTAATTTTTCAAATTTTTGACTTACAAAAGCACGCATCGAATTAGTAACTTCAACATGATGTCCAGATAGATTAATTTGCATAAATAATATCCTCGTATTTTATTAGTTTAAAGTAAGCTCTTTCTTTGGTTAGATGGTGGTATTCCTAAAGACTCCCGGTATTTGGCGATAGTCCGTCTTGCCACTTTAATCCCTTGATCTGCTAATAATTGTGTTATTTTGCTATCACTTAGTGGTTTCGCTACAATTTCAGCATCAATTAGCTTCTTGATTAACGCACGAATTGCTGTCGATGAGCATTCACCGCCATTTTCAGTACTGACATGGCTGGAGAAGAAATATTTTAGCTCAAAAATTCCTCTCGGGGTATGCATAAACTTTTGTGTGGTTACTCTTGAAATGGTGGATTCGTGCATTTCCACGGCTTCAGCAATGTCATTTAATACCATAGGTCGCATGGCTTCAGGACCATGTTCAAAAAAGCCATGTTGTTGCTGAACAATACAATGTGAAACTTTTAATAAGGTGTCATTACGGCTTTCCAGCGATTTAATAAACCACTTCGCTTCTTGCAAATGCGAACGGATAAATTGACTGTCTTCCGTCGATTTTGAGGTTTTCGCCATGGCGGCGTATTGATTATTGATGCCAATTTTCGGCGCAGTATCCGGATTAAGTTCAACCACCCAACGACCATTTCTTTTGAATACACTGACATCGGGAATAACATATTGTTCATCTTTTTGAACGATAGCGTCTCCGGGCCTTGGTGTTAACGAGTGGATCAGTTGCATGACTTCTTTTAGCTGTGGTTCTTTAAGCCTGGTTTTACGCATTATCTGGCGAAAGTCGCGATTGCCGAGCAAGTCGATATGCTCACTAATCACCAATTTGGCTTCTTCAATATAAGGCGTAGCTTGGTCAAACTGAGCCAGTTGAATAAGAAGACAATCGGCAATGGATTTTGCCCCGGCACCTATTGGATCAAACATATGGATGCGTTTTAACACCGCCTCCACCTCGTCAAGCTCAATTTCATCATCGCCTAAGCTGGCTAAAATGTCTTCACAGCTTACGGTCAGATAGCCACTGTTATCAATGGCATCGATAATGGCGGTAGCTATGGTTCTATCGGTATCGGAAAACGGCGTTAACTCCATCTGCCAGGTAAGATGGTCTTGTATCGATTCGGAAGTTTCTCCCTGATATACATAATCATCATTACTGACACTGCCGAGACCGGTATTTGAAGTCCCGGCGCTAAAACTTTCTTCCCAGGTTGTGTCAACCGAAAGTTCATCAGGGATTTCGTTTTGGCTGAGCGCTTCCGAGGTGCTAATTTCATCTTTCGTCGGAGCAGAGTCTTCGCTACCATCTAAGGCTGGTGTGGCAACTTGTTCATTATTTAAGTGGTTATCGATATTTTCATCATTAGCTTCACTACTTGCCTGGTTTTCATCAACCTCTAATAATGGATTACTATCTAATGCTTCTTGAATTTCTTGTTGCAAATCTAAAGTCGAAAGTTGCAGCAGCTTAATCGCCTGTTGCAACTGTGGAGTCATGGTTAAATGTTGCCCCATCCGGAGCTGAAGACTAGGTCTCATGTTATCGAAACAATCCTAACTTTACAAAATGGAAAATTAATTATTTATAAATGGAAAACTTTATACGTTAATCTTATTACTTTAACTATAGCGTGAATTTTTCACCTAAGTATACATCTCTTACATGTTGGTTACTAAGTACCTGTTCAGCATTGCCTTCGGCGATCAATTCACCATGACTTACTATATAGGCGTGTTCGCATACATCAAGGGTTTCGCGAACGTTATGATCTGTGATTAACACCCCTATGCCCCGATCTTTTAAATGGATGATGATTTTTTTTATGTCACCAACCGAGATAGGGTCAACCCCGGCAAACGGTTCATCTAATAAGATGAACTTTGGATCAGCAGCCAGAGCTCTTGCTATTTCAACACGGCGCCTTTCCCCACCAGATAAGCTTTGTCCGGTGTTGTCCACAATATGGCCAATGTTAAACTCTTCCACCAGGCTGTCCAGTTTTTCTTGTCTTTGCTGTTCGTCTAAATCTTTTCTGATTTGCAAAATCGCCATAATGTTGTCGTGCACACTAAGCTTACGAAAAATTGACGCTTCTTGTGGTAAATAACCTATGCCCTGACGTGCCCGTTCATGCATGGGTTGCAGAGTTAAATCTTGTTCATTTAACGTTACTGTGCCTTGATCACTGGGTACTAAGCCGACAATCATATAAAACGATGTGGTTTTACCGGCGCCATTTGGCCCTAAAAGCCCAACAATCTGACCTGAATTTACCGTTAAACTGACATCTTTTACCACCTTACGACCGGAATAGCTTTTTGCCAGGTGCTGTGCTTTTAACGTAGCCGTCATAATTGTTGTTCTTTTTCTTGCTCGGTTTCGTTGTTCTCTTGCAAAGTATCAGGTTTCTCGGCAATGTCATCCAGCTTATTTTTGGGTTCAGGTTTCAAAATGGTAGTAACCGCGCTGTTACTTTCGGCGCTGAGCTGTTCTGTCGCTATGTTATAGGTAATAATATCACCCTTTACCATACTGCCTTCTTGACTCACCGAAGCATTACCTTTGATGGTAATGATTTGCGTTGCTGGTGAGTAACTTATTTCGTTGGCTTGCAATTCTATTTTCTGGCCATCATCAAGAATTTGACTAAAGCGTGCCGGTTTTCCTGTGGCCAGATAAACCTTGTGAACACCATTGGCCTGGTTGCTCACTTGCACCACATCGGCTTCAATCGACAGTGTCCCCTGGGTAATTTTGACATCTTCGATATAACTGGCGACCTTGTTTTTTAAGTCACTCGATTGTTTCTTAGCAATAATTACTATTTCTTGCTCAAAATCGACCTGAGCCGCCATTACTGAACTCAGAGGAAAGGATAATGCAATGCCCAGTATCAGTTTATGAGGCATGTTTCTTAAAAATTGTCTGTACATGTTCACTTAATGTCATTTTGGTTGTATTGATATCAACATGCAAACCCGAGCCGTACATAGTAAAATCTTGGCCTTTAAGTAAGATGGTTTGCTCTGATGTAATGATATTGTCATTTAAATTTACTGTTATTGCTTTCGCATGTATCTCAGAGATAAAACTGTGCTTGTCTTGAGAAATCAATCTTACTCTATCACGCAGCAGTAAGATATTATCTTTAGTTAAATTCCCGCTATTTGCCGAAAGGTTCCAGGCGGCAGAGCCATCTTTAGGGTAAATAGTATATTGTGGCTGTTGAAAAAAGGTTTCATTATTAGCACTATAGTGCGCCATTTGCTCCGCATAAATAGTGTGCGTAAGGTTGCCCTCACTGTCATATTTATTGGTATTTAATGATTTTGCAATAAAATCGGGTAGATCCTCAGAATCAATAACACTGACTGCAGTTTCATTCGATTTTTGCCACTGGATATACCCATATACCGACAATGCCATTAGAAAAACAATCGTTGAAACAATATGCAGTCGACTCATACACTGCTGCCTGTAGCCAGATGTAAGGTATTTTGGCTTTGCATAATTAAATCACACAGCTCTCGCACGGCGCCATAACCACCATTAGTGAAGGTGATATAATCGGCTCCTCGCTTCACTAGTGGATGGGCATCATTGACCGCAACCCCTAAACCGACGTACTCAATGCAAGGTAAATCGGGTACGTCATCACCTATGTAGGCAATTTCACTACGGCTTAGTTCCAACTTTTCTGCAATGGTCTGTAAAGCCGGCAATTTATCTTCTTCACCCTGCACAATAAACTTAACCCCAAGAGCCGCCATACGCTTTTCAACTATGTTTGATTTGCGGCCGGTGATCACCGCGACTGCGACACCGTTTTGGCCTAATGCTTTAATGCCAAACCCATCTTTGGTGTTAAAAGCCTTTAACTCCTCACCGTCGTTACCAAGATAAATACGGCCATCAGAGAAAACGCCGTCGACATCACAAACCAATAATTTAATCTGTTTGGCCTTAGCAACGATTGGCAGCTCAACCTGGCCATACAAGGTGTTGGTCATCATTTTCGGACTATTAGGCAATTTATAGTACTCCCGCTTTTAAAATATCATGCATGTTCATCGCGCCAATGGGCTGCTGATTGTCATCCACTATGATTAGGCCATTTATGCTCTTATCTTCCATCGCTTTTAATGCTTCTGCAGCCAGCATATCGGCCGATGCCACCACAGGTTTTTTAGTCATCACACTGCTAATGCTATCTTGATGGATATTAATCTCTTCATCAAGGATACGTCTTAAATCACCATCGGTAAATAGACCGGTAAGGATACCTGAAGAGTTTACCACTGCGGTCATGCCCAGACCTTTACTGGACATCTCTACCAGTGCCTCTTTGATTAATGCGGTTTCTTTAATTTGCGGTAAACGCTCACCAGAGTGCATGATATCTGATAAACGCAATAATAAACGCTTACCTAAACTGCCTCCTGGGTGGGACAGAGCAAAATCGTCGGCGGTGAAACCTTTGGCATTTAACAAGGCAACGGCTAATGCATCCCCCATGACCAGGGTTGCGGTGGTACTTGAGGTTGGCGCTAGCCCTAACGGACAAGCCTCTAACGGCACATCAACACAAATATGCACATCAGCCAACTTCGCCATCGTCGATTTGGTATTGCCCGACATGGCAATGAGTTTCGCGCCAATGCGTTTAATTACTGGCAATATCGCTAATACTTCACCAGTTTCACCTGAGTAAGAAATGGTTAATACCACATCCTCTTTGGTGACCATACCTAAATCACCATGGCTGGCTTCGCCGGGATGAACGAAGAAAGCCGGGGTGCCAGTACTTGCCAATGTGGCCGCTATTTTACCGCCAATATGACCAGACTTCCCCATACCAATGACAATCACTCTGCCATTACAGGCAAACATCAATTGGCAGGCCTTAGCGAATTCATCGTCAATATGATTATGCAGATTTGCAACGGCTTGCTGTTCTATATCGATCACTTGTGCGGCAAGTTTCTTAAATTCACTAGCGTGAGGCATTGATATTCTCTCTTTTAAGCAAGCTGACTAAAGATTAGATATTGATAGGCAATAAAGCCAATAAACAATACGGCACCTTTTAAACGGGTGATCCTAAACTGACCACTCAAACTAAAACATAACAGAAACAGCAAAAATGTTATTCCCAACATGTAAGGAATGTCTCTGGATGCAACTTCAGCATCAACGGCCCCTGGTGCAATTAACGCCGGAAGGGCTAATACCGCTAAAATATTAAAAATATTTGAGCCGATAATATTACCCAGGGCCAAATCATCTTCTTTTTTAATCAAGCTCATAATACTGGCGGCAAGTTCCGGCAAACTGGTACCAATGGCAATAATGGTTAAACCAATAACCAGATCACTAATGCCGAACGCCTTGGCGATCACGGTTGCGGAACCAACCAGGTAATTTGCGCTTAATGGCAGCAATACAATGCCGAATACTAGCCAGAAAATGGCGGTAGCCGATGCAACGTTTTTTGGTAATTCCAGTTCCGCTTCGACTAATAACGGATCGTCCGCTTTTTTATTCTTGGTTTGCCTCAGGGTGATAACAAGCAAAGTAATAATAAACACAAAAAAGCCCGTCATTAAAATCGCCCCTTCAGTTAAGGTGAAATTTAGATCAAAAAGCATGTAGCTGGCAATAAACGTGATCAGTAACAATAGCGGTACTTCGCGTTTGAGTGTTAATGATGAAACAATAAGGGGTTTAAAAATGGCGGTAAGACCAAGGACCAAAGCGATATTGGTAATGTTTGAGCCAATCGCATTACCAATGGCCGTATCTGGCGCCCCTTGCAGAGCTGCTGATGCAGCAACAACCATTTCCGGAGCCGATGAGCCCATGGCGACTATGGTTAAACCGATGATCATCGGGGCAATGCCAAAATTACGAGCAATGGCCGCCGCGCCAAAGACAAATTTATCGGCACTGTAAACAAGAACAACCAATGAGGTTAACAGTATTATTATTTCGAGCAGCATTTAATATTTCCAATGGTTATCAAGACGCTAGGGTCTGTTGATCTTTGCTGTGCATTTTTGCAGCGTTTAGGAATCATTTTAGCAAGGCATCGTTTTTTGTCGTGTGGTGAGCCACATAAAAAAAGCAGAAACGCAGCAAAAATGATTCCTAAACGCTGCCCTTCGGGTTCAAACAGGCGAACTTTACACCGCGTTATGGCTCAATTATTTGGAACAACCAAACTTCAATCGCCAAGCCTTGTTCAAAGTTCGCCTGTTTGAACAAAATTTGTACCGCAAAGATCAACAGACCCTCATTCGGAAGACAAATTAGAATTTACATTTGCATTAATTTTGGGCCTTGAATGATAGCGCCAAATTGTCGCCGTTAATTCAGCAAATGAAAAGCGCTAAAGCTTGCTTTGATCGATAATTTTAACAATTAGGCCAATATTTTTCGATTTATGCGCCAAAATAAATGAGATTATGCAATTGAGGTGTTAATTTTTCAATGAAAGTTACATTTTTATACAAATTGTCTGCTGTTCGAATAGTACAATGTGCGCACCCTCACATGGTAAGCCGATTACTTGGTTTATTTATTAAAACGATGTTTTTAGAATTGTTTAATTGCTGCCTTCGAAAATGAATAGTTTTCCAGTTTCAGGAACCTTTTCATTAAATGACTGGTCAGAGAAACAAAATAAACACTTAAGCATAAATTATTAACAAAATTAACCTGTTAGTTAAAGTTGCGAAGGTTCAGCAAAACATTCTATAAAATAGAACGTTTTGTTGAAAAATATAAGTTATTAACAATTGCTTACTAAATTATAATGCAGTTATCAATGAGCTAAGGTAGAATCTGATCGATAATGATACGAATTCTCAATACGTTATATGTCTGAAAATCTGGTAGAGATTAAAAATTTAAGCTTTTACAGGGAAGAGCGCTGTATCTATGATGATATAAGCTTAAATATCCCCAAAGGAAAAGTCACCGCAATTATGGGCCCAAGTGGTATCGGCAAAACTACGTTGCTGAGGCTTATTGGCGGCCAATTGAAGCCTGATAGCGGGCAAATACTATTTGCCGGGCAAGATATTCCACGCCTTTCACGGTCAAAATTATATGCATTGCGCAAAAAAATGAGCATGCTGTTTCAGTCGGGGGCCTTGTTCACCGATATGTCAGTATTTGAAAATGTGGCATTTCCAATGCGTGAGCATAGTCGTTTGCCGGAAAATCTCATTGAAAAAATGGTAATGATGAAACTCGAAGCGGTGGGGTTACGTGGCGCTATGCATTTAAAACCGAGTGAATTATCGGGCGGGATGGCACGCAGAGCCGCTCTTGCACGGGCAATTGCGCTTGATCCGGAACTTATTCTCTATGATGAGCCCTTTGCCGGGCAAGATCCTATATCCATGGGTGTTGTGGTACGGCTTATTCGCGATTTAAGTGATGCGTTAGGCCTAACCTCAGTAGTCGTCTCTCATGATGTCCCCGAGGTAATGAGTATTGCCGATTACATTTATATTGTCGCCGAACAAAAAATTATTGGTCAGGGTACGCCTGAGCAAATCCGTCAGATGAAATCTGAGTTGGTACAGCAATTTATTCAAGGTGAAGCCGATGGCCCGGTGCCATTTCATTACCCGGCTCAGTCGTACAAGAGCCAACTGTTAGGAGAAAACTCTTAATGTTGGAAAGAATACAAAGCTTAGGCCATAACACAATCAGTACTATTTCCGGCCTTGGCCGGGCGATGATGATGTTGTTGTCAGCAATACTGCAGGTGCCAAACCCGAAAAAAGGTTGGCCGTTATTGATGAATCAGCTGTTTTCGGTGGGTGTATTATCGCTGTTGATTATCATTGTTTCGGGTGGCTTTATTGGTATGGTTATTGCCCTGCAGGGGTACACTATACTTGTGGGGTACGGTGCGGAGGCAAGTTTAGGCCCTATGGTCGCATTATCGATAATCCGAGAGTTAGGGCCGGTGGTCACGGCATTGCTTTTTGCTGGCCGTGCCGGCTCGGCGTTAACCGCTGAAATTGGCTTAATGAAAGCCACAGAGCAGTTAAGCTCTCTGGAAATGATGGCGGTGGATCCCTTAAGGCGAGTCATTGCCCCTCGCTTTTGGGCTGGCTTTATCAGTATGCCATTATTAACTGCAATATTTTCAGCCGTTGGCATCTTAGGGGGGCACCTGGTTGGCGTTGACTGGTTGGGCGTAGATTCAGGGACTTATTGGTCGGTGATGCAAGCGGAAGTCGATTGGAGTGATGATGTGTTAAACGGGGTAATCAAATCTGTCGTTTTTGCCTTCGTCATTACCTGGATTGCAATTTACAAAGGTTATGACTGTGTCCCCACTTCAGAAGGAATTAGTCGGGCAACGACAGCAACAGTGGTACAATCTTCATTAATAGTACTGGGTTTAGATTTTATCTTAACCGCATTAATGTTTACAAATTAAGCTATCGATATAATATCGATGAAAATAGAAAAAGTGGTGGTTTGACATGGTGTCGAAAAAAATTGAATTAATGGTTGGCCTCTTCGTTGCAATTGGTATTGCGGCCATTTTGATGCTTGCCTTGAAAGTGGCGAATGCCGGTATCGCCGGCAATGGCAAAACGTATCAGTTATATGCAAAATTTGATAATATTGGCGGTCTAAAAGTTCGCTCGCCAATTAAAGTGGGCGGTGTTGTGGTTGGCCGGGTTGAGCATATCAAACTTGACCAGGAAGACTATATGCCAATAGTTACCTTAGATATTTATAGTAACTATGATAATTTTTCCGAAGCAACATCGGTTTCGATATTAACCGCAGGTTTATTGGGTGAGCAATATCTGGGTTTAGATCCGGGCTTTTTAGATGAAGAGCTAGGCATTGGTGTGCTACAGCCAGGTGATTTTATTGAAGACACTAAACCGGCTTTAGTGTTAGAAGAGTTAATCGGACAGTTTTTATTTAGCCAGGATTCTGAAGATTAAATTCGGCAAAGGGAATATCAGCAAGGTTTACATGATGAAGAAATTATTTGTTACGTTTTCGCTAATTTTATTGGCATTGTCTAGCACAGTCAACACAGCTTTCGCGGTTGAAGTGGATAAAACCAACCCTTATGTGATGATTGAAGAGGTGTCAAAAGTTACTTTTGATAGATTTGCCCGTGAACATCAGCAAATCAAAGCCAATCCAGAGCTGCTTAAAGATATTGTGCGCGAAGAGTTGATGCCGCATATTTTCTATCAATATGCTGCGTTAAAGGTACTTGGTAACTATCGTAAAGGTGCTTCTAAAGACGATATTAAAGCGTTTATTATCGCCTTTAAAGAGTATTTAATCACTTCCTACGCGCAAGTTTTTACCTTATATGAGCAACAACGAGTTGAATTTGAGCCAGCGAAAACCATTGGCAAGAAAAAAATTATTATGGTGGGGGTGGATATCATTGATGACAATCGACCACCGATTAACATTAAATTTAAAGTACGTAAAAACAGTAAAACCAATGAATGGCAAGCGTTTGATTTAGTTGCTGAAGGCATTAGCTTACTCGATGCCAAACAAAAAGAATTGCGCAGTATTTTGGCACAAAATGGCGTGGCCGAAGTGACTAAAATGCTGAAAGAAAAAAGTGACCGAAAAATTGTGTTTAAGCAAGATACAGACGTAGAAGCAAAACTTAAAGCACAAGAGACAGGTGAATAGTTTTGCCAACTCACTTTACTATTCAAACTTCAGTCGCTGAAAAAACAACGATTTCAGGGCAATTAACCCGGCAGAGTATTGCCGGTAAACAGGAGAAAAATTTCTCCAAATTGATCAAAGCAAAAAATCAAGACATTGATTTGTCTGGCATTGTCAAAATTGATACCGCGGGCCTTGCCTGGCTATTGGCGCTGCTAGAGTTTGCCGAGAAAAAACAAATTCAACTAAGCTATTCACAAGCACCTATAGAATTGGTTAAACTCGCCAAACTAAGTGGTGTTAATGAGCTGCTACCTATCTCTGGCTAAACTTGTTTGGCCAACCCAAAAAACTTAACAATGGAGCAATATTGTGGATGTAACTGATATTGAGAATCTTCTTAACCAACAGCTAACTTTGGATGAATTACACGTTACCTTTGATGGTTCACAATGCAAAGTAATCGCCGTTGCCGATATGTTTGACGACATGAGTCGAGTGAAGAAACAACAAACCGTATATGCGCCTCTGGCCGATGCCATTAATCAAGGGCAGATTCATGCGGTAACCATCAAAACTTTCACCAATGCCCAGTGGCAGCGTGAAAAAATGTTCAATATGCCATCTTAAAAAATAATCGAGTAATCCTGTGGAAGCCTTTCGTATAAATAGTGGTAACGAGTTACACGGTAACGTTACCATCAGTGGTGCAAAAAATGCAGCACTCCCCATTCTTTTCGCCACCATTTTAGCTGAAACGCCTTTGCAAATAAGCAATGTACCTAGGCTGAATGACATTGAAACCACATTAAAGCTGCTCACCGAACTTGGTGCCGATGTCGACTGGTCGGCGGATAATGCCGTTAAGATAGATGCCAGCAACATCGATAATTGTTTAGCACCCTATGATTTGGTGAAAACCATGCGTGCGTCTATTTTGGTGCTTGGGCCACTGTTAGCGCGTTTTGGTCATGCTGAGGTATCTTTGCCGGGGGGCTGTGCCATTGGCGCACGACCGGTGAATCTCCATATTCAAGGCTTGAAATTGATGGGGGCAGATATCGTGGTGGAAAACGGCTATATCATTGCTAAAAATCAGGGCCGACTGCAAGGTGCAACCATCTTTATGGATACGGTCAGCGTTACCGGAACCGCCAATCTAATGATGGCTGCGGCTCTTGCTGAGGGTACGACTATCATTGAGAATGCTGCCCGTGAACCTGAAATTGTTGACCTGGCTAACTTTATCAATGCCATGGGTGGTAATGTTTCTGGTGTTGGCAGCGATATGTTAACGATTGTGGGGGTTGAGCGTTTAACCGGTGCCGATTACTCGGTAATGCCGGACCGAATTGAAACGGGAACTTTTTTGGTTGCTGCTGCAGTAACGGGCGGCAAAATACGTTGCATCAATACCGATCCAAGTGCGTTGGATGCGGTGATCAGCAAATTGCAAGAGTCGGGTGCTAAGCTCACTATCGGTGATGACTGGATAGAACTGGAAATGACCGAGAAGCCGAAAGCTGTCGATATTCGTACTGCCCCACACCCGGCATTTCCAACGGATATGCAGGCTCAGTTTGTAACCCTAAATACCATTGCTGAGGGAACAGCAACTACGGTAGAAACGATATTTGAAAACCGCTTTATGCATGTGCCAGAATTACAGCGTATGGGGGCAAATATCAAGCTTGAAGGTAACACCGCAATTTCAGTAGGGGTCGAGCAATTAACTTCGGCTCAGGTGATGGCGACCGATTTACGCGCTTCGGCAAGTTTGGTCATTGCCGGATTGGTGGCGAGTGGTGAGACCATAGTCGATCGTATTTATCATATCGACCGGGGCTATCAGCATATTGAAGATAAACTGCAAGCATTGGGCGCGGATATAAAGCGTTTTAGAGTAGAGCAGTAAATTGTTGCTGTAAACAGAACATAATAAAAGATTGCAAGTTGCAATCTTTTTTTTATGTTGCTGCTTAGCAACGAGAAACGAGCAGCCATTGTTTCTATGCACGTTTTGAATTTAGGAGGTCCCGTGGCAAGCACGGGATGACGGCGTTATTATTACGCCATATTTATAAAGTATGCCGTCATTCCGTTGAAAAACGGAACCCCCATATTTGACAGTGAGCTTTTGGCCGCCGTAGCTGCTCCTATTTATACTCAACAATCTTCACCGGTATTGTCATTGGTTGATTCTGCCGGTAGATGGCAAAATTCAGTATTTCTCCAGGATCGGTTTCGGCAACGATATCGAGGGCGCTGTTGATGCTGGATATTTTATTATCGTTGATTTTATAAACCACATCATTCTTCATTAAACCAGCAACATCGGCTGGACTGCCTTTGGTAATATCACCAATAACAAAACCCTTAAGTTGCGGATTATATTGTTGCGAACTTACCCCAAGCCAACCACGAACCACACGACCATTACTGATCAATTCAACCATTACCTTCGCGGCAAGTTCATAAGGCACGGCAAAAAATATCCCTTGAATGTTCATTTGGGGATCAATACGGTTAAATTTTGCGGTAGTTATGCCAACTAGGTCGCCATTACTGTTGACCAAAGCGCCACCGGAATTACCATCATTAATGGCGGCATCCATTTGTAAGAATTGCCGGTAACTGGTATTACCCAAGCCACTACGACCGGTTGCACTGATGATCCCCTGGGTTATGGTTTGACCAAGGTTAAGTGGGTTGCCGATAGCAAGTACAACATCTCCCACTAAAGGTGACAGGTTGCCATCTACGGGTATCACAGGTAAATTGTTGGCATGAACTTTCAGTACCGCCAAATCGGTTAACTCATCGCTACCTATCAACTCAGCACTTAATTCGGTACTGTTTTGCAGCACTACCGTGATTAAATCGGCGTTCATCACCACATGATAATTGGTAAGAATGTAACCACGAGCATCCATGATCACCCCGGAGCCTAATTTTACCCGTTGAATAGCCCGGTTTTGATAGCGCCTGTCGGTTTCTATCGTTTCCGAATATATATTAACCACCGCGGGAGCCGCACGCGCCACGGCAGTTGAAAACGAAAAGGGTTTAACCTTATCTTCTTTGGGTTTAAATATATTCAAAGATAAATTATTACCTTCGCGTAAGTCAGGCACTAAAATGAGTAGCACCACCGCAGTTAACAAGCCGTAACTGGTAGCGCGAAGAATGTAAGTAAGAGCAGAAATTAATTTCAAAATGAATGACTTTGTGAGTTAAGTAGAGCAATGGGTAACTGTTATAAAGAGTAGCACTTTTTTAACGGTTAACAAAGGCTTAACAGGCGAAGTCAAAAACAGTGATGTAGAAAATATTAAGGGGAATCAACATTCCCCTTAGTTACATGTAAATTATAAAAATACAGTCTAGCGCATCATCAGATATAACTCGGTATTACCGCGCATTACATTTAACGCGACCACACCCTGAATTTGTTCAAGGGCACCACGCAAGGCGGCTAAATTATTAATTCTAGAGCGGTTAACTCCAGCAATTACATCACCTTTTTGCAAGCCTACTGCAGCAGCTGGGGAGTTGGCGTCAACATCATTTACCATTACCCCAGGACCTTGCGCATTGGAGCTTAATTTAGCTCCTTTTAACATTGGGTGTAAGTTAACGGCTGCGATGTTGGCATCAGGTGCGGCTTTTAATGTGACTTCTACGGTTTTTTCATCGCCATCTCGAAGTAACGTAAGTTCAACCGTTTTGCCTGCACCAATAGAACCTATTTTGCCGCGTAATTCATTAAACGATCTTACCTTACGATCGTTTACCTCAATAATAATATCACCAGCTTTTATTCCGGCTTCTTCGGCGGCAGAGTCTGGGGCCACCTGACTGACGAAACCACCCTGATTAATGTCTAAGTCCATCGCTTTGGCGAGCTCGGCATTAATTGAATTGCCGGTAATACCCAACACGCCACGACGAACTTCGCCATATTCGATAATTTGATTCACTAAATTTCGCATCATAGACGACGGGATGGCAAAGCCAATGCCGACATTGCCACCGCTTGGGCCTAAAATGGCGGTATTGATGCCAATCAGTTCGCCGCGTAAATTCACCAAAGCGCCGCCAGAGTTACCACTGTTAATTGCGGCATCAGTTTGAATAAAATCTTCCAGTTGTTCTATGTTTAAGCCACTACGACCAAGGGCACTGACTATGCCGGAAGTCACCGTTTGTCCTAAGCCGAATGGGCTGCCAATAGCAACGGCAAAATCACCAACGCGTAATGAATCGGAATCCGCGATTTTGATTGCGGTTAAATCTTCAGCCTTAATTTGTAACAAGGCAATGTCACTTTGAGCATCGGTACCGATCTTTTTCGCTTCGAATTGTCTGCCGTCTTTGAGGTTAATTAGAATCTCATCAGCCTCATCGATAACATGATTGTTGGTGACGATAAAACCTTCCTCGGCATCAATAATTACGCCTGAGCCCAAACCACGAAATGGTCTTTCCTGTGCTTGCTGGCCACGACGTTGACCGAAGAAAAATTTAAAGGCGTCTGGCACTTGCTGTTTTACTTCATGGGTGCCGGCAACAGAAATGCTTACCACAGCAGGAGTAGCAGACTCAAGCATGGGCGCTAGTGAAGGTAATTCCTTACCATCAACTTGCAGGGGGATAGCGGCATTAGAATATAGCGGGAAAAGGCTTAACGAGCCGATAATTAACGCGGTAGCGGATAATTTTGTGGCAGTTAATTTTGAACTTTTAATCATTCTATCGAGACTCCAAATATTACAACTATTAAATGATAGGTAATTCTGATTAGGGTTAATAGCATTTTAAAACTATGATTCAGCGCAAGATAACGGTGAATCATGTTTTTATGTGGTACTAGATATTAAAGAGTCAAGAGTATGCAGAAAGTTCCTAATTAAATACCGATTTAACTTGGGCTATTTGTAACAACTTGTTTCTCGTCATTAAATAAACCGCTTGGATCTGCAGAGTAATCTCTGGGAGCTTCAGTGATTTGCTCTTTTTTGCGCGGCTGAGCTGCTTTCAACTTGTCAGGACTGGTACGCATTTGAGCTTCTATCTCTTCGGAGAAAAAAGGCATTGCTTTCGTTTCATTAGTCGCCTTATGTAACAGTATCGTGCTCTTTTCCATTTGTGCCATTGCCGTTGCACAGGTTTCATTCATTTGGTTAAGTAATTGCGCTGAGCTGGCAAGATGAGTAGCGACTTCTTGCTGATAATTCTTGAGACTGGTTTTATTTGCAGAGGCCTCTTGTTCAAGGCGCTTATAATCTTGTTCTGAAGCCGACATTTTATTGCTGATAAAAAATCCGCCTATGGTTCCAATTACAGCACCGATGAAAAGATAAAGAAATTCCATAGTAGTTACCTTATGAATATTATGAATGAGGGAAATTTATTACTATGTTGATTTATTATAACAACCGGCATCAGCAATCTTATTATATGTTGATCGAAATAAGATAAAGATGCCAAACATAGTTTTATTCTTTTATAATAGCGCTAATTTTACAATTGCACACCACAAAGGTGAGCAATAATTGTAATTTTTCAATGATATAAGACAATTAATTAGTAAATGCGATGATCAAGTTAACACCATTACAAAAATATCAACAGGATTTAACCCAAGAGGGCTTTGCTTTTGATGCTGCTCAGGAAAATGCGGTCAAACAATTGCAACGTCTATATGATGATTTGCAAACTAAGCCTATTGCGGTAACCGGCTTTAAAAAAGTATTAAAAGGCTGGGTGAAAACTTACGCTAAAAATAAGCCGAAGCCAGTGCGCGGCATTTACTTTTGGGGAGGTGTTGGTCGTGGCAAAACTTACTTAGTTGATACCTTTTATGATTGCTTGCCTTTTGAAAACAAAATGCGAGTGCATTTTCACCGCTTTATGCATCGAGTGCATGAAGAACTAAAAGACTTAACCGGGCAAGCCGACCCACTTAAAATTATTGCTAAAAAATTCGCCGCAGAAACCCGCATTATCTGTTTTGATGAGTTTTTCGTCTCTGATATCACCGATGCAATGTTACTTGGTACCCTGTTTGAGGAGCTTTTTAGCCATAATGTGACGTTAGTCGCAACATCAAATATTATTCCCGATGAGCTCTATCGCAATGGGTTACAGCGAGCACGTTTTTTACCGGCTATAAAACTCATTAATGAAAACTGTGATGTGGTGAATGTCGATAGTGGTATTGATTACCGTTTGAGAACTTTAGAACAAGCGGAGATTTATCATTTCCCTATTGATCAGCAAGCAAATGAAAATTTAGCGTTATATTTTAAACAGTTATCCGTTGAAGAAGGTGTGCGGGGCAAAGATATAGAAATCAATAATCGATTATTAGCGAGCATTGCTGAATCTGATGGCTTAGTACATTTTGATTTTCATCAGCTTTGTGAAACGGCTCGCAGTCAGAGTGACTATATGGAGCTAAGCAGAGTTTATCATACCGTGTTACTTGCTAATGTTAAGCAAATGGGACGTGATAGCGACGACAGTGCAAGGCGCTTTATTGCAATGGTTGATGAATTTTATGAACGTGGGGTAAAACTGATCATTTCGGCAGACGTGGCGATGGAAAGTTTATACAGTGATGGCGGCTTAAATTTTGAATTTAAACGCTGTCTATCACGCTTACAAGAAATGCAGTCGCATGACTATTTGGCCAGTGAGCATTTGCCGTAATAATCAGAAACGAGAAACTATAAAAGAGAAACGAGAAACGAGAAACGAAACACGAAGAGCGGGGGTTTAAGTTGTGCTCGCTGTCAAATATGGGGGTTCCAAATCAAGTTTGGAATGACGGTGCATGCTTTCTAAGAATATAAAAGCACTCACAGTATTCGTTTATTTACACCACGTCATATAAAAGAAGAAGCCCCTAAATAAATTATTACTTAAGGGCTAAGCTAGAGTGAGAAGAAGAGGCTAAGACGTCAAAAGCTTTTAGCTTCTCGGGATGCAAAAGCCTCTTCTTA
>NZ_JQDZ01000040.1 GCF_000764205.1 Thalassotalea sp. ND16A
AGATCCATTTCAATTAAAGACTAAAATAGAAAGGAAACTGAAAGTCATATTTAAACTTATTACGGTTACACCTAATGTGAGAATAAGGATATAACCTTCGGTTACCTTTTCTTATGAGTCAACGCGCTAATTTAATTAGACATTTGGCTAATATTGAAACACAACTCGAAAATATCCAAACCCTATATCAAATTAGTGTATTTTTGCCAGGATGCCTTCAAGTTCATCGAGTGATGAATATGAGATCACCATCTTGCCTTTGCCTTTTTGGTTGTGGGAAATTTGTACTGGAGAGCCCACTCGCATCGATAGACTGTCTTCTAATTTAACCGTGTCTGGATCTTTCACTGCAGTTGGTTTTTCAACTTCAGGTTGAGATGCTTTTTTCACTAACTTTTCAGTTTCGCGAACGGTTAATTCTTTAGCAGCTACCGTACGAGCAGTAGTGGTTTGTAAATCGCCTTGTAAAGACAACAAGGCGCGGGCATGGCCCATTTCGATATCGCCATTTTCGAGGAAAGTTTTTACGTCATCATTTAAGCTGTTCAAACGTAACAGGTTAGTCACTGTGGTGCGCGATTTACCAACGGCAGTGGCTACCTCTTGGTGGGTTAATTCAAATTCACTTAATAATCGTTCCAGCGCTACCGCTTCTTCCATCGCATTCAAGTCTTCACGTTGAATGTTTTCGATTAACGCGATGGCAACCGCTGATTCATCGGGAACGTCCTTGATCAAACAAGGTACTAAATCAATTTCCGCAAGTTGTGATGCGCGCCAGCGGCGTTCACCGGCAATAATTTCATAGCTATCATGGCCAATCGGGCGAACCACAATCGGTTGAATGATGCCTTGGGCTTTAATCGAATTGGCCAAATCTTCAAGCGCCTGTTCCGACATGTCTTTTCGTGGCTGGTATTTGCCCGGCTGTAACTTCTCGATCGGCAGTTTTTGCAAGTCACTTTTTTCAACCTCAACTTGCGGCTCTGTCGCGGGTTGCGCTAATGCGCCATTTTTTCTTGGTGCTGAGGTTAACAGGGCATCTAAGCCTCTACCTAAGCCGCGACGTTTCGACGTGCTCATGCTGTTCCTTGATTATTCTAATTATTAACCGTTTCAGGCTGTGTTGTGGTTTGTTTTTTCAATACTTCACCGGCTAACGCTAAATATGCCTTTGAACCAGTGGCGGATTTGTCGTAATACATTGCCGGAGCACCAAACGACGGCGCCTCAGCTAAACGAACATTGCGAGGAATAACAGTGCGGTAAACTTTATCACCAAAATGACGCTTTAATTGCTCGGAAACATCATTCGCCAGGCGATTACGTGGATCGTACATGGTGCGCAAAATGCCTTCAATGTGCAGATCTTTATTCACTACCGAAGACAATTTTGAAATGGTATCCATTAATGCCGTTAATCCTTCCAACGCATAATATTCGCATTGCATTGGTACCAACACAGAGTCGGCTGCAGCCATCGCATTAACCGTTAACATATTCAGTGAAGGTGGGCAGTCGATGATGATAAAATCATAATGGTCTTTGAACGGTGCTAACGCATTTTTTAAGCGCTGTTCGCGGGCAAACACTTCCATTAATTTGATTTCAGCGGCGGTAACATCGGTATTGGCCGCGATTAAATCGTAATGGCCGGTGGTTTCCGTACAGATCACTTCGGTTAGTGGCTGTTCGTCGATAAGCAGTTCATAACTGGTGGCATGAACATCGTATTTATCGATGCCACTGCCCATGGTCGCATTACCCTGCGGGTCAAGGTCAATCAGTAATATTTTACGCTTTGTGGCAGCAAGCGATGCCGCTAAATTTACTGACGTAGTTGTTTTGCCTACTCCACCTTTTTGGTTGGCAACAGCGATAATTTTTCCCACAGTTTCCCCGCGTAAATAAAATGTTTAAGCTTTACTGATTAGTTAAGTGTTACTGATCTAATTTGGTAATTATTCAATCTAACAGAGTTACAATGCCGTGACAATTGATGATGCCGGTTTGGCCGTACTTAGACGATTCAATTTCAAAGTACAGTCATGCAGTTATGGTATTGCCTCTATGCTATTTTTTTCAATTCGATTAAGTGCCGTTGACCATCAAGCTCAGGCACAATAATTTCAAAACTGTTCACCAGTTCAATACCTTCGGGCATTGCCGCAAGTTCTTTACTGGGGTATAGCCCTTTTAGCGCATAAAATCGGCCGTTGTGATCGATTAAATGCTTACACCAGGTGATCATATCATCAAGTGAGGCAAAGGCCCTACTTAATACGCCATCAAATGGCACATCTGGGAGATAATTTTCGACACGGGACAGTACCGGCGTTACATTTTCCAGTTTTAACTGATACACCACTTGTTTCAAAAAGGTGATGCGCTTGCCCAAACTATCCAGCAGTACAAAGTTTTTTTGTGGATAGAGTATTGCAAGCGGAATACCGGGCAGGCCTGGTCCGGTACCAACATCAATAAAATTGTTGCCGTTTAAAAAGGGACCATTGACCAGTGAATCGACAATGTGTTTAACCAGCATGTCGCCAGGATCACGTACCGAGGTCAAATTATACGCTTTATTCCACTTATCAAGCAGTTCAACGTAGGCCACTAACTGGCTAATTTGTTCATCCGTTACGGTTAAATCGGTTTTACTAAGCAATGTGTTTAATTTAGAAGTTAAATCCATTATCGGACCTCTAATTTGAAATTGTTTGAACGCATAATTTATGCGTATAGTTTATCTCCAACACCTCGCATAATAAAGATTTAATCAGGTTTGGAAACAAAATAACGGGTCAAAGTACGAGGGAAGATATTACTTCATTCAGAACTTGTACTCCGTCATCCCGGAAGAGCGCAGCGATATCCGGGACCCCCATGCTTCAAAATGTGCCTGTAATAAAGCCACGTTTTAACTACAGGAGGTCCCGTTTTTCAACGGGATGACGGTGTATTTTTTCGAATAATGGCTAATTTATTTACGCAGTTTTACGTAATAAACCGTGTTTTTTCAGATAAACCAGCAATAAAGAAATTGCCGCCGGGGTAATACCGGAAATACGCGAAGCCTTACCCAGAGTTTCCGGACGAGCATCTGAAAGTTTGGCTACGACTTCATTCGATAAACCGGAAATTTTTGAAAAATCAAAGTCCGCCGGGATCAAAGTATTTTCATGGCGTTTCTTTTTCGCTATCTCATCCATTTGACGATCGATGTAACCGGCATATTTGGTTTGAATTTCCACTTGCTCGGCAGCTTGTTTATCAGCAATTTCCGGCCCAAATTCCTCAATCGACATTAAATCTTCATAGCGGGTTTCCGGGCGACGTAATAAATCTTCCAGGCTGGCTTCTTTGGTTAATGGGTTTTTCAGCATTGGATTGAGTTTATCGACGGCAACATGATCTTTGTGCACCCAAAGGCCACGCAAACGTTGACGTTCTAATTCAATGTTTTCCAATTTTTCACAAAAACGTTGCCAGCGATCATCGCCAACTAAACCGAGTTCACGACCTTTTTCGGTTAAACGAATATCGGCATTATCTTCACGCAGTAACAAACGATATTCAGCACGTGAGGTAAACATACGGTACGGTTCTTTTGTCCCGAGCGTAGAAAGATCGTCGATCAATACGCCCATGTAGGCTTGTTCGCGACCAGGCGTCCAGCCTTCTTTGTCTTGGCTGCGACGACCGGCATTTAAGCCGGCAACCAAGCCTTGTGCCCCCGCTTCTTCGTAGCCGGTGGTGCCGTTAATTTGGCCAGCAAAGAATAAATTTTCTATGTGCTTGGTTTCAAGCGTTTGTTTGAGATCCCGAGGATCAAAGAAGTCATACTCAATGGCATAGCCTGGTCGGGTAATATGCGCATTTTCAAAGCCTTTGATCGAGCGAACCAAGTCCATTTGTACGTCAAACGGTAAACTGGTTGATATACCATTTGGGTATATTTCGTGGGTAGTTAGGCCTTCTGGTTCGACAAAAATTTGATGTGAGTCTTTCTCACTAAAACGCGTTATCTTATCCTCAATCGATGGACAATAACGTGGTCCAATACCTTCGATAACGCCAGTATACATAGGTGAACGATCTAAACCATTACGAATGATGTCATGGGTCTTGCTGTTGGTATGAGTGATATAGCACGGGATCTGTTGTGGGTGATGCTGCTTTTTCCCCATAAAAGAAAACGTCGGCACTGGCGTATCACCTGGCTGTGGCTGCATCACTGAAAAATCTAAAGTGCGCGCATCTAAACGTGGTGGTGTGCCGGTTTTTAAACGATCGATCCTAAATGGCATATCGCGTAAACGATCGGCAAGATTTACCGACGCTTGATCGCCTGCACGGCCACCTTGATAATTATTCAAGCCAATATGAATTTGGCCTGCAAGGAAGGTACCTACCGTTAAGACAACCGTTTTGCCTTTGAATTTAAGGCCCATTTCCGTTGATACCCCAACCACACGATCGTTTTCCAAGATCAGATCATCACATGGCTGTTGGAAAATAGTTAAATTTTCTTGGTTTTCCAGATAGTTACGAACATATGCCTTGTACAGTAAACGATCCGCTTGTGCGCGTGTCGCTCGTACTGCCGGGCCTTTCGATGAATTTAATGTACGAAATTGGATGCCACCATGATCGGTGGCTTCGGCCATTAAGCCACCCAATGCATCTATTTCTTTAACTAAGTGACCTTTACCAATTCCACCAATGGCTGGATTACATGACATTGCACCTAAAGTATCAATGTTATGGGTTAATAATAAAGTTCTACAGCCCATTCTTGCTGCCGCTAAAGATGCTTCTGTGCCTGCGTGTCCGCCTCCAACAACAATTACGTCAAAGGAATCTTGATACCACATAGGACAACACCTCAATAAAAAATCAATGAATAAAATAAGACGGTAATTGTACCGTGATTTGCTTGGAAGTGGAACGATCAAAGTGTTAAAAAAGATCTGGGTCGAGATCCTAAATAATATATAAAGATCTTTATATAGATCTTATTATTATTACTATTAAGGATCCTATTTTCTGTGCATAAGTACTTTTTATCCTTATATTACAGTAGATTATACTGGATCAAATGCTGTGATCAAAGTTTGATCAACTACCTTATAACCTCTGATCAAAACAGTCATTTATCCACAGGTGGTTTAAAGATAATTAGTATACACTGAATAATAATAGAAAATTAATATGTTTTACCCAGGTTTATCCACAACACGTTAAATATAGATCGTAAATTGTGCATAACTTCTTTATAAGTGATCGTTAAACCGATCTAAATTTGATCTAATCCAGTTGGCTGCCGCTTCTTCCGGATCATCAATCGCCACCATATCAATGGTGAATATATCGTTAATAGGTTTAGATTTCTTTTCTAACATTATGTTATGTAAGGTTTTTCCGGCTTCACAGAAGGTATCGTAGTTGCTGTCACCAACGGCAATGATCATAAAGTTTAGATCTTCTAAATCTTGATCGTAATTTTTAAGATCATGTATAAAATTTTCGATGTTTTCAGGAAAATCACCAGCACCGTGAGTGGAAGTGCAAAATAACCAAATTTGATCATCTTGAGAAATTTCAGAAAAATTTGGTTTAAAATGTATTTTTGTCGTGTGTCCCTGCTCAATTAGCACCTCTTCTGCTGCTTCGGCAACGTACTCTGTGCCGCCCAACATTGAGCCGACGATGATTTGAAATGATGACATTTGGGTTCCAATTTGTTGTTTTCCTCTGCCTGGGGAAGGAAAATATATTGTAAAAAATGCACGTTTTGAAGCAGGGAGGTCCCCGCATGCGCGGGGATGACGTGGTGTATTTTTTCTGAAATTGACATATATATCAGAAATAGTACACCGTCATTCCGACGAAGGTCGGAACCTCCTGCCGCGTATTGTGCGTGGTTTTATATACTGTTTTAAGCTCATATAATGCGTATTTATAGCAATTATACACAACAGAACATACAAAAAACGCCCCGTAAGGAGCGTTTGTTCAATAATGTTGTTTTAGATCACTATACGCGGCAGGAGGTTCCCGAACGAGTCGGGAATGACGTGGTGTAACTTGTATTCGTTCTGGCTATATCTGAATTGATGCACCGTCATTATCCCCTTATGCTTTGAACGGGATCTTCCTGCTTCACAACGCGCATAGAAACAATAGCTCTTCGTTTCTCGTCTCTAGCCTCTCGATTCTGTTCTTACTTGCCAATACAAAACGATGAGAAGATCTGGCCGAGCAAATCATCGGAAGTAAACTCACCGGTGATCTCATTCAGATGTTGCTGGCAAATTCGCAGCTCTTCGGCGAGGATTTCCCCAGCAACAAAAGATTCCAATTGATCCAGGCCGGTGATCAGATTCTGATGCGCATTTTCTAACGCGGTTATATGGCGACGTCTGGCCATAAAACTGCCCTCTGTTGAGCCCTGGTAACCCATGCATTGTTTTAAATGATCTTTTAATACGTCAACGCCATCTGCCGTTTTTGCCGATAACGCGATAGTATCGGTATCATGTTCTATGGTTTTACCGGTTGTAATACCACTGACATCGGCTTTATTTTTCACAATCGTGACACCCATATTATCAGGCAGCTGGGCAAAAAATTCTGGCCAAAATGCCTTTGGGTTACTGTGATCGTCTTTATTAGAGTCGATCATTAGTAACACTCTATCGGCTTGTTTAATTTCTTTCCAGGCACGCTCGATGCCGATTTGTTCAACTTTGTCTGGGCTTTCGCGTAATCCTGCGGTATCTATTATGTGTAATGGCATACCATCGATATGAATTTGTTCAGTTAACACATCCCGTGTTGTGCCTTCTATTTCGGTTACGATTGCCGATTCCTTACCGCTTAAGGCATTCAATAAACTTGATTTACCGGCATTGGGTCTTCCGGCAATCACCACTCGCATGCCTTCTCGTATAATTGCCCCTTGCTCGGCTTTTGCCATCACTTCATCGACATTACTGATGATGGTTTTTAAGTCGGTTGTGACTTTACTGTCAGCCAAAAAGTCAATTTCTTCTTCGGGAAAATCGATTGCCGCTTCTACATACATGCGCAAATGAATGACATCTTCAACAAGTTGATGTACCAGCTGAGAGAAATCACCTTGTAGTGAGTGCAGGGCAGCTCGGGCAGCTTGCTCGGAACTTGAATTGATTAAATCGGCTATTGCTTCGGCTTGGGTTAAATCGAGTTTGTCATTGATAAACGCTTGCTCTGAAAACTCCCCCGGACGCGCCATACGCACGTCTTTAATACTGAGAATGTGATTTAGGAGCATATCCAAAATAACTGGGCCACCATGACCTTGTAGCTCTAATACATCTTCACCGGTAAAAGAATTTGGTCCTTTAAAATATAACGCGATGCCTTGATCGATCACTTGCTGTTGTTGATCCAAAAAAGGTAAATATTCGGCTTTACGAATTTCTGGCACTTTGCCTAATAACTGTTTAGCCACGGTTTGTGCCAATGGCCCAGAAACACGAATGATACCGACACCGCCACGCCCTGGTGGTGTCGCTTGCGCGGCAATGGTTTCGGTATTGTTGGTGAGCTGGGTTGTTTCTGACATCGTTAGGTCCGGTAAATAAAGGGTTAGGTAATAGTGTGTATTATAAACATAAAAGAAACGAGAAACATTAAAAGAAACGAGAGACGAGAAAGCTAGAAACGAAGAGCCGGTTAATTGTTAAATGCACGTTTTGAAGCGGGGAGGTCCCGACCTGCGTCGGGATGACGTCATATTTTTCTTCTAAATTTTAAAATAAACTTGTTAATTTACACCACGTCATACCGACGAAGGTCGGTACCTCCTCCCGCGTATAGTGCGTTTTTTAACTTATATTCACCCATAAAAAAAGCGACCAACAGGCCGCTTTTTATCGTTTATCAAAAATAATTATAATGACTAATTATCTTTCGCTAACTTCGCTTTCGCTTCCGCTTTATCGATACCTCTAAAGATAATCAACATTTGCACTATGGTGATCACGTTCGAGATGAACCAGTAAAGTACCAGCCCTGACGGGAACCATAAGAAGAAGAAGGTAAAGAATACCGGCATCCATTGCATCATTTTTTGTTGCATCGGATCTTGGCTCATCGCCGGTTGTAGTTTTTGCATCAATAACATCGATGCACCCATCAATATCGGCAATACGAAGAATGGGTCTTTCGATGATAAATCGCTGATCCATAAACCAAATTCAGCGTGACGTAATTCGACACTTTCCATGAATACCCAGTACAACGCCAGGAAAATCGGCATTTGTAACAATAGCGGTAAACACCCGCCGGCAGGATTCACTTTTTCTTTCTTGTAAAGTGCCATCATCGCCTGTGACATTTTTTGTCTGTCATCGCCATGACGCTCTTTTAATGCCGCGATTTTTGGTTGAATTTTACGCATTTTTGCCATTGAGGTGTATTGCGTTTTGGTTAACGGGTACATCAAGGTTTTAACAACGATGGTAATGCAAATAATCGCCAAACCCCAGTTTACTACGATGTCTTGAATGAATAGCAGTAACCAGAATAGAGGCTGTGAAATCATCCACAAGAAACCGTAATCTACGGTTAAATCCAGACCATCGGCAATTTTTTCTAATTTATCCTGATCTTTTGGACCCACATAAAATGTTGCCGTCAGGCTTTGTTCTGAGCCTGGCAACACCGTAATTAATGGTTGTTTAAAACCGATCACCGCTTGGCCATTATTATCTAAATAACGGGTATATAATTGATTGCTTGTATCTTTATTTGGTACCCAGGCGGTAACAAAGTAGTGCTGTAACATGCCAACCCAGCCACCTTGGGTGGTTTCTTTTAAGTTTGCATCTTCAATATCACCAAAATCGTATTTTTCATAACGAGTTTCGCTAGTAGAGTAGGCTGCGCCACGGTAAGTTGGCATCATCATCGATGAATCTTCATCAACACTGGTCGATTGCTTTAATTGGCCATACAACTGCACATCAGCATTAACCGCTGAACTATTAATAATCTTATAATCGACACTAACGTCATACTTGCCTTTCGTTAAGGTAAAGCTTTTCAGGTAAGTAATACCATTTTGGCTAAACGATAACTCCACCACCAAGTTGTCATCGTCGGCAGCTAAATAGTAGCTGTTTTGTAAACTTGTGTACAACGGACGACCGGCAGGATTTGCATCAGGACCTTGTGCGCCAATTAATCCACTTTGAGCAACAAAGGTAAAACCCTGGGTCGTCAAAATAGGCATTGCTACGCCACTTCCTTGCTCTGTTTCAAAAGCAAGTAAGTTAGCCGCAATAATATCACCACCTTGAGTATCAACTTTAAGTTCTAATACATCGGAAGTAATAGTAATAACACCACCTTTAGTTGCAGCCTGATTCACCGACGTTTGGCTTCCCGTGGCTGCCGGTATAAATTCACCATTTTCCTGGCTACTCGCTGTTGGTGTGTTTGCGCTTACTTCAACAGGTGCCTGAATAGGAGCATTATCCATTTGCCATTGGTTAAATAGTAAATACGTTACAACCAATAATGCTACAAAGAGCAAACCGCGTTGTGATTCCATAATTTGTTAATTCTCTTGTTTAGGTTTTGGTACGGGATCTTCTCCACCCGCACTTAGTGGATGACATCTTAATATACGTTTGCTTGCTAACCAACTACCTTTTACTGCACCGAAGCGATTAATTGCTTCAATGGCATAAGTAGAACAGGTAGGGTGGAAACGGCAATTATTACCTAACAGCGGGCTAAGCCAGCGTTTATAGGCATTTATGGGAGCAATAATTAACTTTTGTGCCGTTGAATTATTTTTCGCCATATTTTTTCCAATTGCTGGTTTATTACTTCATTATCAAGCTGATCAATGCCCGACTTTACCATAACAACTATGTCTACGGCAGGTAATTTATGCTGATTTAAACGAAAACTTTCTCTAACTAAACGCTTAACGCGATTTCGTTGCACAGCAAGTTTTACGCGTTTTTTCGCGATAGCCATACCTAAACGATTATTTTTGTCAGAATTAGATGTTATAAGAATAGTGAAATGGCTGGAGCCATATCTAGAAGGGTGGTCAAAGACTTGTTTAAAATGACCGGGAGTCAACAAACGTGACTCCCGATTAAATTCGTAGTTACCCATATGGGTTACCGTTCCTTATTAAAAATAAGAATTAAGCTGAAAGCTTAGCACGGCCTTTTGCACGACGACGAGCAATTACTGCACGTCCGTTTTTAGTTGCCATACGAGCACGAAAACCGTGGTTACGTTTACGCTTTAATACGCTTGGTTGAAATGTTCTTTTCATTACGCTAATCCGTCTGTCTGTTTGCTTTACGAAAACAAACCGTTTTCGAGCACTGTGATAAAAATTGAGGGCGAATTCTAATAATAAAGTAAGCTAAAGTCAACGTTATTTATAAAAATAAATATAAAAAATCCTTTTGTTGAGTAAATAGGATCTTTACGATCATAAATATTGATCTTCTGCTTGAATTTAGTCATCAAATACAGCCAAAAGCATTATGTCCACAGTTTTATAACAATGTTAGCCTTGAGTTTTAATAACTTTATCATTTAGGGCACATTTTTTAGTTATTTTCTAGTCAATTTCAAGACAACGAATGATATTTTTTATTATTTATTAATCACAATTAAATCAGTAGTTTAACATGTTGCTAGAGGTTTTTTATAATTTAATGGCCTCGCCGTATTGCACTTGTGGATAACTAGGGAGATAATGGCTTAAATCTAAAATAATCATTATAACAAAGATCGATTCTGCCTTTTAATTTATTAGTACCTAATTTGCCTTTATTGTGGAGTTTTTCCCCAGATAAGTGTTAATTTTCTTGTTCTTCGGCAGCGTATTTCGATCTATTACAGGAGTTTTGAGTGGAACATTCACTCTGGCAAAGTTGTTTATCTGTGCTCGAAGATGAACTACCAGCTCAGCAATTTAGTATGTGGATCCGCCCACTGCAATGCGTAGCTGATAATAATATCATGACCTTATACGCACCTAACCGGTTTGTACTTGACTGGGTGCGTGAAAAATATTTAGCTCGTATCACGCAGTTATTGGCATTAGAACAAACTAATCCTCCAGAACTCAGATTTGATGTTGGCAGTAAACCAGTTAATAATCAAAGTGTTGCCGCCCAGGTTGCGAGTAACTTTGCCGCCAGTATGCCTGCTAAACCGAATCAGTCCAATAGTTCAGCGGATGTGGTGCCCAACATTCCTAAAACCACTAATGTCAGAAATAAATACACTTTTGACAATTTTGTTGAAGGTAAGTCGAATCAATTAGCTCGTGCTGCGGCATCGCAAGTTGCCGATAATCCAGGGCAGGCGTATAACCCTTTATTCATCTATGGTGGCACAGGTTTAGGTAAAACCCATTTATTGCATGCCGTTGGTAATGGCATCTTATTAAATAATCCAAAAGCAAAAATTGCCTATATGCACTCTGAACGGTTTGTGCAAGATATGGTAAAAGCGTTGCAAAATAATGAAATTGAAAAATTTAAACAATATTATCGTTCGGTCGATGCGCTGTTAATTGATGATATTCAATTTTTTGCGAATAAAGAGCGTACCCAGGAAGAGTTTTTCCATACCTTTAATGCTTTGCTTGAAGGTAATCAGCAGATAATTTTAACCAGTGATCGTTATCCAAAAGAGATCACCGGTGTAGAAGACAGATTAAAATCCCGTTTCGGTTGGGGTTTAACCTTGGCCATTGAGCCTCCAGAATTAGAAACTCGGGTAGCAATACTGAAACGCAAAGCCGAAGAAAGTCATATCAACTTAGCCGATGAAGTTGCGTTTTTTATTGCAAAAAGGTTGCGCTCAAATGTACGTGAGTTGGAAGGGGCATTAAACCGGGTGATTGCCAATGCTAATTTCACTGGTCGGCCAATTACTATCGATTTCGTTCGAGAAGCGTTGCGAGACCTTTTAGCGTTACAAGATAAGTTAGTAACCATAGACAACATTCAACGTACCGTCGCTGAATATTACAAGATCAAAATTGCTGATATTTTATCTAAACGACGTAATCGATCGGTTGCACGCCCAAGACAAATTGCAATGGCGCTGGCAAAAGAACTTACGAACCATAGTTTGCCTGAAATTGGTGATGCATTTGGCGGCCGTGATCACACCACTGTATTGCATGCTTGTCGCAAGGTGAAAACGTTACGCGAAGAAACACACGATATTAAAGAAGACTATTCAAATCTAATAAGAACACTATCATCATAAATAGGGTATAAAAAGAATGAAATTTTCATTATCAAGGGACTTACTTTTAAAACCACTTTTATTGGTTTCAGGTGCGGTAGAACGCAAAAGCACATTGCCTATTTTAAGTAATATTTTACTGGAAGTAAGTGGGCAGTCACTTACTATGATAGCTACAGACCTAGAGCTTGAAATGGTTTCCACTACGCAAATTAATAATGAGTCCGGTGATGGTAAAGTAACCGTTCCGGCGAGGAAACTGCTGGATATTTGTAAGAGTTTACCCGATGACGCCTTGATTGAATTTGAGCAAAAAGGTGACTCAATTAATATCAAATCAGGCAGAAGTCGTTATTCTTTAGCCACTTTGCCTGCCGATGACTTTCCAAATATTGAGCAGTGGCAGGGCGATGTGGAATTTAACCTGCAAAAATCGCAATTGCTGCGTTTGATCGAAAGTACCCATTTTTCAATGGCTAACCAGGATGTTCGTTATTACCTTAACGGTATGTCGATTGAAACAGAGAATAATGAGATCCGTTCTGTTGCAACCGATGGTCATCGATTGGCTATTTGTAAAATCGTTAATGACAATTTAGCCCTACCGGCACGGCAAGTGATTGTGCCGCGTAAAGGCATCATGGAAATTATCCGTCTACTCGATGCGGTTGATGAAGAAATTCAAATATTTATGGGTTCTAATCACATTCGCATCATCGATACGGATTTTTCATTTACCAGTAAGTTGGTAGATGGAAGATTTCCTGATTACCGTAGAGTGTTACCGCGTAATGGTGACAAAGTGCTCACCACGGATAAAGATCAGTTAAAACAAGTACTGTCACGCGCATCAATATTATCGAATGAAAAATTCAAAGGCGTACGATTAAACTTTGCTCCGAGCGAATTAAAAATAACCGCGAATAATCCTGAGCAAGAACAAGCGGAAGAATATTTAGAGATTGACTTTCCCTTTGACAGTTTAGAGATAGGTTTTAATGTCAGTTATATCCTGGATGTATTAAATGCCATTAAAGATAATGGTGTTAAGTTTACCTTATCTGATGCTAACTCGAGTGTTGTACTTGAAGGGCAAGACTCTGGTGAGGCACTTTACGTGATTATGCCGATGCGCTTGTAGTTGCGATTTAATGAGCATTAGTACGTTAACAACCAGTACGTTTCGAAATTTAAAATATAGTAGTGTCACCTTACACCCCAAGTTGAACTTAGTCACAGGTGATAACGGCAGCGGTAAAAGTAGCTTATTAGAGAGTATCTTTTTTTTAGGTCACGGAAAATCATTCCGTACTACAAAAATCGAAAACTTAATTAACGCCAGCAGTGATCATTTTGTCGTTAGTGTAAAGGATGATCGAAATTATCAGCTTGGGGTTAAGCGCGACAAGTGCGGCCAAATTGATATTAAGATCAATGGCGATAGTAAATTTAGGCTTTCAGATTTAGCTAAAAATATTGCAGTACAAGTGATCACACCAGAGACGTTCAGATTGTTTTTTGGTGGTCCTAAAGAACGTAGAAGGTTCATTGATTTAGGATTGTTTCACGTGGAACATCAATACGCCGATCTTTGGCGAGAATTTCGTAAAGTATTGATGCAACGAAATGCTTGTTTGAAAAATAAAATTACGGGTCAGCAATTCGACTACTGGAGTGATATTTTTTGTAGCCTCTCTACCCAAATTGCCGAGGTAAGGGTAGGGTATGTTGAAAAACTTTCTACTGAATTGGATCATTGGTTAAATATTTTATTACCCAATTTATCAGAAAAAATTGTGCTACATTATTCTCAGGGCTGGAATAGCAAAAGACCTCTTGCCGAGATACTTGTTGAGAACTATGAACGGGAACGAAAGTTTGGTTACAGTTTATTTGGTGCCCATAAATTTGACGTAAAATTTGGCTATCAAAAGACTAACATCGAGCAGATTTTGTCCCGAGGACAGCAGAAATTATTTTTAATGGCGCTAACCATAGCGCAGGCAAATTTGATTTTTAACCGTCAAAAAATCGCGCCAATCATTTTAATTGATGATATAGGTGCCGAGTTGGATACCAACTCCCGTACGGCATTGGCGAAAGCGATAGAACAACTTAATTGTCAGTTGTTTATCACAGCAATTGACAACAACGCACTGGAACCGATAATTCCAGAAGATACAAATTACAAGATGTTTCACGTGGAACATGGCGAGATAACGGAAATAACGCAGGGCAAAATATAATGAGTGAAAATGAATATGATTCGGCCAGTATCAAGGTTTTAAAAGGCCTTGATGCGGTACGTAAAAGACCAGGAATGTATATTGGTGATACTGATGATGGTACTGGTTTGCACCACATGGTTTTTGAGGTGCTGGATAACTCAATCGATGAAGCCTTAGCTGGCCACTGTAGTGATATCCACGTCACTATCCATAGCGATAATTCAGTATCGGTTAAAGATGATGGTCGTGGCATTCCAACCGATATCCATCCAGAAGAGGGAATATCTGCTGCTGAAGTGATCATGACGGTACTGCATGCTGGTGGTAAGTTTGGTGGTGAAGACTCTGGCTATAAAGTGTCTGGTGGTTTGCACGGTGTAGGTATATCCGTGGTAAATGCCTTAAGCTCGAAACTAGAATTAACCATTCGTCGAGCGGGTAAAGTACACGAGCAAGAATACAGTATGGGCAATTCAGTAGCGCCATTAAAAGAAATTGGCGAAACTGAAAAAACCGGTACTCAAGTTCGTTTTTGGCCAAGTCTAGAAACATTTTCGGATACTGTTTTCCATTACGACATCTTAGCAAAACGTATTCGTGAATTATCGTTCTTGAACTCCGGCGTGTCTATCCGTTTACATGATGAACGTGATGGCCGCGAAGACCATTTCTTTTATGAAGGCGGTATTCAGGCATTCGTAGACTACCTAAACACCAACAAAACACCAGTCAATCAGGAAGTATTCTATTTTGATTTAACTCGTGAGGATGGCATTGTGGTCGAAGTCGCAATGCAATGGAATGATGGCTTTCAGGAAAACATCCACTGTTTTACCAACAACATTCCACAGCGCGATGGTGGTACTCACCTTAGCGGTTTTAGAACCGCACTTACTCGTACACTTAACAGTTATATGAGTAAAGAAGGGTTAAATAAAAAAGCCAAAGGCGGTACGGAAACTAGCGCCAGTGGCGATGATGCCCGCGAAGGTCTAACGGCTGTAATCTCAGTTAAAGTACCTGATCCTAAATTCTCTTCACAAACCAAAGATAAATTGGTTTCATCGGAAGTGAAAACAGCCGTAGAACAAGCGATGGGTGAAAAACTGGGTGAATACTTGTTAGAAAACCCAACGACGGCAAGAACCATCATCATGAAAATAGTTGATGCTGCCCGTGCTCGTGAAGCCGCTCGTAAAGCTCGTGAGATGACGCGTCGTAAAGGCGCATTAGATATTGCCGGCTTGCCAGGTAAACTTGCTGACTGCCAGGAAAAAGACCCTGCACTTTCTGAATTATATATTGTGGAAGGGGACTCTGCTGGCGGCTCAGCCAAGCAGGGGCGTAATCGTAAAAACCAGGCAATATTACCGTTAAAGGGTAAAATTCTTAACGTCGAAAAAGCACGCTTTGATAAGATGATTTCATCACAAGAAGTCGGTACCTTAATTACGGCACTAGGCTGTGGTATTGGTCGTGACGAATATAACCCAGATAAAATGCGTTATCATTCAATCGTGATCATGACCGATGCCGATGTCGATGGTTCGCATATCCGTACATTATTGTTAACTTTCTTCTATCGTCAAATGCCCGAAGTGATTGAACGTGGCTATATGTACATTGCGCAACCGCCACTTTATAAAGTGAAAAAAGGCAAGCAAGAACGTTACTTGAAAGATGATGAGCAAAAAGAAGAATACTTCACTACTCTGGCTTTGGAAAATTCATCTATCCATGTTAACGAAGCTGCGCCGGCATTATCTGGTGTCGCTTTAGAGAACTTATTTAATCAATATCGTGATACCCTAAAAGTCATTGACCGAGTGTCTCGTCAGCTACCTGAAGCTATACTGAATCAGTTAGTGTATGCACCGGTAATTGCTAATGGTGATTTCGCCGATAAAGCGCACGTTGAAGAGTGGACGAAGGCTTTCGTAGAGCTACTCGAACTAGATGGTGATAAAGGTTCTTTATATTCTGCTGTGGTTGAACATGATGCAGAACGTAACATTTACTTACCCGCTGTGACGGTTCGTATGCATGGCATAGATAACGTTCATAAGTTTAGTTATGAGTTTATCCATTCTGCTGAATTTAAGACGATTATGGCGCTTAATACGTCGATAAACGGCTTAATGGAAGAAGGGGCATACGTGAAACGTGGTGAGAAAGTTAAGCCGGTTAAATCGTTTGTAGAAGCTCGTGCATGGTTAATGAAAGAGTCAGAACGTGGT
Source organism: Thalassotalea sp. ND16A (assembly GCF_000764205.1). GTDB lineage: Bacteria > Pseudomonadota > Gammaproteobacteria > Enterobacterales > Alteromonadaceae > Thalassotalea_A. The sequence goes on from NZ_JQDZ01000040.1 coordinate 16,754, forward strand.
CAATACATCCAGCGTTACAAAGGGTTGGGAGAAATGAACCCTGAGCAGCTTTGGGAAACCACCATGGATCCAGAAACTCGTCGCATGTTACAAGTAACCATTGAAGATGCTATTGCTGCTGATCAACTGTTTACTACGTTAATGGGTGATCACGTAGAACCAAGACGTAACTTCATTGAAGAGAATGCACTGAACGTTGAAAACCTGGATGTGTAGTTAAGCTTCGCTTACTTATCGAAATTAAAAACCCAGCTTGTTAGCTGGGTTTTTTGTATCTGAAAATTTGATACAGGGTACGAGGTACAAGGTACATGCAGCCAGCGGTATTTCGTATAAATATTAAATAATAAGATATTCGTAATCACTAATAATCAGGGCTACCCCTTGTTGGAACAATGCCCGGTCTGCCTGTACCCTGTATCTTGTCGTTTTAGTTTAATTAACGCTAGTCGATTAACTAAACAATCGTTATAATTAGCGCAATTTTTTAACGCAACGTAATAACTCGGTTTTCATGAGCACATTTGATATCAAAACATTCCAGGGATTAATACTTAAATTGCAAGAGTATTGGTCACAGCAAGGTTGTGTAATCGTACAACCTTTAGATTTAGAAGTGGGGGCGGGCACCTTCCATCCAATGACATTTTTACGTTCCATTGGTCCAGAGCCAATGAGCAGTGCTTATGTGCAACCATGTCGTCGTCCTACTGATGGTCGCTATGGTGAAAACCCGAACCGTTTACAGCATTATTACCAGTTTCAGGTGGTGTTGAAACCGTCGCCGAAAAACTTTCAGGATTTATACCTGAACTCGTTAAAAGAGTTGGGTATCGATCCGCTTGTACATGATATCCGCTTTGTCGAAGACAACTGGGAATCACCAACATTAGGGGCCTGGGGTTTAGGTTGGGAAATCTGGCTTAACGGTATGGAGATCAGCCAGTTTACCTACTTCCAACAAGTTGGTGGCTTAGAATGTGCGCCAGTTACCGGTGAAATTACTTACGGCTTAGAGCGTCTTGCTATGTACATTCAAAACGTAGATAGCATTTATGACCTGGTTTGGACCGATGGTCCGTTAGGCAAAGTATACTACCGTGATGTGTTCCATCAGAATGAAGTAGAGCAGTCGACCTACAATTTTGAACATGCCAATGTCGATGCATTGTTTAACCAGTTTGATGTTTGCGAAGCCGAAAGTGCCAAACTGATTGAACTAGGGCTAGCGTTACCAGCGTATGAACAAGTAATGAAAGCATCGCATGCATTTAATTTACTCGATGCTCGCCATGCAATCTCCGTGACGGAGCGGCAACGCTATATTTTACGAGTAAGAACATTAGCCAAAGGTTGCGCTCAGGTTTACTACGCCAAACGTGAAGAATTAGGTTTTCCAATGTGCAGAGATAATACCGACAAGGAGGGTAAATAAATGAGCACTAATACTCTTCTTATAGAATTAGGTACTGAAGAACTACCACCAAAGGCACTGAAAAAATTAGCCACAGCATTTTATGACTCTATTACCGAGCAATTAAACTCAGCAGCACTTAGTTTTGATGAGGCGAAATGGTTCGCCACACCACGCCGCTTAGCCGTACAAGTGAAAGGCTTACAACAGCAGCAAGCAGATAAAATAGTTGAGAAACGTGGTCCGGCAATTAATGTAGCGTTTGACAGCGAGGGTAACCCAAGCAAAGCGGCACAAGGATGGGCACGTTCAAATGGCATCACCGTAGAGCAGGCAGAACGCTTGACCACACCCAAAGGTGAATGGTTATTACATAAAGCGGTACAGCTTGGTCGGTCAGTGGCCGAGTTAGTCCCGGCAATTACCGCCACCGCAGTGAGTAAATTACCAGTGCCAAAACCAATGCGCTGGGGCAGTAGCCGCATTCAATTCATTCGTCCAATCCATACTGTCACTATGATGTTTGGCAGCGAACTAATTAAAGGTGAAATCTTAGGTATTGCCTCGAGTAACATCTTAAAAGGTCATCGTTTCCACTATCAAGGTGACGTGACTTTGGATTGTGCCGATAACTATGAGTCAGCATTAAAGGCTGCATATGTTATTGCCGATTATGATGTTCGTCGTCAATCGATCGTTGATGATGTCAATGCCGCGGCCAGTTCATTAAAGGCAACAGCATTACTCGATGATGAATTAGTCGATGAAGTAACGTCGATCAATGAATGGCCATCGGTATTGGTAGGCAGCTTCGATGAAGACTTTTTACAAGTACCAGCGGAACCATTGATCTATTCGATGAAAGATCATCAAAAGTATTTTCCGGCGATGGATGCCAGCGGTAATTTATTAGCGAAATTCATTTTTGTCACCAATATCGACTCAAAACAGCCGGAAGAAGTAATTCGTGGTAACGAAAAAGTTATTCGTCCACGTTTAGCTGATGCCGAATTCTTCTTTAAAACCGATAAAAAACAAACACTTGAGAGTCGTTTAAGTAGTTTGGATAACGTTTTATTCCAAAAACAATTAGGGACGCTTAAAGCAAAATCTGAACGTATTGCCGAACTTAGCCAATACATTGCAAAAAGTGTTGCGGCAAATGGTGAACACGCCTATCGCGCAGGCTTGTTAAGTAAGACGGATCTAATGAGTGACATGGTATTAGAGTTTCCACAAGTACAAGGGACTATGGGGAAATACTATGCGCAAAATGATGGTGAAGAGGTCGAAGTTGCGCAAGCGTTGGAAGATCAATATCGTCCTAGGTTTGCTGGTGATTCATTACCGGAAGGCGTGATTGGTTCTAGTGTGGCAATTGCTGACAAAGTGGACACTTTAGTGGGGATTTTTGGTATTAATCAAGCACCAAAAGGTGACAAAGACCCGTTTGCACTGCGCCGGGCCGCCATTGGTTTGATTCGCATCATTATCGAAAAAGAATTAGCACTGGATATCAAGGATTTACTCGCAGTCAGTATCGCCTCTTACGGTGATAAGTTAGTCAACGATAATGCAGCTAACGATGTTATTGAATTTATCATGGGCCGTTTCCGTGCATATTATCAAGAGCAGGGTATTAGCGTTGATGTAATACAAGCAGTACTTGCCAATAAGCCAACCGCGCCATTGGATTTTGAACAACGAGTGAAAGCGGTAAGCTATTTCCGCAGTTTAGATGAAGCGCAAGCTTTGGCTGCGGCTAATAAGCGTGTGGGAAATATTCTGGCGAAATTTGACGGTGAGTTATTTGCCGAATTCAATAGCGAACTCGCTACCGAACCTGCTGAAATTGCATTAGCACAACATTACAGTGCTTTAACGGCTGAATTAACGCCATTATTCGCCAACAAAGATTATCAGCAAGCATTAACTAAACTAGCCAGTTTAAGAGCTCCGGTTGACGAATTCTTCGATAATGTAATGGTAATGGCCGACGATGAAGCAGTGAAAACCAACCGCTTAACCTTACTTAGTCAGTTACGTGCCAGCTTCTTTAATGTTGCAGATATATCGTTATTACAATAATTACCAGGTAATTATTTTTGAACAAACAAAAGACGCCATTCGGCGTCTTTTTTTTACTTCTTCTTTATCAAAAAACGGTAGGGCGAAGAGGCCACTTGTTTCGCCAATAATTCATGTTCCATAAACTCACAAAAACTGGGAATGTCACGGGTGGTTGATGGGTCATCAGCAATCACCAATAAGGTTTCACCGACCGCGATTTTTCGAATATTCATCCGTACCATCATTACCGGCTCAGGGCAGCGCAGGCCAATGGCGTCAAAAGTGTGGTCAGGGTTGGAAAAAAGAGTATTAATCATGTTTAATTATATAAATGAACCATTAAGCGAGTATTTTAAGTTTTAATGGCTAAACTTAACAAGTAAAAAATAATTATTGGAAGCAGAAATTGAAATTCTCCTATCGCAGTGCTGTCATTATCCTAATCTTAAGCCTAATGTTGATTGGCAATGTACAGGCAAATCAAGATGAGTCGTTGCGAGCTGAATTTATCGCCGCTGAAGCCGCTAAGTGGGATATTAATTCGCCATCCTATCAAGCCAAGGTAAAGCAGCTCCAGAATTACCCATTATTGCCTTATTTTCAATTAAGCCAACTCAGCAAAAACTTACGCTTAACAAATGAAACACAGATCGAAGCGTTTTTGTCACAATACCAGGATACGGCACTAGACTGGCGGTTAAGGAAACCGTGGCTGCTCTATTTACAACGTTACCAAAAAAAATCGCGTTTTATTCATTACTTCAAAGCTACCGATAATAAACAGCTAACTTGTGTCAATATGGCTTACCAATTGGATTTAGGTGCTAGCAAAACAGACATTTTACCGCAGGTATCAGCGCTGTGGCTCAGTGGCACTTCACTTCCTAAACAATGCGATCCACTATTTTCACTATGGACCCAGGCAGGTTTTCGCAGCCCTGAACTCATTTGGCAGAGGATCATGCTAGCGCAAAAGGCAGGGTCTTATGGCCTGGTAAAATATTTAATAAAATTGTTACCACAACAAGAACAATATTTAGTGGCGTTGTGGAAAACCATTAAACGTAAGCCCAAACAATTAGCGAAGTTAGCTAAATTTAATAAGCACAACAAGCAAGAAGCGCTGGTGTTAGCCGATGGCCTTAAACGATTGGTTTGGCAAGATGCAGTGTTAGCCTTGTCAATTTTTGAGAAAGTCAGTGACAGGTTTTCGACTGGTCAGATAGAGGCAGTACTACCGTTATTGGTAACCGCTATTGCTCGTTCAGAGCACCCAAAAGCACAAACCTGGTTTGCCAATATCGAACGAAAATATATCGATAACGGCGCAGTGCAATGGCGGTTGGCAAGCTTATTGAGAAGTCATGATTTCACCGCCATTGCTGCAGAAATAGCGGCACTGACAAGTACTCAAAAGACACAGCGGCAATGGCTGTATTGGCAAGCCAGGGCAGTAGAAAACGATGCTAAAGAGCACAGTGATGGTCAGACAATTTATCAACAGCTGGCACAGCAGCGGAGTTACTATGGATTTTTGGCAGCCGCCAAGCTAGGCGACAAAAGTGTGTTAAATCATCAACCTATTAATGTGTCCGAGCATCAAATAGAGGAATTTCAAGCATACCCAGCAGCTCTTCGCGCAATGGAACTGTATCGATTAAATCGTTTAACCCAGGCAAGGCGAGAATGGCGTTACTGGATGAGTGAATTAAATTCTAGCCAGCAAGTTGTCGCCGCTAAATGGGCGCATCTTCAGGGCTGGTTTGATCGTGGCATACATTCTTTGACCCAGGTTGGCGCGTTAAACGATATTGATGTCCGATTTCCTATGCCATATCAAAGCCTATTTAAAACCTTGGCAAAAAAATATGCGGTGGATGAAGCCTGGGCCTACGCTATTGCCCGTAAAGAAAGTATTTTTATGCCGGATGCTACGTCAAGCGTCGGCGCGCTTGGCTTAATGCAAGTAAAACCGACGACCGCCAATTATCTGAATAAAACCAAGTTGAAACGCCATCAAATACTCGAGCGTGATATCAATATAGAACTGGGTATTAAATATTTGCAGTATCTTTTGAAAAAATTTGATAACAACATTGTCTTGGCTACGGCGGCTTATAATGCTGGACCGAAAAGGGTTAAACGTTGGTTACAAGCGGAACCTAAATTAGCGGCCGATGCCTGGATTGAAACCATCCCCTATAAAGAAACCCGAGATTACGTAAAAAGTGTTTTAGCTTTTACTGAAATATACCAGCGAAAGCAGCAACGAGGGGGCTCACCATTTGTTGAATTAACCTCGATGATGATTGATTAGGGCGTAATGCCTATTCCGACAAGTTATCGGTCAATAAATTGTCGGAATAGCTATAAAGAGTTTAGCCACCCGCGGTGTTAATGCTACAAGCCCTAGTTAGGCTGTGCTATTATCGGCGCATAAATGTTATCACTAAAATACCGATACTAAGTCTAATATGAAAGAGCTAGCAAATCATTATCCAGCCCACCTAAGCGAGCTGCAACAAAGAACGGCGACGATCCTTGAGCGTGAAAACCTTAGCGCCTTAGCTATTCATGCGGGCCATGCCGGAAGAATATTTTTAGATGATATGTACTACCCATTTAAAACTAACCCACACTTCAAAGCCTGGCTGCCGATAGTCGATACGCCAAATTGCTGGTTGATTGTCAATGGCCAGGATAAGCCAATATTAGCCTATTACCAGCCATTAGATTTTTGGCATAAAGTAAGCAAACTCAGCGATGATTACTGGACCCGTTTTTTTGATATTAAATTGATTGCTGACGCCGATGAAATTGCCGCTATTTTACCTGGCAATAAGCAAGGTGTCGCCTATATCGGTGCTCATCAAGACGTCGCCAACGACTTGGGTTTTACCGATATCAACCCTGAATCGGTATTGAATTATTTTCATTATCACCGTGCCTATAAAACCGATTATGAATTTGTCTGTATGCGCGAAGCCAATCGCTTGGCGGTATTGGGCCACGAGGCCGCAAAAACAGCCTTTTATAACCAAGGTTCAGAATTTGATATTCAACTGGCGTATTTACAGGCCACCGGTCACAGTGAAAATGAAGTACCATATGGCAACATTATTGCGTTGAATGAGAACGCCGCAATATTGCATTACACTGCCTTAGAACAAAGCAAACCAAGTAAATACCTATCATTTCTGATTGATGCCGGAGCCAGTTTTCATGGTTATGCTGCCGATATTACCCGAACTTATTCGTTTAATCAGGATGAATTTGCCGATTTAATCATTGCCATGAATGAAATGCAGTTAGAGCTGGTGCAAGGGTTAAAACCAGGCACAAGTTACGTTGATTTGCATATTCAAAATCATTACCTACTGGCTGCGTTATTACAGCGTTTTGACTTGGTGAATTTAGACGCACAAGCTATGGTCAGCAAGGGCATTACCGGACACTTTTTCCCGCACGGTTTAGGTCACCACCTTGGTTTGCAAGTGCATGATATGGGGGGCTTTATGGCCGATGATAAAGGTACTCACGTTAACCCGCCAAGCGATCATTCATTTTTACGCACCTCTCGTGGTATTGAAAGTAAGCAAGTGTTTACTATCGAGCCTGGTCTTTATTTTATTGAATACTTTTTATCTGCTTTAGCCAAATCGGATAACGCGAAATACATTAACTGGGATAAAGTTGACCGTTTTCGCAAATATGGTGGCATTCGCATTGAAGATAATGTCATCGTCCATCAAGAGCGATTAGAAAACATGACTCGAAATTTTAACCTGGCTTAATTTAGCCGTCGGTTGATTCATTATCATGCTCATAAATTCAAGCCCATATACAATCCCCGCCAGTGAGATTGAAGTAGAAAGCCTGGTTAATCGCAGCCGCTTTATTTGTTCGATTAAACATTGTGCCGATAAAATGGCAACGAAAGCGTTTATTGAATTAATTCGCCAGCGCTATCCGGATGCCTCACACCATTGCTATGCGTTTATCTCGTCACGCCCAGAAGACAGTCAAGCTTATGGGTTCAGTGATGATGGTGAGCCTAGCGGCACCGCCGGCCGACCCATGTTAGCGGTATTACAAGGCAATGCTATTGGCGAAATTTGCGCGGTCGTCACCCGTTATTTTGGCGGTGTAAAACTGGGCACGGGCGGGTTGCAGCGGGCGTATGGTAATAGCGTCAGACAAGCTCTATTAGAGTTAAGCACCAGTGAAAAAATCCCGACCGCGCAAATTAATTTAACTTGTGATTATCAGCAGATTAAAGATATAGAACATACCTTAACCGGCTATGATGGGATTATCACACAGCAAGATTATGGTATTGAGGTGGTGATAACGGCAAGTTTACCTATCCCCAGGATAGATGAATTTATTGCCCGGGTCATTGAACTTACTGCTGGCAGGGTTACGCCCAAACGTTTACTCGAATAAATATAATAACTTAGCATTATTATGCTATATTCAGTGCAATAACAGCTCTAACAATAATTAAAATTAACAATGCAGTATCGTAATATCACCCGGATTTTAGGCTTATTGGTAATGATTTTGAGTGTTACCATGATCCCGCCAGCTGCCGTTTCTTTGGTTTATCGAGACGGGGGCGGTGTTGCGTTTATGACGGCATTTTTACTCTGTATTGGTGCCGGTTTTTTTGCCTGGTATCCTAATCGCGGCCAAAAAGGTGATTTGCGTGCACGCGAAGGCTTCTTAATTGTTGTACTGTTTTGGTCGGTATTGGCCAGTTTCTCCGCGGTGCCATTAATGCTCACCGATTTACCCAGTTTATCCATTACCGATGCTTTTTTTGAGTCATTTTCGGGGTTAACGACAACTGGCGCCACCATTATCACCAAAATTGATGGCTTACCGCATGCCGTATTGTGGTATCGCCAACAGCTACAATGGATCGGTGGTATGGGGATCATTGTATTAGCGGTCGCGGTTTTACCTATGCTTGGGGTTGGTGGTATGCAGTTATATCGCGCCGAAACACCAGGCCCGGTGAAAGATTCTAAAATGACGCCGCGGATCGCCGATACCGCGAAACATCTTTGGTATATTTATTTGGCCTTAACGGTAGCCTGTGCGCTCTCATATTGGCTTGCCGGCATGTCAGGCTTTGATGCTATTGCCCACTCTTTCTCAACGATTGCCATTGGTGGTTTCTCAACACATGATGCTTCTATGGGGTATTTCGACAGCCCATTGATCAATGCCATCTGTGTGGTCTTTTTGATCATTGCCGGAGTCAATTTTGCCCTGCATTATACCGCTTGGGCGAGCAAGAGTTTTCGCACTTATTTATTTGATCCCGAATTTAAAGCTTTCATTTATATTCAATTAGTCGTTACCTTAATCTGTTTCTTCACCTTACTTACCTACGGTATTGCCAGCAGCTATGAGCAAGCGTTTGATGATGCCTTATTTCAGGCGGTATCAATAAGTACCACGGCCGGATTTGCGACCACCAACTTTGCGGAATGGCCAGTAATGCTGCCATTATTGCTTATTTTTGCCAGTTTTATTGGTGGCTGTGCCGGTAGTACCGGTGGCGGGATGAAGGTAATGCGAGTGGTATTGCTTTACTTGCAAGGGATCCGAGAGTTGAGCCGTTTAATCCATCCCAAAGCGATCATCACCATTAAACTGGGTGCTAAAGCGTTACCAGATAAAGTGGTTGATGCCATTTGGGGCTTCTTTTCTGCTTACGCCGCCATCTTTATCATTTGTATGGTGTTATTGATGGCGTCAGGGATAGATGAAATAACGGCTTTTACCGCCGTTGCTGCCTGTTTAAACAACTTAGGGCCTGGTCTTGGCGAAGTGGCGGCGAATTTTGCCAGTATTAATGACTTTAGTAAGTGGGTACTAATTCTGGCCATGCTCTTTGGCCGCTTGGAAATATTTACCTTATTGGTATTATTCATGCCAGCGTTTTGGCGTAATTAGAAAAATGCGTATCCCGTACTCGTTACGGGATCTATACTTCCTCAATCCCCTTACCAACCCAAGTATTCAAAGCTCTATTGGCTAAAGGAGGTTCCGTTTTGCAACGGAATGACGGAATATACTCTCTAATAATATTTGAGTATTCATGATCTTAGTTAACTTACACCACGTCATATAAAAGAAGAGAGTCTTTATAAAGTTTATATTTAAAGACTAAGCTAGGGTGAGGAGAAGAGGCTAAGACGTCAAAAGCTCCAAGCTTCTAGGGATGCCAAAGTCTCTTCTCACTCTAGCGATTCAGAGCTTCTATAACAGGTATTTTTTCAAGACCTTTAACAAATATGAAAAAGCCAGTATTCGCTCCAAACTCACACTTTAAGGATAATAGATATTATGAATATTGCATCTTTAAGCCACTTAAAATCTTGTGTAGGAATTGGGATTGATGTATCTAAGGAGTCACTATCTTTTGCTGTAATAACGAAAGATAAAACCTACATTTCAAATTTAGAAAATAGTTGACGTGGTTTAATGGATTCGACTACCCCAGTTAAGAGATAATAGACTTAACTGGAGAAAAAAAATGACAGCACGTAAAAAATATTCAAAAGAATTTAAGCTTGATGCAATAGCATTAGTCGTTGAA
>NZ_JQDZ01000041.1 GCF_000764205.1 Thalassotalea sp. ND16A
TGTTCTTTTACTAAGGCTATTGCATCTTGTTTAAATTCTTTTGAATATTTTTTACGTGTCATTTTACTATCTCCAGTTAAGACTATTATCTCTTATCTGGGGTAGTGGAATCCATTAAACCATGTCAAATGTTGAAATTTATTGGCAATACCTTAGATAGAGTGTTGTTTGCGATAAATATGGTTGTCGCCATGCAACTGCCCGGTTTTATTCAACAATATGGACAGCGACTGGCAGGCCACCTCGATGAAGCAAAATATCAGTTAGCCAATTATCAATATATCGCCGATCAACATTACCAGGGGGACATCCAGTTATTAGTCAAACGCTATCAAACCAATAGCGACCCGGGTATCAATGCTGCTGGCGATTTGGTATTTGAATTGATTGAGCGAATATCGCTGCTAACGGCGCAAGTCGAGCATTTATTTAACCGTAATTTTTTCAGTAAAATTTATTATTTTATCATTGAAATCGATCTAGCCGTTGCCCAGGCAACACTACGAGATTATCAACTGAGTATCCCATTAGATAAGGCATCCCTGCTCATCGGTTTCGTTTTTGCTGTAGTGGTAAGTTTAGTCTCAGCATTTTCTTTCAAATTAATTCAAAGAAGTACTTAAATTTCTCAATAAATTGTGTACATTAGTAGATAACGGTTTTTAACTTTTTGGTGTTACCTTGAAAAAAACGGATGTCTCAAACTACGACCATTATCTAAAAGTTGTTGATTGCCAACAAGCCTGTCCTGCCCATACTCCCGTCCCTGAATATATACGTTTAATTGCTGACAAGCGCTACAGCGATGCCTATATGCTTAACTGGCATTCCAATGTATTTCCAGGGGTATTAGGTCGGGTATGTGACCGACCCTGTGAACCGGCATGCCGACGTGGACGAGTAGAAGAAGAGCCGGTCGCCATATGCCGGTTAAAGCGAGTAACGGCGGATTTCAAAGATGATATTACGGATCGCTTGCCAAAAGCCCCCGAAGAAGGCAATGGTAAACGTATTGCCCTCATTGGCGCTGGACCGGCCTCATTAACGGTAGCTCGAGATCTACTGCCACTTGGTTATCACATTTCACTGTTTGATCGGGACCAACGAGGTGGTGGTATGATGCGCAGTCAAATACCGGCGTTCCGTTTGCCGGAAACTGTGCTCGATGAAGAAATCGATTATATTTTGAATATGGGGGTGGAAAGCCATTTTGGTTCCGCCATCACCAGCATGCATAAGTTACTGAAAGAAAATTATGATGCGATCTTTGTCGGCACTGGTGCGCCAAAAGGCAGAGCGCTAAACCTACCGGGTTATGAAGCTGCCAAGCAACAAATTTCCATCGGCATTGACTGGTTAGCCAATGTCAGTTTTGGTCATAATGATAAAGCACCGAAACGTGTTGTTGTCCTTGGTGGCGGCAATACTGCCATGGACTGCTGCCGTACCGCGAAACGTCTTGGTGCCGAAGACGTAAAAGTGATCGTGCGCTCCAGCTATGCAGCGATGAAAGCATCACCCTGGGAAAAAGAAGATGCCAAAGCCGAAGATATCGACATTATCGTTAACCACACCCCAACCGAATTCGTGGTTGAGAAAGGAAAATTAAAAGGCGTGATGTTTGACGAAGTTGAATCTTTTTATGACAGAGGCGGCAACCGTGTTTTAAAAAATACCGGTAAAACCTTGCTGGCGGAATGTGATTTAGTGCTGGTAGCCATTGGTCAGGATACGTCATTTGTGTGGATTGAACGGGATATCGGACTCGACTTTAACGATTGGGATCAACCTTGTTTAAATGAAACAACACTACAATCTTCCATCGACAAAGTATTTTTTGGTGGCGATGCGGCCTATGGTCCCGAGAATATCATCACTGCAGTAGCCCACGGTCATAAAGCGGCGATTTCCATTGATTTATTTTGCCAGGGCAAAGAACCAACACAGCGGCCCAAAAGTGACTTTAATCTGATCAGCCAAAAAATGGGCATGCATGAGTGGAGTTACACCAATATTATTGACCATGATGAACGAAATTTAGTGCCTCATATCAGTTGGCAAGAAGCGGTGAAAAAGTTAGCGACCGAAGTCGAGCTTGGCTTTGATGAGCAACTGGCCCTTGAAGAGGCTGGGCGCTGTTTAAATTGTGATGTCCATACCATATTCACCGAAAGTACTTGTATAGAATGTTCTGCTTGTGAGGACATCTGTCCTACCGACTGCATTAACTTTATTGGCGACATTAAAGACAATATCACCCCGCCACAACAATTGCTTAAAGGTAAATTGAAAGTCGATAAAGCCACCGATGAGCAAGACTATTTAATCTCAGATAATTTAAACACCGGCAATATTATGGTGAAAGATGAAGACATGTGCCTGCACTGCGGTTTATGTGCCGAACGATGCCCCACGGGGGCCTGGGATATGCAAAAATTAACGCTAAGCAATATAGAGGCGACGATAAAATGAGAAATTCCAGCGCCGAACATAACAATATGGAAAACTCTATCATTAACGATTTTGTCGTTAAATTTGCCAATACCAATGGTACCGGTTCAGCCAGTGCCAATAATATGTTTGCCAAGGCGATTATGCGCATGGGCATTCCGGTGAGTGCGAAAAACATCTTTCCCTCGAATATTCAAGGGGCGCCGACCTGGTATGAAGTCAGGATCAACGAGCATAATTTTTTGGGCCGTAGAGGCGGTAAAACAGAAATCATCGTGGCAATGAATGCCCAAAGTTTTGTCGCCGACATTGAAGACGTGGCCGATGGCGGTTACTTGCTCTACGACTCCTCAAAACAGATACCCGAGCATTTGATCAAAAAAGGTATCCATTATTTGGGCATTCCCATATCGACCATTTGTTTAAAAGAGTTTCAAAACCCAAGGCAACGACAGTTATTTAAAAACGTGATTTACGTTGGTGCATTAGCGGCATTGCTCAATATTGAATTTAATGTGTTGAAAACCTTAATCTCAGACCAGTTTAAGGGCAAAGAAAAGCTGATCACGCCAAACATTTATGCATTAGAGCTCGGCTATCGATATGCCAATAGACATTTTAGTTGTCCGTTAACGTACAACGTTGAACGTCGAGATCTGATCGGTAACCGGATCATGGTTGATGGCAATACCGGCTGTGGTTTAGGTGCGGTTTATGGTGGTGCTACTGTGGTCGGTTGGTACCCCATTACGCCATCAACGTCAGTGATCGAAAAATTTGCCAGTTATTGTCAAAGATTACGTATCGACCCCGCCACCGGCAAGAAAAACTTTGCCATAGTACAGGCCGAAGATGAGCTAGCGGCGATTGGCATGGCAATTGGCGGTGGTTGGAATGGTGCCCGTGCATTTACCGCAACCAGTGGCCCAGGTGTATCTCTAATGGCTGAGTTTTTAGGCTTATCATATTTCGCCGAAATTCCAGTGGTACTGGTGAACATCCAGCGCGCTGGCCCATCGACTGGCATGCCTACCAGAACACAACAATCCGACGTATTGGCCTGTGCCTATGCCTCTCATGGCGATACCAAACATGTGTTACTCTTCCCAGAATCGCCTTGTGAGTGTTTCGAATTAACTGCCCTGGCCTTTGATTTAAGCGATCGTCTGCAAACCGCCGTGATTGTTATGAGTGATCTCGATTTAGGCATGAATGACCATTTATCCGCGCCATTTATCTGGAATGATAAGCAGAAATACGATTTGGGCAAGGTGTTATCCATTCGCGAGCTAGATAATATCGAGTCTTATGGCCGCTACCGAGATATTGATGGTGATGGCATTTGTTATCGTACTTTGCCCGGCACTCACCCGAATAAAGGTGCCTATTTTACTCGGGGTACTTCACGAAACCAGGACGCGGTGTATTCAGAACAATCGGCAGATTATGTCCATAATATGCAACGCTTAGAAGCGAAATTTGCCACTGCCGCCAATATCGTACCGAAACCTGAAATATGCTCTGGTTTTAAGAATACGCAGCTAGGTCTGGTTTATTACGGCTCAACCGCACAAGCCATGCTGGAAACAAAACAGTTACTGCAAGAACAGGGCATCCCGGTCGATTTAATGCGCATTAAAGCCTTTCCGTTTGGTAATGAAGTGAAAAAATTCATTGAGCAACACCAGTACATTTACGTTGTTGAACAAAACAGAGATGCGCAAATGCGTACCTTATTATCTAGCGAGTTAAACTTGGATCCGTTAAAACTGGCGCCCATTTTGTGTTTTGACGGCCTGTCGATTACCGCCACACAAATCTGCGATGATATTATGACCGACATCGATAGTCGCACCGAAAACCTAACCGAAAGCCAGGAGGTTGTGTAAATATGAGTTTTGCTAAATCAAAGTTTAAACATAAATCATTACCGGTAAACGATTTGGGCTTAACCTATCGTGAATATGAAGGTGCTATTTCTACCCTTTGTGCCGGCTGCGGCCATGACTCAATATCAGCAGCAATTGTGCATGCTTGCCATGAACTGTCTATTGCCCCACATAGCATTGCCAAGATGTCTGGCATTGGCTGTTCGTCAAAAGCGCCAAATTATTTTTTGAGAAATGCACATGGCTTTAACTCAGTACATGGCCGGATGCCTTCGGTCACCACCGGAGCAAATTTAGCCAATAAAGAGTTAACCTATCTTGCCATGTCTGGCGATGGTGATAGTGCTTCTATCGGATTAGGTCAATTTGCCCACGTAGTACGTCGACAACTGAATATGGTCTATATGGTGGCCAATAATGGGGTATATGGTTTGACCAAAGGTCAATTGGCAGCAACGTCGGATAAAGGGGTGAAAAATAAAATTGGCGATTTGAGCCTGTTTAACGATATTGATTTATGTACCATGGCACTACAACTCGGTGCGTCTTTCGTCGCTCGCTGTTTTTCGGGTGATAAAGCACAACTCGTGCCCATCATTAAAGCCGCTATCGCCCATCAGGGCTTCGCTTTTATTGATATCATTTCCCCTTGTGTCACCTTCAATAACCACGTCGGCTCAACCCGCTCGTACGATTATGTTCAAGAACACGTCACCACAGGTGCAGTAACGGATTTTGTGCCGATCAGAGAAGAAATCACATCAGCAATCCCCGAAGGTGATTTTGAAGACATTTGTTTGCATGACGGTTCAATAATGCGCTTTCATAAGCTTGATCCAGATTATGATACCAGCAATCGCTTAAAGGCAATGAATGACGTAGAAGAGCATAAACAGCGTGGCGAAATATTAACCGGATTGTTGTATTTAGATCCTACCGCCAGAAACTATCATGAACTCAATGATACTAGTGATATGCCTTTGAATCAGGTTAAGCAAGATTTGCTTTGTCCCGGCGAAAGAGTGTTGGGAACGATTAACGACAGTTTCCGTTAATTAATTCCTTTAAGAATTAACGGAATAAAAAAAGGCTGCTGCGCAGCCTTTTATAATATTATTTAACGTTGAAAACGTTAAATTTTTATTTTCCGTTGTTCGCTTCTTCTACCCGGTTTTTTAATTTTTGACCCGGTCTAAAGGTAACTACCTTCCTGGCAGAAATTGGGATATCTTCACCTGTTTTAGGGTTTCTTCCCGGTCGTTCATTTTTGGTGCGTAAATCAAAATTACCAAAACCTGATAACTTTACTTGTTCACCGTTCTCTAAACTGCCTCTAATTTCTTCGAAGAATTCTTCCACCAATAATTTGGCATCCCGTTTACTTAAACCGACTTCTTCGTATAAATGCTCTGATACTTCTGCTTTGGTTAGCGCCATATTCTTAGTCTCTCAGTGATGCGTCAAGTTCGCTTTTTAATGCATCGACCACAGTATTAACGACTTCAGAGATGTCCTTTTCTTCAAGAGTTCTCTCATGGTCTTGCAATGTTAATGCGATTGCCAGGCTCTTAAAACCTGGTTCGATACCTTTACCTTGGTATACATCAAACAATTCTAGGCTAACTAAATGATTTGTGCCAACCTTTTCAATGAGTTGTAGCACTTTTTTTGCATTTACTTCATTTTTTACCACTACTGCGATGTCACGACGGTTCGCTGGGAACTTTGAAATCTCTTGCATTAGTGGGATTTTTTGCGTCAAAATCTCACTTTGCAGCAGTTCAAACACTAAAGTGCGACCATTTAATCCTAATTTACGCTCAAGTTCAGGGTGCACAGCACCAACATAACCAACCAATGCATCACCACGATAAATTGCTGCGGTTTGGCCAGGGTGTAATGCCGGTATATCAGCGGCCTTGAACTCATAAGCATTGCTGTCTGCAGTTAAGGCTAATAAGGCTTCAACATCACCTTTTGCATCAAAGAAGTCTACCGCGGCTTTATCCAAATTCCAGTGCTCACCATTTTTAAGTCCGGTGATAATCCCTGAAATCATTGCTTGTTGGCTCACACCATTTTCAGCATCATTATCGGGTAAAAAGCGTAATCCACATTCAAACAAGCGCACACGGCTTTGTTGGCGGTTTTGGTTATACACCACAGATTGAATTAAGCCGGTCCATAAACTTAGCCGCATTACCGACATTTCGGAAGAAATTGGATGAGGTAAGGTCATCACTTCTTGTTCCGGGTGTAATAAGCTTTGTACTTTCGGGTCAACAAACGAATAAGTGATCGCTTCTTGATAACCGCGAGCAACCAAAGTGTTGCGGAATTTAGCAATAGTAAGCTTAGCTTCATTATGCTGACGCATGCTAAGTTTGGCCATTGGCGACACATTGGGTATGTTGTTATAACCAAATACGCGGGCAACTTCTTCGGTTAAATCTTCTTCAATTTTGATATCAAAACGATACGCTGGTACGGTTGTGGTCCATACATCGTCATTAAATTTTACGGTTAAGCCCAGGCGAGTCAGGATTTCAGTAACCGTTTCGGTTTCAATATGAATGCCGATAAGTGAATCTAATTTACTACGGCGTAACGTCACTACACGTTCTGCAGGAATGTGCTCGGCACTAACTGCTTCAACCACAGGACCGGCTTCACCACCAACAATGTCTAATAATAACGTCGTGGCGCGTTGCATCGCCTGATGCTGCATTTGCGGGTCAACACCACGCTCATAGCGGTGTGATGCATCAGTATGCAAACCGTATTGGCGGGCTTTACCTAAAATGGCTAACGGTGCGAAAAACGCACTCTCTAATAAAATATCTGTCGTTGTTGCAGTAACACCTGAGTCTTGACCGCCAAAGATACCGGCAATCGCTAACGCTTTGTTATCATCAGCAATCACTAAAGTCTGTTCTGACAGTTTCACTTCATTGCCATCTAATAACGTCAATTCTTCATCTGCCTCGGCAAAGCGTACATTAATACCGCCATCAATCTTATCAAGATCAAAAGCATGCATTGGATGACCAAGTTCAAGTAGCACGTAATTGGTTACATCAACGACAGGATCGATTGCACGCACGCCACAACGACGTAGTTTCTCAACCATCCAAAGTGGCGTAGTTGCTGTGGCATTAATGTTTTTAATTACCCGGGCTAAGTAACGAGGACAGGCAGCACCGGCCGCAATGTTTAGCGTTAATGCATCGTTAATAGTGGCAACTTGCTCATTAATTTCAACTTCATCGACAGCAAGGCTATTTAACACCCCTACTTCACGAGCTAAGCCTTTAATGCCTAAACAGTCACCACGGTTCGAGGTTAAGTCGACATCGATAGTGACATCGTTTAAATCAAGATACTCTCGTACACAGGTGCCAATAGGCGCATCAACGGGTAATTCCATGATACCGTCAGCACTATCTGCTAAGCCAATTTCAGATTCGCTACACAACATGCCATGCGATGGCACGCCACGTAATTTGGCTTTTTTAATTTTAAAGTTGCCCGGTAATACCGCGCCAACTTTTGCCACGGCGACTTTAAGGCCAAGGCGACAGTTTTTTGCACCACAAACGATGTCGACAACTTCATCGCCAACGTTTACTTTGGTAACTTGTAACTTATCGGCATCGGGGTGTTGACCACATTCGATCACTTCACCAACAACAACCTTGCTAAATTCGCCAGCAACGGCATCAACGCCATCCACTTCAAGGCCAGCCATAGTAATTTGATGAGCTAACTCATCTGAAGAAATTGCCGGGTTTACCCACTCACGCAACCAAGATTCACTAAATTTCATTTATCGGCTTCCTACTTGAACTGTTTTAATAAGCGAAGATCATTCTCAAAGAATGAACGTAAATCGGTAACGCCGTAACGCAACATGCTTAAACGCTCAACCCCCATGCCAAAGGCAAAACCGGTATAAACTTCAGGGTCGATGCCAACGCTACGCAGTACGTTTGGATGTACCATACCGCAACCTAATACTTCTAACCATTTACCATTTTTGCCCATAACATCCACTTCTGCAGAAGGCTCTGTGAATGGGAAGTAAGATGGACGGAAGCGAATCTCTAAATCTTCTTCGAAGAAATTGTGTAAAAAGTCGTGCAAAATGCCTTTTAAGTGAGTAAAACTAACGTCTTTATCCACCATTAAACCTTCTACCTGATGGAACATTGGCGTATGGGTTTGATCGTAATCGTTTCGATATACACGACCAGGAGAGATAATACGCAGTGGCGGTTGTTCAGTTTCCATGGTACGAATTTGCACACCAGAGGTTTGCGTACGTAACACCAATTTCGGATTGAAATAGAAGGTATCATGATCGGCACGGGCCGGATGATGATCAGGAATGTTTAACGCATCAAAGTTATGAAAGTCATCTTCAATTTCAGGACCGGCTTTCACTTCAAAGCCTAATTCACCAAAGAAGCTCTCGATCCGTTCAATAGTACGAGTTACCGGATGCAAACCACCTTGTTCGCACGTATTACCCGGTAAAGTGACATCAATAGATTCGCTGGCAAGCTTGGCTTTAATTTGTTCTGCACGTAACAATTCGCCGCGAAGATGAATGAGCTTTTGCACTTGTTGTTTGGCAACGTTAATTAACTGCCCTGCTTTTGGACGCTCTTCTTTACTGAGTTTGCCTAAGCCTTTTAGTTGCTCGGTTAACTTGCCTTTTTTGCCTAAAAACTCAACCCTAACCTGGTCAAGTGCCGCTGGCTCTTGTGCACTTGCAACCGCTTGTTCGGCTTGCAAGATAATATCATCTAGATTCATGTCTTCCTCTGGCGATGCTGCTATCGCTATTGAGTGTTAGTTATGCGCGCAACGCGCCTAAATTAGAAAAGCGATAATTTTACACGAAAATCATCGCTGATATAGAGGAAAAACAGAAAAACACTGTGATTTTTCTGTTTTTTTTAATGAAATCGGGAAATTACTGCAGCAATGTGATAATTACCGAAATAAAACCGACTCTTTGTTAAACCAGTGCACACAAAATAATATCGAAATCAGTGCAAAAAATCCGGTTG
The DNA here is from genome assembly GCF_000764205.1 of Thalassotalea sp. ND16A. Lineage (GTDB taxonomy): Bacteria > Pseudomonadota > Gammaproteobacteria > Enterobacterales > Alteromonadaceae > Thalassotalea_A. Next base: position 9,416 of record NZ_JQDZ01000041.1, read on the forward strand.
ACGCAAATATTGGGATTAGCAGGCTATAATCTATGGTGCCCTTTAACAGTTCTTTTATTGCCAGGGAAACATTGGCAATGGGTACTAATGACCAGGTTAAGTTCAGCGAAACCCCAGGTGTCATGCCGACGATAACCGGAAAGATCACCAATATCGACAACGGCCCCATATAATTTTGTGCTTCTTTATAACTACTGGCATAAATGGAAATCGCCAATAATGTCGCAGCAAAAATCGCGGAAACCGGGATCAATAGCAAAACAATCAAGCCGTAATCGAGAATACCTACCGACCCTAATATTTCAGAAACCACTTTCACATCAAGCAGCTGGCCGACAATAAAAGACCAAAACACCATACTAAATATGGTGATTAATGCCGTCATAACGGCGGTGGTGGTAATACATAAAAATTTGCCTATCACCAGTGAAAAGCGTGATATCGGCGTCAATAGTAGCGTTTCTATGGTACCGCGCTCTTTTTCACCCGCCCCTAAATCAATGGCCGGGTACATGGCTCCGGTTAAACACAGTGGGATCAGGATGTAGGGAATGAGGCCACCAATTTTTTCACCAAAACTTTCTCTTTCATCGGCGGTATCAAATTGCTCAATGTCTACCGGTTTTTTAAATGCGGCAAACTGCGCCTGATCAAAGCCCATGTTAGTGAAGATTTGCAGTTGTAAATCTTCATTAAACTTTGCCAACGCATTTTGCATCTTAAATTTGATGCCGCCAATGAGATTCGCGCCATTAAAATACGCTTTCCAAACCGAAGTTTCAGAATTATCAAATTGAGTTTTAAAATCTTTATTAAGTACGATCACCAAATCTAATTTATTGGCTTTTATCGCCTCAATGATCTCAGCTTCCGTTTCCAACTTTAACTTTACCGGTTTAAAATCGTTGTGGTAAAACAAGTTGCTGGCAAATTCTGGCGCCGCACTTTCATTGACTAACAAATAACGGATCACTTTTTCTTGTTCACTAACCGCGGCTTTTGCTCCGAGAAACCCCATCAAACCAAACAATACCGGGAAAATCACCATAGGTAAGGCAACGATAAAAAATAACGTTTTTTTGTCGCGTAACAGCTCAATTAACTCTTTAATATAGACTTGCCACATATTAGTTAACTCCGTGTAGTACATTCATAAAGGCACGACGTAAATCTTCATCGCTTGCTTGTTGTTTAAAATCGCTAACCGTACCATCAAAGCAACTTTTGCCTTGATTTATCACCGATACTCGATCGGCGAGTAACGCTATCTCATCTAAGTGATGGGTCGAAAAAATGACTGCCGTGCCCTGCTCTCGCATTAACTGCACAAATTCAAGAATGGTTTCGGTAGCCATGATATCCAGGCCGGTAGTTGGCTCATCCAATACCAATACTTCCGGTTTGTGGATCACTGCACGGGCTATTGATACTTTCTGCTGCATACCGGTAGATAAGTCCTCAACCCGACGCTCTAAATATGCGGTAATATCTAAATCTTGATAAATTTCATCGGCATCATTTTTCAGAAACTCATCACTTACGCCATGTAATTTTGCAAAGAACTCGATATTCTCCCTTGCCGTGAGTCGACCATAAAGGCCGGTTTTTCCCGATAAGAAGCCTATTTTTTGTTTTGCGACTTTCGGTTTCTTTACCACATCAACATCGTTGACAATGATTGCCCCGGAATCTGGCTTAAGTGCGGTCGATAAGATTCTTAAGGTGGTGGTTTTGCCGGCGCCATTGGGGCCAAGCAATCCTAGCACTTCACCTTTTTTACAATGAAAACTGACATCTTTTAAGGCGTGAAACTGGTTACCCTGTTCGCGCGGATCTTTTGTCGTTGCCAGGCTGTTTTTTTTATTTGCTTTCATTGCAAATGTTTTCGTTAAATTCTCAACTGAAATCATTAAAATCCTTTATTATTATGATGTTATTATTACTCAGCAAGCAAAAAAGAAATTGGTGGCGGATAAAAATCTGCAAAACCAACGGTTTGATTATGCAGCTATCCAGATTGCTTTCAATTGTAACCTTGTTACTAGACAAAGCAATCCATTAATCTCAAAAGGTGTTACAAATTGCAACAGTTAGCAACAAATGCTTTATTTGTGAGAATACAAGGGGTAGATTAACGGATCTCGATTGATAAAATGAAAAATATACAATGAATAAATCCATAAAACTTATCAGCATGTGTTGTACCTTGGCTGTGACCTGTGCAGCCAGTGCCAAAACATTTGAACAAGCCTATCAAGGTATCTCGGCAAGCAAATTACATCAGCACGTAAAAACCATATCCTCTGATGAATTTGAAGGTCGTCTGCCAACTTCTGCCGGAGAAAAGAAAGTACTCGATTGTTTAACCCGCGAATTTAAAACAGCAGGATGGCAACCAGGCAACAACGGCAGTTTTTTACAACCGGTTGAACTGGCTGAAGTCACCGCCCTTGCCGAGATGAAATTAACCATTAAAGGTAAAGGCAAGTCGGAGCAGTTTAACTATGTTGAAGACATGGTGTTAGGGACTTCCAGATTCAGCGAACTTGAGCAAATTAAAGACTCAGAAATTGTTTTTGTTGGCTATGGTGTGAATGCTCCAGAGTATAAATGGAATGATTATGAAGGCATAGATGTTAAGGGCAAGACAGTGGTAATGCTGGTTAACGATCCTGGCTTTGCTTCTGAAATCCCAAGTCTGTTTACCGGTAGTGCGATGACTTATTATGGCCGTTGGACATATAAGTATGAAGAAGCAAGCCGTCAAGGCGCTGCTGCTGCTATTATCGTTCATGAAACTGCGCCAGCGTCTTACGGCTGGTCAGTGGTAACCAATAGTTGGACTGGCCCACAATACAGCTTATATCGCGAAGATGGTAATAAAGGCAGGGTTCAAATTGAAGGTTGGTTGTCTTTAGCCAGCACCAAAGCGATGTTTGCCCAAGCTGGACTTGATTTCACCACGTATAAAAACAAAGCGATGCAAGGGCCTATCAGTAAACCATTAGGGTTAACGGCATCGGCAACGGTGAAAAGTACCGTTAAAAAGTCTAGCTCATACAACTTTATCGCCACCTTGCCTGGCAGTGAAACTCCAGATGAACACGTACTACTGACTGGTCATTGGGATCATATAGGTAAAAATGATGATTTACCCGGGGATAAAATTTATAACGGCGCGCACGATAACGCTACCGGTATCGGCGGTATCATTGAGATTGCCAATGCTTTATCCAGCCTGGATAAAGCGCCAAAGCGTTCTGTTACGGTTATTGCCACGACGGCAGAAGAGCAAGGTTTGCTTGGTTCAAAGTACTACGCCCAACACCCGGTATATGCTTTGAATAAAACCGTTGGCGTATTGAATTTAGACAGCTTGAATATTCTAGGCAAAACTAAAGATTTGGTGGTTAACGGTTTAGGTAAATCAGAAATGGAGAATTATCTGAAAGTCGCTGCTAATAAACAAAATAGAGTATTGGTAAAAGAAACCAACCCTGGTGCTGGTAGTTACTATCGCTCTGATCATTTCAATTTTGCCAAAGTTGGCGTGCCGGCATTATACGCTGGTGGTGGCGGTAAGCCTGTTGATGCGGAAACTGCCGCATATCGCAAGGCGACGTTACCTAAAATGCGCAAATGTTATCATCAGGCCTGTGATGAATATAATCCAGAGTGGGACTTTTCCGGTGCAATACAAGATCTACAAGTGACTTTCGATGTTTTATATCAAGTTGCTGATTCAGAAGATTGGCCACAATGGTCTAAATCAAGCGAATTTCAACGGAAAAACTAGAAAAATTAGAAAAATTATAACTTATGCCATTTTTTTTCAGTATTTTGAAGTAATTATTCTAATTCTTAGCGAATTGCTATTGATTTTTACCAGTAAATATTAGATTCTCACTGGTGAATAAATTTCGATTTTGATTAATAAAGGAAACACGCATTATGTGTTCAATTTTTTGTATTCTGGACATCAAGTCTGATGCCAGTAAATTAAGGGAGCAAGCCATTGAGTTCTCCCGCTTGCTAAGACACCGTGGACCCGACTGGTCTGGGGTATATTCCAATGACAACGCAATATTAGTGCACGAGCGCTTGGCGATTGTTGATACCGAAAATGGCGCACAACCTTTATATAATCAAAATCGAAATAATGTGTTAGCTGTTAATGGCGAGATCTACAATCACAAACAACTCGAAGCTAATTTAACGGTTGATTATGCGTTTCAGACCAAATCTGACTGTGAAGTGATTTTACCTTTGTATGCAGAGTTTGGCGTTAACTTTATCGATAAATTACAAGGCATGTTTGCCTTCTGTTTATATAATCAGGCAGACAACAGCTATTTAGTCGCTCGTGATCATATGGGCATCATTCCGTTATACATGGGTAATGATGAACATGGTAACTTCTATGTTGCTTCAGAAATGAAAGCGTTAATGCCAATTTGTAACACGGTGAGCGAATTTCCTCCGGGACATTTCTTAGATAGTAATGACGGCGAAATCAAGCCTTACTATCAACGCGACTGGACCGATTATGAAGCCATAAAAAATAATGAAACCGACATTGCTGAATTACGTACTGCGTTTGAGCAATCGGTAAAAGGTCACTTGATGACCGATGTGCCTTATGGCGTTTTACTCTCTGGTGGTTTGGATTCGTCGTTAGTATCGTCAATTACGCAAAAATTTGCCGCCCGTCGTATCGAAGAAAATGATCTTAGTGAAGCCTGGTGGCCAAAAGTGCATTCATTTGCCTGTGGTTTAGAAGGTTCACCTGACTTAATCGCCGCACAAAAAGTGGCAGATTCTATTGGTACCATTCACCACAGTATTACCTTTACCGTACAAGATGGTATTGATGCGTTAAAAGAAGTGATTTATCACATCGAAACCTACGATGTTACTACCATTCGTGCTTCGACCCCGATGTATTTGATGGCCCGTAAAATCAAAGCTATGGGTATCAAAATGGTACTTTCAGGTGAAGGTGCGGATGAAATTTTTGGCGGTTACTTATACTTCCACAAAGCGCCTAACGCGCAAGAATTTCATCAAGAGTTAGTACGCAAGCTTGATAAACTGCATATGTTTGATTGTTTGCGGGCAAATAAATCCATGTCTGCCTGGGGCATTGAAGCTCGTGTTCCGTTTTTAGATAAAGAATTTATGGACGTTGCCATGCGCATCAACCCTGAAGACAAGATGTGTAAAGACGGTAAAATTGAGAAACATGTGTTACGTTCTGCCTTTGAAGGTTATTTACCAGAAGAAATCTTGTGGCGTCAAAAAGAGCAATTTTCTGATGGTGTTGGCTATTCCTGGATTGACAGTTTAAAAGAACACGTTGAAGAGCAAGTGAGCGATCAACAACTGGCCAACGCAGAATTCAAATTTCCACACAATACGCCAGATACGAAAGAAGCCTATTTCTATCGTACTATATTTGAACAACACTTCCCGCTTGCCTCGGCTGCAGAATGTGTACCCGGTGGTAAATCAGTTGCCTGTTCAACAGAAGCCGCCTTGGCTTGGGATGAAAGCTTTAAGAATATGGCCGATCCTTCAGGCCGTGCGGTGCAAGCCGTGCATAATGAAAGTTACTAATTTGTAGCGATTAGCAAAAACGATAAAAGCCAGTGTTCCACTGGTTTTTTTATTAGGGTTGGCGGGGTTTTAACCTCGCATCGTAATTTGCCGTAATCAAGGTAACGTGGCTATCGCCAAAACGCGAGACTAAAGTCCCGCCAACCTTGGAAACGTAACCGCTGGTTGGCGGGGTTTTAACCTCGCGTAATTTCACCCATCAATTCCCTTTCGGGCCAGTCATTTGCTCAGGCACAACCCATTGTTTAAACTGCTCTGCAGTCACTAATTTTAGGGCAACAGCCGCTTCGATAAGTGTGCAGCCATCCCGATGAGCTCGTTTGGCGATTCTACTGGCATCATCATAGCCAATATGTGGATTTAGTGCCGTAACCAGCATTAATGATTTATTAACTAGTTCCGCTATATGCTCCTCATTAGCGCAGATACCAGTTACACATTTTTCGGTAAAACACTGGCACCCATCGGCAAGCAAACGGACGGATTGCAACAAATTATAAATAATGACGGGTTTGAACGCATTCAGTTCAAAATGGCCACTCGAACCAGCAATTGAAATGGTTACATGATTTCCCATTACCTGCGCAGCAATCATGGTCAACGCCTCACATTGTGTTGGGTTTACCTTACCGGGCATAATCGACGAACCGGGTTCATTTTCAGGAAGGCGAATTTCACCAATACCACAACGTGGCCCTGATCCTAGCAGGCGCATATCGTTGGCAATTTTCATTAAACTGACCGCGATAGTATTTAACGCGCCACTAGCCTCAACCATAGCATCGTGAGCAGCCAGTGCTTCAAATTTATTGTCTGCCGTGCTAAAGGGAAGTTTGCTCACCTTTGCCACTTGCTCGGCAAACTTGCCATCAAAACCTTTGACCGTATTGAGCCCAGTGCCAACACCAGTACCACCTTGAGCCAGCGGGTAAAGTGCCGGCAATATCGCTTCAACTCTGCGGATGGCGTTATTCATTTGTGCGCTGTAACCCGAAAATTCCTGTCCAAGTGTCAATGGGGTTGCATCCTGCATATGCGTTCTGCCAATTTTTACCAATTGCGTAAATGATTTAGACTTAGCATTTAATTCATCATGTAGGTAATGTAATGCCGGTAATAAACGATGGCTGATCTCTTCAACCGCAGCAATATGCATCGCCGTAGGAAAGACATCATTTGACGACTGCCCCATATTGCAATGATCGTTAGGGTGAACTGGTGTTTTGCTGCCTTTAATGCCACCGAGAAGTTCAATTGCCCGGTTGCTAATCACTTCATTAGTATTCATATTACTTTGCGTCCCTGAGCCGGTCTGCCAAACAGAGAGCGGAAAGTGCTCATCGAGTTTACCTGCCATGACCTCTGCAGCGGCCTTAATGATCGCCTTAGCAACTAAGGGTTTTAGCAGTCCAAAATCCTTATTCACCTGTGCGGCTGACTGTTTGACAATGCCCAGGGCTCGAATTAACGGCTTGGGCATTGTTTCCACGCCAATAGGAAAATTCTTTAAGGACCGCGCCGATTGCGCGCCATAGTACTTATCACGTGGGACTTTTAACTCGCCAAATGAGTCACTTTCGATACGGTATTTGGTCATAGTTTTGCCCAATCAATAAATGCAATCACGGTTACAATCCGTATTTTGGTTGAGTTAATTATAGACAATGACCACAACAGCACAGTAACGCCTGCCTCAGGCATTGAATTAATATTGAAGATTCATTTTAATGGACTGTCGGCTAAAGCTGAAGTTAGTCTTATTTGAGTCGCTTATTTTTGGTAAACTTCTGCCAGAGAAAGATAATGCTCCATATGTAGACCAAGACTAGTCCTATCATCAACACAGCCCCCCAAAAGGATATTGGTAAGAGGTATGCGTTATCACTACCATCCGTTGCGATGAGATAAACCCATTCGTCCAAAGCCATACTCAAACCAATACCAAATACAATCGAGGTGATATCGAGTAGACGATTATTACCACTAAATATTACTAATGGGATCCCGGCAAAAGTGATCAATAACAAACCGCTAAATAAATGATGTATGTTGTAAGAACCAAGGTCAAAATTTGTATCTGGAAATAAATGAAGATATACCCGCAACAAAAAAAGTGTGATTACCATGGAGAGCGCAATTAAACTGGCTCTTTTCTTATTCAAACTCACAAAAATTCACCTGTATTTAAAGTGAAAACTAAAACATGATTAAATCACAAAAGCACCTGGTAACCATCAAATACCCATACTATTTATCGCTGTAACTATTGCCAGAAGGTACTATTCCGAGCTTAAGAGTTTTCAATTACATCCTCAGCCCAACTCAATGCCGCCATAACGTTGGGAAACCCAATAGTGCTGGTGAGCAAAATAAGGGTGTGATAAATTTCATCAGCTTGTGCACCTGCATTGATGGCTCTTTTGGTATGGCTGTGTACCGCGCCTTCAGAACGAATCGATGCTGCCGCCGCGAGCTGAACCAGTTGCGCAGTTTTATTATCTATCGGCCCTTCTTGTTTTATCGTTGTTCCCAGTACTTCCACTGCATTAATAAAGTCCGGATGTTTTGCTTTGATCTTTAAGTATTGTTTAGACGGGGTTGTTTCCATAAAATTAACCTTAGATATTTTAAATATCGTTCTGCAAAATAATAGCCTTATCAAATATTAGCTTAGTTAAATATAGCAAAATAGTAATCCGCAATTTCACAATGGGCCTGAAAACAAGTATGCTGATACCAAATTGCTATAAGCAAATTTCAACTAAGAAACAATTATGATCATTAATAAAACCATGATTGCCAGCACTTTTTTATTGGCCACAACTTTTATTCTGACCGGCTGCGAGAACGAAGCGGAAGTTAAAAATGAGAAAACCAGAGGGGCTGAATTGGCGCAAAAATATATTATTTTAGATGGCCACATTGATGTTCCTTATCGTTTAGAAAAGAACTGGCAAGATGTCAGCAAAGCCACATCAGATGGCGATTTTGACTATCCTAGAGCAAAAGCCGGCGGCTTAAATGCTCCTTTCATGTCTATCTATATACCTGCCGTGTTACAACTTACCGGCGGCAGTAAAGAGCTTGCCGATAAACTGATTGATGGTGTTGAAACAATCGTTGCCAATGCTCCTGATAAATTTGCTGTTGCCACAAGCGTGAAAGATGTGCAGCAGCACTTTGCACAAGGACTTATTTCATTGCCGATGGGGATGGAAAATGGCAGTCCAATTGAAGGTAAACTTGAAAATTTAACGCACTTTTATCACCGCGGTGTCCGTTACATTACTTTATCGCATTCGAAAGCGAATCATATCTCCGATTCCTCCTATGACCCGCTACGCCCTGCCCGCGGATTAACCGATTTTGGTAAAGCTTTGGTAGCCGAGATGAATAATATCGGCATGATGATCGATGTATCACACATATCTGATGATTCGTTTTATCAGGTGATGGAATTATCAAAGGCTCCGGTGATTGCATCACATTCATCGGCAAGACATTTTACCCCAGAGTTTGAGCGCAATATGAGTGACGAGATGTTAATGAAACTTGCCAACAATGGTGGTGTCATTCAGATAAACTTTGGCTCGACCTTTATCTCGAAGAAATCTCGAGCTCATAAAGATACTTACAAAGCTGAACTGGCGAAATTTTTAACGGCAAACACTCTAACCAAAGCAAGCCCTGAAGCAAAACAATTTGAGCAAGATTACTTGCAATCAACGCCTTTTCCTTATGCCAGTTTAGATGATGTACTCGATCATTTTGATCATGTTATTCAACTCATCGGTATTGAGCATGTCGGCATAGGGTCAGATTATGATGGTGTGGGAGATAGCTTACCTACCGGCTTAAAAGATGTTGCCAGCTACCCTAATTTAATCGATGGCCTACTCGAACGTGGCTACAGTGAAGCAGATATAAGCAAAATACTGTCTGGTAACGTGCTTCGCGTGTGGAGTGAAGTGGAACACTATGCGGCTGCTCATTAGCCCTGTTTCGATTTACCGTTAATTAACACTAAAAGATGCTGACAGTAGGCAGATGCGCGATTAGGGATCTAAACATTTAGATCCCTTTATATTACCAGTACTTATGCCGTTATCGGCACTCAACATTTTACCTCTGAATTTTAACAAACGAAGAAAGTTTACATATCAACTTCAACTACAGCACTTATTACAGGAATTTCTGATGGAATTGTAATGGAGCTTGGTTTTACTCCCAAACACCCAAGGTTGGACCAGCCTATAATTGACAAAGCCTAGGTTATGCTCTTATATATTAATATAGGAGGAGTGAATTCCATGAATAAACAGGTATTGGTTATTGCTGACATAGAAGACGACGATATACTCTCGTTAGAAAAGGCTCGCGATATTACCCAGCCTATCAACGCGACGGTGGAAATAATCAAATTTATCCAGCATAGCAACGACTCTGACATTACTCTCGAACAGCATATAGAACAGGCTAAACAATCACTTACCTCCAATATTCATAGCATTTTTGATGATGAGACAGAAATCACTAGCGCAGTGATTGTTAGTGATAACATCGCCGACTGGGTGGTGAATCGCTGTATTCAAAAACCTGTAGACCTAGTGATCAAGGGGGGGCACCGTAGTGAATCATTGTTTCACACCCCTTCTGACTGGACATTAACACGACATTTACCCTGTCCAATATTGATCGCCAGCCACGTTAAGTGGAAAAGCAAAACCAATATTTTATTAGCTTTGGACTTATCAACCGACGAAAGTCATCATCAACAACTAAATTCTTTAATACTACGTTGGGGAGAAGCCTTGTCCGGGGTTACCCACAACCAATTACACGCGATGTATAGTATTCCCATTGCAAAAGCACTGCTGGAATTTGACGTGGTGAATAAACATTCAGTCAAGCAGAAAAAAGGGGCAGCTGCGCAAGAAAAAATGCAGAAACTGCTGGCTCAGTCTGAGATGAGTTCGGTAACCAGTCATATCACCGCAGGGCCACCGGATCGAACCATTCCCCATCAGGCTAACGAATTAAACAGTGATTTGGTGATTATCGGCTGCGTTGGCCGTGAAGGCGTTAGTGGCTTTTTTTTGGGTAATCTCGCCGAAAAAGTGCTGCATCATTTGCGCACCGATTGTTTGATAATAAAACTCGCACAAGATTAATTAATCTCACGAAATACTGTCAAAAATCAACCAAAATAGAATCGAATATCTCTTCCACCACCTTCAATATATCTGATTTTGTTAGCCACAATGGTAATGATTAAAATTTTTTTATAAATACTTAGAGGTGAGGAATCATGAAACGACATACCATCAGTTTATTTTTGACTTTAGCTGCATTTTGGTTACTCAATTCAGGTCACTATAGCACACTCATGTTGTTGCTTGGCGCTGCATCTATTACCTTAGTGCTAATTATTTCACATCAAATGGATGTTGTTGATCAAGAATCTCAACCGTTATATTTAACGCCTAATATCTTGGCTTACTATCTGTGGCTTGTTAAAGAGATTATTAAAGCCAATATCACCGTGGTAAAACACATTTGGCTTGGTAATGAAAGTATATCTCCAACACTAAAAACAATTAAAATCAGTCAAAAAACTGACATGGGAAAAGTCATCTATGCAAATTCCATTAGCTTAACCCCAGGAACTGTCACCATCGATTTAGTAGACGACGAAATTATCGTGCACGCCCTACTCTATAAGGATATTGAATCATTAACAGCCGGTGAAATGGATCGCCGGGTAAGTGTGTTGGAACGCTAATGTTAGTTGCTGCCACACTGGCCATTTTTGTCGCCATGATTTTAGCAATCATCCGAGGGATTTCTGGGCCAACATTTTATGATCGTATTTTGGCAGTCAACATGTTTGGCACGAAAACGGTATTGCTGATTTCTTTATTAGGCTTTGTCATGGGCCGGCCTGAATTTTTGGATATTGCGATTGTCTATGCGCTGATCAACTTTATCAGTGTCATTGCGGTATTACGTTACTCAGATACTAATCAATTTAAGCATACGCCTGGCGCAGAACCTTGCAACCGTAAATCGACAGAAAAGGAGCCCTAAATGGATATTGTTATAAATTTTAGCAGTGGCTTGTGTTTATTTATCGGTAGCTTTCTTTGTGTCTCAGGCGGCATCGGCATATTACGCTTTCCCGATTTTTATACCCGTATGCACGCAGTTGGCGTCACCGGTACCCTGGGCGCTGCTATGATTTTGATCGGCCTGATGCTACACAGTACCGATCTTTTAGTGTTTGCCAAGCTAGTCATGATCCTATTATTGACCTTGTTGCTCAGCCCAACGACAAGCCATGTACTCGCCAAAGCAGCATTGCATAATGGGCTGATGCCAAAACTTAGCCAGAACACGCTTGAGCAGAGTTCTCTTGATTTAAAAAGCAAGGAGACTGCCTCATCGAAATTTTGATTGATATCGTATTATTAACCTTATTGCTGGTTGTTGCTATTGCCATAATTCGGATGAAAGATCTGTTTGCGGTCATTATGCTCTCAGGTATTTACGGTTTATTGTCCGCGAGTTTTTTTGTTGCTATGGATGCAGTCGATGTGGCCTTTACTGAAGCTGCAGTGGGAGCAGGTATATCAACCTTGCTAATGTTAGTCGTCATAACAATGACCGGACGTAGTGAGAATACCACCCGGCATAAACCCTTTCCGGCACTGCTTCTTGTCGTCATAACCGGTGGCTTGCTGATCTACGGCACCTTGGATATGCCATATTTTGGCTCCGCCGATGCACCGGTTCACAGCCATGTTGCCCCTAGGTATATTAACGATTCCATGCAAGAAATTGGGATACCCAATATCGTAACATCTATACTTGCAAGCTACAGAGCGTTTGATACGTTCGGCGAACTTGTTGTCATCTTTACCGCTGGAGTTGGGGTGTTGGCACTGTTATCCATCGTTCGCCGCCCAATTAAAGGTGACAAAATTGCCGCGGTTAATGACTCGATGCATGAGCAGCACCTTGTTATCCGCATCGTCACTAAAATATTGCTGCCTTTTATTCTGTTGTTTGCACTTTATGTTCAATTTCATGGTGATTTCGGCCCAGGGGGTGGTTTTCAGGCTGGCGTGATCTTCGCTGCGGCGATTATTTTATATGCGATGTTATTTGGTTTAAGCACAGCCCGCATCGTCATTAATCAAGCTTTTATCCAGTTGATTGCTGCTACAGGCGTTTTGCTTTATGGCTGTGTTGGCCTCGTCTCTTTACTCAACGGCGGCAATTTCTTTGACTATAATTTCTTATCCAACGATGCCATTGCGGGTCAGCATTTGGGGATTCTCTTAATCGAGTGGGCCGTTGGTTGCACGGTTGCTTCAGTGATGATCATTATCTTTTTCAACTTTGCCGATTATAGAGAGCGGCAACTCAGTAATGAAAATCAACACAATCAGGAGTCACCTTAATGTTAATCGGACTTTTTAATAACTGGATTGTGGTAATACTGATGATGATTGGGCTATATATCGTGATTGCTCATGGCAACTTAATTAAAAAAATCGTTGGCCTGACTCTTTTCCAAACCTCTGTATTCATATTTTATATCAGTATGGCAAAAGTTGTTGGTGGTACAGCGCCTATCTTAGCTGACGATATCATTCAATACTCTAACCCTTTACCGCATGCGTTAATTCTCACTGCGATTGTGGTTGGCATTGCTACCATCGCTTTAGCTCTGTCATTAGTGATCCGCATAAAAGCCGCTTATGGCAGTATTGAAGAAGAAGAGATTCAACGGCAAGATAATCAAATTCAGGCGGATAAAAAAGAGAGAAAACAAGCGTGATATCACACCTTCCGGTTTTGCAAGTGATTGTCCCGCTGATGGCTGCACCTATTTGCCTGATATTCAAGCGTGCACAGCTGGTCTGGCTGTTTTCTCTGTTGGTCAGTGGCCTGACATTTTTGATCAGTATTTTGTTATTACAGCAAGTAATGACTTCAGGCGTACTCAGTTACGAATTAGGTGGCTGGCAAGCCCCCTGGGGAATTGAATATCGAATTGATAAGCTTAATGCTTTTCTGTTGCTGATTATTTCAGCAATAAGTACCATTGTGTTGTTTGCCGCTCAAACTAGCATAGAAAAAGAAATAGATAAAAACAAACACACGCTATTTTATGTTTTATATTTGTTATCACTCACCGGTATGTTGGGTATTGTCGCCACAGGGGATGCCTTTAATGTTTTTGTCTTTTTAGAAATATCGTCACTTTCTTCGTATGCTTTAATCGCTATGGGTAAAAACAAACGTGCGCTTTGGGCCTCGTATCAATACCTGATTATGGGGACAATTGGTGCAACGTTTATTTTAATTGGTGTTGGCTTGATGTATCAAATGACGGGCACACTGAACATGCAAGATCTCTCGCAACGCCTACCTGAAGTGGCACAAACACGTACCGTATTTACTGCTTTTGCTTTTGTTATTGTCGGCGTATGTTTAAAGCTGGCCCTATTCCCGCTTCATCATTGGTTACCTAATGCCTATGCATACGCGCCATCAATTGTCACCGCCTTCTTCGCCGCAACAGCAACAAAAGTCGCTATTTATTTACTTATTCGCCTTACTTTCTCCGTTTTTGGCTTGTCTTTTTCTTTCACCACCATACCTCTACAAAGCTTGTTTATGGCACTTGGCCTGATCGGAATTTTTATCGCTTCAATTTCGGCAATCTATCAAAATAATATTAAGCACCTGTTTGCTTATTCGAGTATTGCTCAAATTGGCTATATGATTGTTGGTTTTAGCATTAGTACAGTAACGGGTTTAACCGCAACCTTATTACATGTGTTTAATCACGCGTTGATGAAATGTGCAATTTTTTTAGCCTTAGCTGCGGTGATGTACCGGCTAGATGATGTTCAACTCAATAATTTTCACGGTTTAGGCCGGCAGATGCCACTGACAATGGCTGCGATCGTGGTCGCTGGTTTGAGTTTAATTGGTATGCCGTTAACCGTTGGGTTTGTCAGCAAATGGTACCTGCTTAGTGCATTGCTTGAACAAGGTTGGTGGCCCGTTGCTGTGCTTATTCTGTTAGCAGCAATATTAACTGTTGTTTATCTCTGGCGAATCATCGAAGTCGCTTACTTCAAACAGCCACTAGTTGATAATGCCGCAGTCAAAGAAGCGCCCATATTGTTTCTCGTCCCCATATGGACACTAACCATCGCGAATATTTATTTTGGTATCGATACTCGCCTTAGTGTGCAGGTAGCACAGGCGGCAGCTCAAAGCTTGTTTGGGCTAACGCCATGAACTTATCTTTAGAGCTAATGTTGCAACTCTCTATTATTGTCCCCTTGTCGGCGACCTTAGTTATTGTTGCTACTGGAGATAAACCAAACCTTCGGGAAGGTGTGACAATCACAAGCTGTTTAATATTGATATATTTAGTGGTTAATCTATATCAAGGACTCTCCCTGGGAGCAACCATCAGTGTGTTCTGGTGGGAGCTTTTACCCGGTTTAACCGTGAGCTTTGCTATTGAGCCACTCGGCATGTTGTTCGCTTTAATTGCCAGTTTCCTCTGGCTAGTCACTAGCTGTTATGCCATTGGTTATATGCGCTGTCATCAAGAAAAAAATCAAACCCGTTTTTATAGTTATTTTGCCATTGCCATTGGTGCAGTGATCGGCCTTGCCTTTTCCGCGAACCTGTTTACCTTGTTTATTTTTTATGAATTATTGACCTTATCGACTTATCCTTTAGTGACTCATGCAGGCACCGAAAACGCCAAACAGGCTGGCCGAACTTATCTCGGCATTCTGCTTAGCACGTCAATCGTGTTTTTTCTGTTAGCTATCGTCAGTACCTGGTTTGTTGCTGGCACCTTAGATTTTAAACTCGGCGGTATATTTTATGCTGATGTTGATAAAGTCATGGCAGGTACTCTGCTGGTGTTATTCATTTTTGGAATCGGTAAAGCGGCGATTATGCCTTTTCATCGCTGGCTACCCGCGGCTATGGTTGCACCAACTCCTGTGAGTGCGCTTTTACATGCGGTTGCCGTGGTAAAGGCCGGTGTTTTTATCATTGTAAAAATATGTGTGTTTATTTTTGGCCTGGATTTGCTGTCGGTATTACCAACCACCCAATTCTTACTCTATTTAGCTGCAGCCTCAGTGTTGCTTGCTTCACTTGTTGCGATGAGACAAGATAATTTAAAAGCAAGGTTGGCGTATTCAACCGTCAGCCAATTAGGTTATATCACTATTGGCGCATTGTTGGCGACTTCGTCAGGCATTATTGGCAGCTCCATGCATATTGCCATGCATGCGTTTGGTAAAATCACCTTGTTTTTTTGCGCGGGTGCTATTTTAGTCAGCTTAGGTAAAGCAAAAATAAGTGAAATGCGCGGTATTGGCCGACAAATGCCACTGACCATGTTGGCATTTTTTATTGCCAGTCTCAGTATCATCGGTGTTCCACCTACCGGGGGAACATGGAGCAAGTGGTTTTTAATGATGGCGACACTAGAAACCGAGCAATGGCTATTAATGGTGGTTTTAATGTTTAGCTCTTTAGTGAACGTTGCTTACTTGTTACCGATCCCCTTTTACGCATTTTTCCCCGTTCTCCTTTCAAATAGAGAGTCGAATAAAGCACCAAATCAATATTCTAGCAAGGCTGCACCTGTTGGCAATATATTGACCGGAAGACAAATAAAAGAAGCGCCTCTGCCATCACTGATTGCCATTGTTATTACCACTTTAGGTTGCTTAACTTTATTTATTTATCCGCAACCTTTATTTGATTTGGCCTCGGCTGTTTTGAGCATTAGGGAATAATTAATGGAAGATGAGAAAAAATACCTTTTTGATCACCCTAAAAACATAAAGCGTATATTACGCCTACTTTACGGTTGCTATATTTTATTGTTTGCTTTAGATTTTGTTATTCATCGCCGTGAATATGAAGGTGATCCTGGAAATGTCGGCTGGAGTATGTCATGACCAAAACTGAGGAGAAGCATTGGCTTGTTAGACCAAAGACTGTGCGTTGGCTTCGCCGCGGAGGTCTAGTGCTGTTGGCGCTTTTGGTCATGGCTGATTTTTATGTTCACGCTCATCCCAGTTTCCAAATTGACGGCACCTTCGGTTTTTACGCATGGTTCGGGCTCGTAACCTGTGTGGCCATGGTGCTTTTCGCGAAGGCACTAGGCGTTTTTTTTAAGCGCAAAGACACCTATTATGACAATGATTGACTTCCCGCCAGGCTTTATCTTGCTCTTTGGCGCTTTCCTCCTACCAGTCGTAGGGCGAAACGTCAGATCTATTTTAATTCTTGCTCTGCCTTTGGTGACACTAGGACTGATATGGAGCTTGCCAAATGGCTCGTTCGTTACCCTGTCTATGTTCGACTACCAACTGGTTTTTGTGCGTAGTGATCCACTAAGTCGTCTTTTCACCACCATTTTTTCCATCATGACATTTGCGGGGGGGCTGTACGCGCTTAACCAAAAAAGTGTATTGGAGTTGGTTGCGGTCTTTGTCTACGCCGGTAGTGCGATTGGAGCCGTCCTTTCTGGAGATCTGATAAGCCTGTTTATATTTTGGGAAATAATGGCTTTAGCCTCCACCGTGGTGGTGCTCTCGGTAGGCAGTAACCTCTCTTACCAAGTCTCAATGCGCTATTTACTGGTTCATATGTTCGGCGGCACAATTTTATTGGTGGGAGTATTGGCACATATTCTCGATTCTGGATCCACCGCATTCACCGCCATGGAGCCCAACTCCTTTGGCTCTATCTTAATCCTCGTAGGCTTCCTTATTAACGCTGCCGCGCCGCCCCTGTCGGCGTGGTTGTCCGATGCCTACCCTGAAGCTTCCTACAGTGGCACCGTATTCCTTTCTGCTTTTACCACCAAGACGGCGGTATATGTGCTGTTACGTGGTTTCCCTGGAGCGGAGATTCTCATCTTCATCGGGATATTCATGATTTTTTACGGGATTATCTACGCGCTGCTGGAAAACGACATCCGCCGTATCCTCGCCTATAGTATCGTGAATCAAGTGGGGTTTATGGTTACTGGTATTGGGATTGGCACCGAAATGGCTCTAAACGGTGTTGCCGCTCACGCCTTCACGCATATTATTTATAAGGCGCTGCTGCTGATGTCGGCGGGGGCTGTGCTTTATATGACTGGAAAGCGTAAGTGTACTGATCTCGGTGGGCTATTCCAGAGTATGCCCCTCACAACCGTTTGCGGCATAGTTGGTGCGCTTTCGATCTCCTCGTTTCCATTGACCTCTGGTTTTATTAGCAAGTCGATGATCAGTCAAGCAGCCGCAGATGAGACCCTGATTGTCACCTGGTTCCTACTGATGGCGGCATCGGCTGGTGTTTATCTTCATGCCGGAATAAAATTCCCTTGGTTTGTTTTTTTCCAAAAAGACTCGGGCTTACGTCCCCCGGATCCGCCTTGGAACATGAAACTAGCAATGATCTTTTTCGCGGGGCTGTGCATCGGTATAGGGATATGGCCGGAGTTCCTATACGCTATGCTACCCTATCCAGTCGCCTACCAGCCTTATACGGTACCGCACGTGGTCAACATGTTGCAGCTCTTGCTGTTCTCGGGCTTTGCTTTTTTCCTCATGTTGCCTTTGATGCAACGAACGCTGACCATTACCCTAGACTTCGACTGGTTCTATCGTCGTGCATTGCCAACAGTATTGCAAAATATGTTTACCATCATTTGGCAAGTAGATCGCAGATTACGACAAGAGGTTAAGCTAAGATTAACACTGTGCTTAACGTATATCGCAGCAAAGAATAATCGACTGAGCAATTTACTTTCACGAAATTATCCGTCAGGAAGTATGGCGATGTGGGTGGCAGTAGTGCTCGCGACGTATTTATTTTTTAGCTTCGTTCAATAATTAGTCGGTAGCCTTTCTTAGCAGTTATCCGTAAGGAAGTATGGCTCCATTCGGGTTTAACTGACTATAACGAGCGATTCAGAGACCTCAACGATATAAGAAAAAAAACACCGTCATCCTGTGCGAGCTTAAGCGAGACACGGGACCTCCTGCAGCATGCAGTGGTTTAAAATTGAATAAAATCAAATTTTTACAAGCACACTATTACTGGAGGAGGTCCCCGATGTCGCTTGAGCTCCTCGAGGATGACGGCGTATTTTTTCTAATATACAGAATAAAAAAGGGATCATATAGATCCCTAATTTGGTATTTTGTCTTAAATAGCACTTATAAGCTATCAACAATATCTTTGATAAGTTTCGGGCCTTCATAAATAAAGCCAGTATACACTTGTACTAAGCTAGCACCTGCCGCCAGCTTTTCTTGTGCGGCAGCAACACTGTTGATGCCACCAACACCAATGATTGGCATTTTACCGTCAAGTGCTTTGGCAAGTTGCTTGATAACGATAGTGCTTTTGTCTTTTACCGGCTGACCGCTTAAACCGCCCATTTCGCTACCATGCTCCAGGTTTTCTACGCCTTCACGACTTAACGTGGTGTTGGTGGCAATGACGCCATCAATTTCATTGGCCAATAAGCACTCCGCGATACCGTTAATTTCTTCTTCGGTTGAATCTGGCGCTATTTTAACGGTGATAGGAACATATTTACCGTGTTGAGTCGCTAAGGCCTTCTGTTCAGCTTTTAATGCACTTAACAGCTCGTTGAGGGCGTCACCGTACTGTAAATCCCGAAGACCAGGGGTATTCGGTGATGAAATGTTCACGGTAATGTAGGACGCGTGCTGATACACCTTTTGCATACAGTGGATGTAATCGTCCTTGGCATTTTCTTCCGCAGTATCTTTATTTTTGCCAATATTAATGCCAAGCACACCGTTAAAGTTGGCCTTTTTCACCTGATTTACCAAATAGTCAACGCCGTGGTTGTTAAAGCCCATGCGATTTATAATGGCATCGGCTGCTGGTAAACGAAAAATACGAGGCTTTGGGTTGCCCGGTTGTGGACGTGGTGTTACCGTGCCAATTTCCACAAAGCCAAAGCCCATGGCAGCAAAACCATTAATACACTCACCATTTTTATCAAGACCCGCAGCTAATCCTACCGGATTAGGAAATTTGATCCCCATCACTTCCACCGGCTTATCCTGTACTTGTGCGCCATATAAGCCTTTTAAGGCGAAAGCGGCAGGAAGTTTTAGCATGTTGATAGTGAATTCGTGTGCCTGTTCAGCACTTAGCTTAAATAGCAAGTTACGAGCGATTGAATAAAGCATGATGACCTAAATAAAGTTGGATGTTCAGTGAATGAGTTTTTATCTTGTGCTGTCTGATTTTTGTCGCTAGAAATAAAAAACTCCCCTAAGCGGGGAGTTTATCATTAATTAACGGTTAACTGTAGAGACAACAACATATACCATTCCGTATTAGCTTTTATTCGTTATGATGTGACAACGTCATTAACTCACGCAACGCGACTGAGAATTTAGCAAACTCATGCGCTTTTGTGGTTCTAAAGTCGACCAATATTTGCTGCCAGCGTTCTAATGGTTGCTCACTTTTCGCTCGCCAGTTTTCAAACATTTGATCAATATCGGTGCTTTCTGGGTTGCCACTTAAAATAACTGAGGTTAATGCCCGCTGTTGCCAATCTAACTCTTCTCTGAAAGAGGCACGAGCCAGTGCTTGCCAGTGGTTTTCAACCGGTTGCTGAGTGATTTGATCTAAGAACCAGTGTAAATCCAGACGCACACCAACGCTAAAGTACAGCTCTGCAACCAACTCGACTGAACGACTGTCAGAACAGGCCACCTGGGCAATGTCCATGGCCGAGAATAGTGTTGAAAGTTGTGAAATTCTTGCCGCAATTTTTGCCGGAACCTTGTCTTTCAACAATTTATCTTTTAACACACTCAGCTCACGAGCTTCAGCATCGACTAAGAAGCTGTCTAGCTTGTTCGACAGTACTTTGAACGTAGGGAGATAGAACTCAATACTTTCTTCAATGCTTAACGCTTTATTGCGATGACGCAAGAACCAACGCGTAGCCCGACGTACGGTACGACGCATTTCATGCAGCATATCCGTTTGAATGTCAGCAGAGATTTTATTGTCCAGTGCTGCAATTTCTCGCCAAATCGAATCCAGTTCAAAGATTTCGGCACTAACTGCCCAGCTTTTCACAATTTCTGCCGCCGATGCACCGGTTTCTTCCTGCATACGGTAAACAAAGTTGGCGCCCATGTAATTACATAAGTCATTGGCTAAACGTGTGGCAATAATTTCGGCTTTTAGCGGATGCTCCTGCATTTGTTCCGCATAGTTTTCCTGCAATTTAACCGGGAACGCACTCGGCAGTAGTTTGCCCAGGTAACTGTCATTGGTTATCTCATCAAGGACGAGTTGTTCTTTTAATACCATTTTTCCGTAAGCAACCAACACCGAGATTTCAGGGCGAGTTAACCCTATGCCGTTCGCCATACGTTCAGCAATTTCTTCGTCATTAGGAATAAACTCTAATGCCCGGTCCAGTTTGTCTTCACGCTCTAAACGGTGAATAAAACGTAATTGCTCTTTTAACTTACTCGCACCACGTGACTCTGACACCGAAATTGAATGAGTTTGACGGTAACAGTCTTCTAACACGATGACTTCCACTTCATCCGTCATGTCGTACAGCAACTGATTACGTTGTTTGGTAGTTAAATCGCCATTAGCCACTAACCCGTTTAACAATATTTTAATGTTAACTTCGTTATCCGAACAATCGACACCACCAACATTATCAACAAAGTCGGTATTCATTCGGCCGCCATTGGCAGTATATTCAATACGACCAAGTTGTGTACAACCTAAGTTACCGCCTTCGCCGATCACTCGTGCTTGTACGTCTTTACCGTCTACCCGTAAAACATCATTTGCCCTGTCGCCAACTTCCAGATGACTTTCTGTACCCCCTTTAATGTAGGTACCAATACCGCCATTCCAGAATAAGTCGACTTTCATCATTAACGCCGCCTGAATTAACTCATTAGGCGACATACTGACTTTTTTGGTGCCAAGCATTTTTTTAATTTGTGGCGTTAACTTAATCGATTTCGCCGCACGCGAGAAAATACCACCACCTTCAGAGATAAGCTTCTGATTGTAATCTTCCCAGCTTGAGCCTGGTAAATTGAATAAACGATCACGCTCCGGGTAACTGGTTTTTGAATTAGGTGTAGGGTCGATAAATATGTGCATGTGATTGAATGCCACTTGCAAACAAATATGCTTCGATAACAACATACCGTTACCAAATACGTCACCGCCCATATCACCAACAGCTAAACAGGTGAAATCTGTGGTTTGACAGTTAATACCAATTTCACGGAAGTGACGTTTAACCGATTCCCAGGCGCCTTTGGCAGTAATGCCCATTTTTTTGTGATCGTAACCAACGCTACCACCAGAGGCGAACGCATCACCTAACCAGAATCCGTAGTCATCGGCAATACCGTTAGCAGTATCGGAGAAGGTCGCAGTGCCTTTATCGGCAGCAACGACTAAATAGGTATCGTCTTCATCTAAACGTACTACGTTTTCCGGGTGTACGACTTCACCACCAACGATATTGTCGGTAATGTCTAATAACGCCCGGATAAAGGTTTTATAACATTCGCGGCCGGCCTCAAAAATATCGTTACGCGAACCGTTAACCGGTAATTGCTTACAATAGAAACCACCTTTTGCCCCTACCGGCACAATTACCGTGTTTTTCACTTGCTGCGCTTTTACCAAACCTAACACTTCAGTTCTGAAATCTTCTCGTCTGTCAGACCAACGTAAGCCACCCCGAGCAACTTTACCGCCACGCAAATGCACGCCTTCAAGTTGTGGCGAGTAAACGAAAATTTCATATTTCGGTAGTGGCTTAGGCATATCAGAAATATGCTCAGGCAACATTTTAAATGAAATATAGGTTTTATCTTTGCCTTGTTCATTGGTTTGGAAATAGTTCGTCCGTACCGTGGCATTAATCAGCTCAACATAACGACGAATAATTCTGTCATCATCCAGGCTTGCTACGTTATCTAACGAGTGCTCAATGTTATCCATCACTTTCGCCACAGCTTTGGCTGTCGACTTGGTACTTGGGGTAAACTTATATTCAAACAATTTGATTAATAAATCGGCAAAATTAGGGTAGCGAGTAAAGGTAGACTCGATATAACTTTGTGAGAACGTACTGCCAATTTGCTGTTGATATTTCGCATAAGCACGTAATATTGATACTTCACGACCGGCAAGGCCTGCGCCTAAGATCAACCGGTTAAAACCATCATCTTCAAGATCACCATGCCAGACACGGGCAAAAGCATCCTGGAATAAATTTTGTACCAATTCTAAGTTAAAGGCTTTGTTGCTGGTCAGTAGCATGGAGAAATCTAAAATCCAACACATTTCACCTTTTGAGTCGCGCACCATGTACGGGCTTTCACCAATAACACGCAGGCCAAAATTCTCTAACATCGGCAATACGTCTGATAAATGCAGCGGCTCACCTTTATGGAATAATTTTAATTTAACAAAACGGCTATCAGTTTTCTCTTCCAGCGGTTGATAAAATAACATTTCCAACGGCGTCTCGGCAGACACTGATTCCAGTTTTTCAATATCTACGATGGCTGTCCCGGGTAGCACTTCATCTTTATAAGATTGCGGGAAACTGCTGTATTTTTGGCTTAAAGCTTTACCTAACACTTCACCTTTGTTCATTCTTAAGGCATCGGCAAATTTGTCATCCCAGCTGCGGGCGGCTTCGTTTAAGTTGCGTTCAATTTCTTTCACGTCAATATCTGCTTTGGTTGAGTCAACTCGGACTATGTAATGAGTTCTTGCTTGTACAGATTCTGAGAAAAAGGTATTAAATTCAACTTCCCTTTCGCTGCCAAACGCTTTTTGTAAAATTGCCTGAGTTTCAATTCTCAGCCTGGTGTTATAACGTTCACGAGGAACATACACCATACAAGAAAAGAAACGATTAAAGGCATCGCGACGGACGAATAACCCGGTAACGTCACGCTCTTGCATTTGCAATACACCTTTTACGGTGGCAATTAATTCATCTTCATTCGATTGTAAAATTTCATCTCTTGGGAACGTTTCCAGAATATTGATTAAAGACTTGTATGAATGTGAACCTGGAGCAAAGCCAGAATTGTCACAAACACGCTGCACCTTGTTGCGAATAATCGGTAAATTTAAGGCACTGTCGTTGTAAAAGGCCGAGCCAAATAAACCAACAAAGCGCTCTTCCGAAATTATATTGCCTTTGCTATCAAATCGTTTCACCCCAATATAATCAAGATGTGCAGGTCGATGTACTCGCGAGCGTGAATTGGTTTTGGTTAAAATCAGTAAATTTTTACCGAGCGCCAACTCTCGAGCCGATTGTGAGTATTTTGAGATCAACCGTTGCGCGGTACCTTCCGAATTTTTCAACAACCCCAGACTACTGTCTAAGTTAGCTTCTAAAGCGATATCACCTTTTAACTCATTTACTGAGTATGAGCGGTAGCCCATAAAGGTGAAGTTGTTATTCGCGACCCATTTTAAAAACTCTCTCGCTTCTTTAAATTCATTGCTTTCAACGTGCTTTTTCGCGCTGTCTAAGCCTTTAATGGTTTGCTCAAATTTCTGACACATAGGTTGCCAGTCTGACACCGTGAGTAATACATCTTGATAGACCGAATGTAATTCTTCAGTTAAATCATCAATTTGTGACTGTTGGCTTAACCGGTCGATTTCAATAAAAAAAATGGTTTCCGAATTACTGTCTTTTAATTCTTCATTGCCTGCGGCTAAAGCAGTAATCCCACCTTTATAATCGCGCGCAATTTTCATTGGGCAATTTAGGATCAAATGTGGAGACAGGCCCATGCGATTCAGTGCAATTCGGGTAGAATCGACTAAAAATGGCATATCTTTGGTGATAACTTCAATAACGGTATGGCTAGACTTCCACCCGTGTTTAGATACTTCCGGGTTTAATACCCGAATAAACGCCTTTTCTTCTTGTTGTGTATTTAGCGCTTTCCACAAGCTTAATGTAGCGCCATAAACATCACTATCATTACGCCCGGCTAGATCGTCTTTGGAAATATTACTGTAAAGTAAGCTGGTAAATTGCTCTAACAAAGCTGCTGTTGATGCCGGCACTTTATCGTGGATAAGTTTGGCAACGTTTTTAAAAAGGACAGAAGATTTATTATCTAATAACGCCATGTTTGTACCCTCTGGTTAAGGCGAAATATATTTTCCCAAAAACGCTTAGTTAAAGGCTTTTGGAAGTTATTGTCTAAACTTTCAACGAGAAAACCAGAAAATCCTGATCTTCCACCTATTTAGAATAGTCTATTGCGCGAATTCTAGTAAGAAAGTTCAGCTAAAGCTACTACTTTATTAGAGTAAAAATACCAATTATTACAAGGCGGTTAGTTATGAATAAGAGTTTATTCAGTACGGATAAATAGAAAATGGCCTTTCGGCCATTTTTATGATTATTTATGCAAAAATAAGTTTAGAACTGCATAATTATTTTTTTTCGCGCCACAAGAAAGTGGACAACGCCGGTAAAATAATTAACGCCGCTAACATATTCACCAAAAACATGAAGGTAAGCAATATGCCCATGTCAACCTGAAACTTCAGATCCGATAAAATCCAGGTTGAAACACCTATGGCCAACGTAATGCCGGTTAATAATACCGCACTACCCCGCTCTTTTAATGCGGCAAGGTAAGCATCCGCCAAACTTTGCCCCTGTCTTAAACGACCACTCATGTTCGACAGAATATAAATACCATAATCGACACCAATACCAACCCCTAAGGCAATCACCGGTAACGTAGATACGGTTAAACCAATATCTAAATAGGTCATTAACGCTTGTGCCAATGTTGACACCACATAAAGCGGGGCAATAACCACGATAGTGGCACGAATTGAACGAAAACTGATTAAACATAATAGCGTTACTGCGCCATACACATACGCCATCATCGGTATTTGCGCCTCAGCTACGGCTTCATTGGTTGCCGCCATGACGCCAACCGGCCCCGAGGCCAGTTTAAATTTAATGGTATCAGTACTTAGCAATTCGGCATTTTCTTTGACCGCTTTAACCACACGTTCAATGGTCTCCGCCTTGTGATCTTCCATAAATAAAATGATCGGCATGGCGCTGCAATCGGTGTTTAATAAACCGCTGGTGGATGGGATACGGGCGATGGACTGTACCAGGCTTTGCTGGTTTCTCGATAAAACCTGCCAACGCTTATTGCCCTCGTTGTAACCGGTGTTCACTATTTTCGCGACACTGGCCAGTGACACCGCCGATTGCACCCCTGGAATGTTTTCCAGGCGCCACTGCATGGTATCTATGGTGTCTAGCACTTCATGATAGATACAAGAATCTTGGTAGGTTTCCACCACTACCGACATATAATCGACACTGATCGCATATTTGTCAGTAATTAAAAAGGTATCCTGGTTATAACGTGAAGTTTCATGCAATGCCGGTGCGCCGGCATGCAATTCACCAATTTTAATTTCATTACTCTGCAGATAACCCCAAATAAATAAAATAGCGGTGCAAGCAAGAATGAATGCGGCGGGTTTTGGTGAAGTAACAAACGCGGCTTTGCGCCATAACAAGCGATTCATCAGCTTGTGATCCGCATTTTCAACGATATGTTGTTGTTCTTGCTGATTGAAGCGAACAAAAGATACCAATATTGGTAGCAATATCAGGTTAGTGAAAATGATCAGGGCAACACCAAGGGATGCAGTAATCGCTAATTCGCGAATAATACCGATATCAATCGTTAGCAAGGTTAAGAAACCCACGGTATCCGATAGCAGAGCGATACCACCTGGTACCAATAAGCGACGGAAACTTAACTGGGCTGCTGCTTTTGGATTGTTACCTTTAGCAACTTCTTTTGAAACGGCATTGATCATTTGCACGCCATGGCTCACCCCGATGGCAAATACCAAAAAAGGCACCAATATCGACATTGGATCTAAACCAAAACCTAATTGCGTTAGCATTCCAAGTTGCCAAATAACGGCAATTAACGAACAGGCGATAGGCAATAGCGTTAACGTTATCGAATTACAAAACAGATATACCATGATGGCGGTAATTAAGATGGCGATGGCAAAAAAGGTAACAACTCCCTTAGCACCATCGGCAATGTCACCGACCATTTTAGAAAAACCAATGATATGAATACTGATGGTTTCATTTTCAAACTCAGCACGGATGTCATTTTCAAGCTGATTGGCAAGTTTTAACGTATCTAGTTTATCACCGGTTTGCGGATCAATTGCCATCAACGAGGTTTTTACCATCGAACAAGTGTAATCATCCGATACCATGCTGCCAACAATGCCGGCTTTCTCTATGTTAGCTTTGACGATTGCCAGGCCGTTTTCATCGGCTTTAAAATCTGCCGGGATCACCGGTCCGCCCGCAAAGCCATCCTCCACCACTTCAACAAAACGCGTAGACGGTGAAAATAGCGAATTTACCAATATCCGGTTCACCCCGGGAATGAAAAATAACTGGTCATGTACCCCTTTTAAAGTGGTGAAGAAATCTGCAGTAAAAATGTCATCATTTTTATTACAGACCGAGATAAGAACGTTATTGGCACCACCAAAATCCGCCTGATGCTTTAAATAAGTTTGCATGTAGCTGTGTTGCAACGGGATGTTTTTTTCAAACGAAGCATCCAGTTTGATATCCATAGCTTGCGCTAACAAATAACCGGTAACAAACAGAAATAGGCCGAGTACGGTAAAGCGAAAACGGAATAGATTGCGTTCAAGATGGTTAAAGAATTTTTTAATCGCCATTATTGTACATCCACGACTTTCATGCCAACTTCGGAAGCGACAACAAGTTTATTGTTAAACCATACTCCGGCCATAAGAGCCTTGCCATCTGGTTGTGTAGTTAAAGTGAAATCTTTACCATTATCACTGCTCAGCAGCACACCTGAATTGGCCAGCACAAATACTTTTTGCGTATCGGTAGAGACAATATCATTGAGCAATGCGGTGGTATTGGTGTTTACCTGCTGCCATTGACCGCCATTGTTATGACTGGTAAAAATATTTCCGCGCAGGCCGACAATCAATAATTGTTGCGGGGCAATCGTACTGATATCAAAGAATGAGCCCATGTAAATTTCATCGAGTAGTTGCCAGCTTTTTCCTGAATCAACACTTTTCGAGATCATGCCAACTTCACCCGCCAGAAATAAGCCTTCTTCGGTGGCCAGCAACCGATTAAAATGCGGTAAAATACTGGCAATTTCTTCTTGATAAAACTCTTTATCTTCGATCATCAGATCACGTAAATAATTTTGATCATCTTCAAACAGCAATTCAATATGAAACTCTTCTTGCCAGCTTGTGCCACCGTCTGTGGTTCGGTAAAACAAACCATAAGCACCTACGGCAATACCATGGGAGGGATTAAAAAAGTAAATATCAAAAAATGGCCGTTGTTTTTCTGGTTGGAAATTTTGCACATCCCAACTTTTGCCACCATCTCTAGTATGCAAAATCACTGAATCGTGACCCACTGCCCAACCTAAATTTTCATTGAAAAAATACACTTTCGTTAAATTGGATTTCGTCGGTACGGTTTGCTGGGTCCAATGTTCGCCATCATTAGATAACAATACATGGCCACGCGCACCAACAGCAATAAGACTATTGTCATTAATTTTAGCGACATCTAACATTAATGATTTATTCGCAAGCGGGAGAATTTCGGATTGTTCAGTTTGTGCGTGCGCTAAGCTGAAAAGGGAGAATACACTACAAACAAGTAATGATTTAAAAATGCGTATCATAAATGCCCATTGGTAAATTAAAAATATGAATGACGAACACCATCCATGTGCAATCACTCTCTGTGACTATCCATGATTCGAGAAGATAAGCACGTTCCTGTGCAAGCACCCCCTTATTACCATCCATGGTTCGGGAGTATAAGTACATCCTTGTACAAGCACCCCCTTATTACCATCCATGGTTCGGGAGTATAAGTACATCCTTGTACAAAAAAACGGTTGGTAAATCCAACCGTTTATTACTTCAAATCGCGATTAGCGACGACCTTGTCTGCGCAGTGCCGATGAGGTGAAGTCTCTATCTTTATGTTTTGGAGTGAAATCGTACATATCATGTTCGTTATCTAAGCCAATGGCAATATAACGACGAGATTGCAAGTCATGGTAAACCTCAAGTGTAGACCATTGTGCTGGCAACTCGTAATAATTCAAACCATGTGCTACGGCAACACGATATAACTCATTGCGATTGTCGTACATATCGGCAACCGATACTTGCCAGCTATCTTCGTCAATGTAGAAAGTACGTTGCTTATAGATATGGCTGGTACCAGATTTTAATTTCGCTTCGACCACCCAGACTCTGTGTTTTTCATAGCGAACTAAATCCGGGTTTATGTGCCCTGCTTGCAAAATATCATCATATTTCAAGCTATCACTATGCAGACGATAATCGTTGTATGGGATCAGCAATTCTTGTTTGCCTTTTAATTCCCAGGTGTATCTGTCAGGAGCACCGTTAAACATATCGAAATCATCTGTAGTACGTAAGCCATCAGACGCTGTGCCTGGGGCATCATAGGCAACATTAGGCGCACGACGTACTCGACGTTGACCGGTATTGTATGTCCATGCCTGACGAGGCGTTTTGATTTGGTCCATGGTTTCATGAACAAGTAAGGCAGTACCGGCAAGTCGTGCTGGCTCTGACACTTGTTGTTTAAACTTGAATAAGATGTTGGTCGCTTCTAAATCTGCATAGCTTGCGCCTTTTACCCCGTATGGGATCATCAAGGCTTCATTGAAACCAATATAGGTAAAGTCACCACTGGCAGTAGGCGCCGCTTGTCCACCTTCGCGAGTAAGGCTTTCACCACGGTATCTTAACGTATGGTTCCAGATTGCTTCCAGGCCGTTGGCCGGAATTGGGAATGGCACACCGACTGCTGCTTTGGCAATACCGTTACCGTCACGGATCAGTTCTGAACGAGTGGCATTATTTAACGTTTCATCATACACATGTTGTGGGTACGAGGCACTACGTCTGGTTTGGTAAACATTCATTTTGAATGTTTTCGGGTAAGTCGCAAACAGTTTTTGCTGGCCAGGAGATAACAAGTTTTTATATTGCTCGTAATTACTGGCATCTACCGTATATTGCACTTTATCCGTTGGGTAAGGGTCTGGGTGGTGATCGCCAGATTTATAGCCTTCGGGTACGGTAGTAATACCGCCAGTCCATGCCGGGATAGAACCATCGGCATTGGCGGCCATTTCAGCACCAACCGGGGTTAACTCTTTGCCTAATTTAGCGGCTTCTTCAGGGGTAATTTTAGCGAACGACGAAACTGACGTTAATGCTAGGGTAACCGCTAGAGAAATTCCTGTTAATTTTTTCATCTCTGTTCCTCTAGATTGAATATTTGATGTTAAATGATACAAAATCACGGTCTTTTAATGCATTGGTAGTGCCTACCCCGCCAAAGAATGAATTGTAATTTAAGTCGATTGACAACTTACTTTGATAATCAAAAGTGACTCCCACCGACACTGATTTTCTTTCTTCAACAAAAAGAAACAATGGATCTGGCGTAATACCACTAACATCATGCGAGAACACAACTCTTGGCGATACATTCATGCTCCAAAATACGTCGTTATAATCAAGTTTTGCTAATACTTTATAACCCCAAGCAAAGTCATCCGGGAATGGATTCGACTCTGTCCCATCCTGAACGAATTTCATGACTCCATTTGTTGAACCAGAGCGGTCGGTACCTGGACCATTTAGTCTTAGTTCATCGTGACTAGGCATATCAAGTATATTGATACCACCTATTTCAAATAAACCGGTAAATTGACTTGCACCCAGTGATGGCCCAAACAAGTGGGTAAGTGTTACTTGGTATTGAGCGGTGTCAAGTTCAACATGTCCTTGAACTTCTTTACCTGTTTGATATGGCATTTGTGACAATCTAGAACCTTCAGGTGCACCCGCAGCTCTTAACGCTTGATCAGGGATCGCGGCAAAAAGTAATTCAACATCATCAATTTGCAGTGGTTCATCTTGACGGTACGATATTTCACCAGCAACCGAAGTTAAGCCAACGGTAGTATTAAAGCTTAAACCGTAAAGTTTAATATCTTCTTTGTAGTTTAAAAATGCTTTACCAAACAAATTAAGGTCTAGATAATTATCTTCGGTAACGGCACCGCCAGCTATCATCCCAATATCAGCGCCAACGGCGGCAGGGTCTAGGTTTGCAGCGACACCAGAAAATGTAGGTCGACGAGAGTGATAGTTAATATAATAAAGCGCTAATTCGGTATCATTCAGCTCAGGAAAGAAATAAGAGAACTTCAAACCATATTGGCCGCCATCATCTGGGGTATTTTCACCACGACTGCCCTCGCCTTTTAAGCCTTGATTGGTAAGCATTGCGGTATAATCACCAACAGCTGTAGCATCACCCGCACGAACTCGATCACCGATATCATTTAATTCACCAATCAATTGTTCAAGGTTACGGTCAACCAGACCACCAAACCCTAACTGAACATTATTTAAATGACCGCCAGAGCCGGCAAAGTCATTGGTGGCAAAGTAACTGCCCGGTGCGGGTAATACGGATTTTTCCCAACGGTATTGATAAAACGCTTCAATGTTAAAATTTTCAGTAACGCCGATTGATGCCCACACGGCACCGAATGGAATAAATGCTTCTTTTAATTCTGCACCTGGCGCTCTTAAGCGGGCTAAATCAACCGGGTTAATTTCGCTAATACCGTGGGAAATCAATGTTGATTCACCCCAACCAATGACCTGATCACCAACACGAATACTGATTGGCGTATCACCCACATAGAAATCGGCATAAACAAACGCATCCAATAAACGCACATCACGACAAATTTCATCTTTAGCATCATCATCGTCACAAGGACTCATCGTTTCACCCGTTACCGGGTGAGTGTATGGTCTGTCATTATCCATCATTTCAAGATCGTAAAAATACATGCCTCGACCAAAGAAACCGAAATCACCTGCATCGGCGGAATAACGAATGTCTAAATCATGGGTACCTTTTATGGTTTTCGAAAAGGCTTCACCGGAATCGTAATTTAAATTGCCCAAGTCACCATTGGTTGAGTAAGAGCCTGGCAATAACCAAACATCATTTTGCGGTAGCCCGCCATTGGCCCAATCAATGTTATTGTTTAAATTATTCGACTTACCAATTTTGTTCCAATCCCTATCTTCAATTCGGTAACTTTCACCGTATGAAAATGTGGAATCAAAACTGACTTCAAAATCACCTACATCAAAGGTGACGGCGTTAGCTTGTGCAGCAGATAACAGTAATAACCCTGCCGCTACACTTTTAGCGATTGGATTTTTACCAAATTTTACCATTGTACTTGGCATCATGTTTTCCCCAGAAATTAAAAAACGTTTGATTTTTTATTCGTTATTTTTATTAATTTATTAGACTCAAACGATAATTACACTATTTACCCATCTACGCAACACAAAATAACAGTTGCAAATGGTAGCTAAACTAATGGTTTGTACGGATTTTCGGCAAATAAACCCCACCCCGTTTTAAACGGCTGTTTTAAACATACAAATCACACTGAGGCGAGCTAAATTAACGGGGGGATTACGACAGTTATTAAATTCATGGCAAAACCCAATGGTCCGACCAGCGTTTAAAGCAAAAGCTCTATTTGTAAATAAAATTATTTAAAAAATAATTTTTATTTATGCCAGAAAACTATTTCTGACATAAATAATGGCACAATTAATCGTGACTATTGTAGAGCGGCGTTGAGTTTCTCTTGTAAATCGCGTGATAAGTTAGCCAAACGATTAAGCCTTTCAAGTTGCTCAATCATTAACTTTTGCTGGCCAACACTAAACGATTTGAATTGAATTAATGGTGTAATTAAACGAGATGCTACTTGTGGGTTGATGACATTTAATTTTTGCAATTGGGAAAATAAAAATTGATAGCCACTGCCATCAAGTTGATGAAAATATTTACTGTTATAAAACGCAAAGGCACCAATAAGAGCCCTCGCCCGGTTCGGGTTCTCAATACTAAATTCAGGGTGATTCAATAAGCCAGTGATGCGTGCCAATACATTCGGGTTATTGTGCAACGCGTTTACGGTGAACCACTTATCCATCACCAGGGCATTGCCCTGCCATTGCTGAGCAAAACGAGTCATAACCTCTTCAAAACAGGGTAAATCATTTATCGCGGCAACTTTAATCGCCGCTAACTGATCGGTCATATTATTCGCTTGATGAAATTGTTGTGCAGCAATACCTGAGCAATGTTGTAAAACAGACAAATAGTCTAAGCACGCATTTTTCAATGCCCTGTCGCCTATCGATTTGGCACTTTTGCTAAATGTTTGAGTACACAAGCTCTGGTATGTTGCCGTGAGTACGTTTTCAAGCCCTTTGGCAATAAAATGCTTTAATGCTGAAATAGCATTGATCAGTTTATCCGGTTCAACCAACTCAATGGTATCAGCCATTTGATCAAAACTTGGCAAAGCAAGTTGCTCTGCTTTCAACGCGTTATCACTGTCACTGGTCAATATTTGTTCTATCGCGCGAGTGATTTGTTGTGGTAATTCCAGCCCGGGGGTAAGCAGCAATTGCTTAATGTAATTGGCAAACAAGGTTTGCCCGGCATCCCAGCGATTGAATTCGTCTTTGGCATTGACCATTAGGGTAAGAAGTTCATCATCCGCATACTGATAATCGACTTTAACCGGAGCCGAAAAGTTACCCAGCAATGCCGGTACCGGCTTTTCGTTAATATTGTCGAAGGTCCAAGTTTGCTTTTGCTGTTTAACGTGCAATAAACCTGTGGCAAAGTTTGTCGTATTGGCAGCAACCAATTCAAAATTTACCGGAATGTGCTGGTATTGCTTGTCTTGCTGCTGTTCAGTTTCGGCTAACACTTGCTCTATGCTGACTTGGTAGCTGCAAGTGGTAGCATCATAACTGTCCGTGACTTTCAGCAGTGGCGTACCTGACTGGCTGTACCAAAGTTTAAATTGGTCAAGACAAGTATCGTTGGCATCACTCATCGCACTGACAAAATCATCGCAGGTAACCGCCTGTCCATCATGGCGTTGAAAGTAAAGTTTAAGCCCTTCTTTAAAACCGGCTTCGCCCAATATGGTGTGCATCATACGGATCACTTCCGAACCTTTTTCGTAAACCGTTAAGGTGTAAAAATTATTCATCTCCACCACTTTCTCTGGTCGGATAGGATGCGCCATCGGGCCGGCGTCTTCGGCAAATTGCTGTGCGCGAACCAAACGCACATTTTTTATCCGGGTAACGGCTTTTGAATGCATGTCGGCGCTAAATTGCTGATCACGAAACACGGTTAAGCCTTCCTTTAAACTTAATTGGAACCAATCACGACAGGTGACTCGATTTCCGGTCCAGTTGTGAAAATATTCATGGGCAATTACCGCTTCAACGTTAAAGAAGTCGTCATCGGTTGCAGATAAGTCATCGGCCAACACAAATTTTGAATTAAATACATTCAAGCCTTTATTTTCCATGGCTCCCATGTTGAAAAAATCCACGGCAACGATCATATAAATGTCTAAATCGTATTCCAGATTGAATTCTTGTTCATCCCATAACATCGATTTTTTCAACGAAGTCATGGCGTGTTCGGCTTGCGCTAAATTGCCTTTATCAACAAATAACTCTAAAGCAACTTCCCTGCCTGACCCTGTGGTATAGCTATCGGCCAATAAATCAAAATCGCCGGCAACCAGAGCAAATAAATAACAAGGTTTAGGAAATGGGTCATGCCAGGTAACAAAGTGCATGCCATCGCTCATGTCACCACACTCAACTTTATTGCCGTTC
Organism: Thalassotalea sp. ND16A; assembly: GCF_000764205.1. Classification (GTDB taxonomy): domain Bacteria; phylum Pseudomonadota; class Gammaproteobacteria; order Enterobacterales; family Alteromonadaceae; genus Thalassotalea_A. The sequence goes on from NZ_JQDZ01000041.1 coordinate 44,078, forward strand.
GCCAACAGGTAAGGGTATTTGCTTTTATCGCCAATTACTGTTGTGGTATAAATTGCCATCACATCAGGCCGGTCAAGAAAGTAGGTGATCCGTCTAAAGCCTTCGGCTTCACATTGGGTACAGAAGATATCTGCCGACTTATATAAGCCTTCAAGCGCCGTATTGGCACTTGGATTGGTTTCGGTCTTGATGGTTAGTTCAAACTTGGCGGGTAAATTTGCAAGCGATAACTGTGAATCGGATAATTCAAAATCCTTGTCGCTAATCACGACCCCATCAACAACCACACTGATTAAGGTTAAATGCTCACCATCTAATATTAATGGTCTGTCATGTTGGCCATTTCGTACAACTTGCATCACATTGGTAATGTTAGTGGCGTTATCATCGAGTTCAACTTGAAGGTTTACCGTGCTGATTGAATAATCAGGAGTTTGATAGTCTTTTAAATATCGTGGCGAGAAATCTGTCATGGAAATTGTCTTTTTTAAGAGCTAAGGAAGTTAACTTCATTCTACCCAAAAAAACGGTATTGGGAAATGAAGCGTTAAATTAATCCCCCTTAAAAGGCGTTCTGCCTGCCGGGGATAAGCTATTTCGCGAGGTTAACACCCCGCCAACCCTAATATCGTCTATGGTGGTTTGTATTCCATCATCTCTGAAGTACAATCACCCTCAAAAGGCTTCCTGCCTGCCGGGTATAAGTACATCCATGTACAAAAAGCCCGGAGGACCGGGCTAATTTATAACTAGTTTAAGCTAAACTTATGAAGTAGCTTTTACCAATCTTTTGATCTTAAAGCCCATGTAAGCATATGCCACTGCCAGTACCGGATTAATTAAGTTAAAGAAACAGTAGAAAATATAATCCAGTGGATTAACAGCCAACACACCATACATATAGGCACCACAGGTGTTCCATGGGATAAGTGGTGACGTTAATGTACCTGAATCTTCAAGGGTTCGACTTAATACTACCGGGTCTAAGTCTCTACTTTCATATTCTTCCTTGTACATTCGACCTGGCATTACAATCGCCATATATTGGTCGGCGGTGACAATGTTAGTCGCAATACAGGTACCGACAGTACTGCTAATTAACCCGCCGACAGAGTTTACGCCTTTTAGTATTGAATCCATCAACTTACGCAGTAGGCCTAAATGCTCTAGCACGGCACCAAAGGTTAAGGCACAAATAATTAACCAAACCGTATTTAACATGCCTGACATACCACCACGACTTAATAAACTGTCCAGGTTTTCATTGCCCGTTGACACTGACACACCATCAAAAAATGCGGTCCAGACCACTTTAATGTTCGCCGTTACAGCATCTACCCCCTCACCCGCCAAACTCATGATGAAATCTTGCTGGAACAATATCGCCCACACCGCACCGGTTATGGCACCAATAGAAACGGCAAGGAACGCCGGCATTTTTTTAATCGCCAGCACCAGTAGCACCACTAATGGAATTAAGTTAAACACACTGATATTAAAATGTTGCTGCATTAACTGATTAAGTTGCAATGTACCATCGGTGCTTTGTTTAACCTCTGCGCTAAAACCTAAAATCATGAACAACACTAATGCGGTAGCGATTGATGGTAATGTGGTCCATAGCATATAGCGTATGTGCTTAAATAACTCTGTTCCTGCAACCGCAGGCGCTAAGTTTGTGGTTTCCGATAATGGAGAGATTTTATCGCCAAAATACGCGCCAGAAATAATGGCGCCGGCGGTGATGGCGGAGTCTAATCCCAGACCATTGGAAACCGCAAGCAAAGCGACACCAATCGTTGCCGCGGTGGTCCATGAGCTACCAATAGACATAGCTACCAATCCACAAATCGCACAGGTTGCCACATAAAACCACTGTGGGTTTAATATTTCCAGGCCATAATAAATGAGTGTTGGCACGGTACCAGATAGCAACCAGGTACCAATTAAGGAACCAACGGCAAGAAGAATTAATACCGCGCCCAGCGATATGGAAATGCCCTTGATGATGGCCTTTTCGATACCGGCCCATCGGTGACCATTTTTTAACCCGATGATAATTGCGACACCAGCGGCCAACAATAACGCAATTTGGTTAGGTCCAGAAGATGAGCCGTCACCAAAATACATTACCGCGGTCGTTAACATAACCACCATGGCAATCAAAGGTATCAGTGCATCCCGTAAGTTGGGTGTTTTTATTTTTGTTGTTTCTGACATAGTTTACTGCAGTCGAAAAAGAGTGATATTGATTCTATTATCAAATTAGCCAAATGTAATGCTCTTTTTCAGAGATCGTTGAGTATATAAAAAATTATTCACATTAATCGAATAACTAACATCATGAATAACCGTAAAATTCAATTAAAACCTAAGTTATTCAACATATTGCAAGTATAAAAAAAACCGTCAAAAGACGGTTTTTTATTTAAAAATAATTTTTAATTATTTTTTCGCAAGTCGACCAACTTCGACTAAATCAAAGGTAATACTGGCGGTTTCATCCAAAAACGGATCTAATTCAGCCAACTCTTCCGGAATATCATCAACAGATTCAACCTTCGCTTTATCCATAGCCAACAACCGCATATTCGCTCTATTTAAACGCTTCATTTTGTTCTCTTCCCGTTCGGCTTTACGTTCGGCAAAGTTTAGCGAGGTGGATTTTTTATCCTTATTGGCACGATAATAAGCAATGTCTTCATCAAGGTATTTAAATTCGTCATTGGCTTTAATGCGTTGTTGATGCAAAGAATCTAAATAGGTAATGTCTTTACTAAAGTCATGAATTTTGCTGTATGAGGCTTTGTTTATTTTATCCCATTCCAACGCGTTCTCTTCACGGCTTTCTCCCCATTCGCCAGGCTCAATTGCCGATGGGAACAGAATATCTGGTGTTACCCCTTTATGCTGGGTACTGCCACCATTAATCCGGTAAAATTTAGCGATAGTAAATTGAATACTGCCCAGTGGGTTATCATATAAATCATAGACACGCCCCAGACCTCGATGTTGTTGCACCGTACCTTTACCGAAGGTGTTTTCACCAATGATGATGGCTCGGCCGTAGTCTTGTAATGCCGCCGCAAAAATTTCAGATGCAGAGGCACTGTATCTATCTACCATCACCGTAAGCGGGCCATCGTAATAACTTAAGCCATCGGTATCTTTATTTACTTCCACGCGATTAGCACCATCACGAACTTGTACTACCGGGCCTTTATCAATAAATAAACCAGTTAGCAGAGTCGCTTCTACCAGTGAACCACCACCATTACCACGTAAATCAATAATAATGCCTTGTACATTCTCTTCTTTTAACATGGCAATTTCTTTCGCCACGTCACGAGAAAGTTTGTTGTAAAAACTTGGGATGGTAACCACGCCAAGTTTTTTTGCAGCTTCTGGGTTATCACCTTGTTGTGACTTATCGATATAGACTTCAGATTTTGCAGCTCTGTCTTCAAGTTTGATGGTATCGCGGACAATTGAGATAATTTCCAGAGTCGGATCGTCTTCGCCTTTTTCCACTTGCAAACGAACTGTGGTGCCTTTCGGCCCTTTGATCAAATCAACCACATCATCAAGACGCCAGCCAACCACATCAACAAAGTTTTCATCCCCTTGAGCAACACCAATAATTTTATCTTTTGGCTTTATTTTTTTCGATTTATCGGCTGGACCGCCGGTTACCACGCTTTGGATCACAGTAAAGTCGTCTTCCGACCTTAATACTGCGCCTATGCCTTCTAACGACAGGTTCATTTCCATTTGGAATCGTTCAGCATTACGTGGCGACAAATAAGAGGTATGCGGTTCAACGGTACGAGAAAATGAATTCATCACTACCTGGAATACGTCTTCACTTTCGCCCTGACTCAACCGCTTTAACGCGAAGGTATAACGTTTGCTCAGCAATTTTTGAATTTCACTCCAGTCTTTGCCGGCTAACTTTAAATTTAACGCGTCGTATTTAACCCTTTTACGCCACATTTCATCGAGTTCGACAGTATTTTTTGCAAACGCGGCCTCTTCACGATCAAATACGTATTCTTCTTTAACATTAAAATCGAATTCGTTTTCAAGCAGTTTTAACGCAAACTGGTAGCGCTGAAAACGACGCTTAACGTTTAAGTTATAAATGGCATAAGCAGGAGTCAGTTTGCCACTGGCCACCATATCGTCAAAACTGTTACGATATTTTTCAAAATCGGCAATATCTTCAGCGAGAAATACTTGACGAGAATAATCGAGTTGCTTCAGATAAAAATCAAATATTTCTGAAGATAATTCATCATTCATTGCAAATTTTTTGTAATGCTGACGAGAAAACGTTGCAGATATTCGCTGACTTGCTTTTTTATGTTGCATTTCTTGTATTAATTGCGGCAAATCTTGCTCAACAATTTTCGCTGGTTCTATAACTTTCGTTGGCTCAGCAACTACCGACCATGATGAAAAGGATAGAGAAATGGCAAGGGCTAATCGACAAATATTCTGCATATAACTGCTCCAAATGTTATTTAGTAAAGATTTTATCGGCTTGTGTTTTTACCACCATACCTGAGCTTAACTGTACACTCACATCTTTACCGGCTACTTCTGTAATAGTAGCATCTAATGGGGAATTCCCAACCTGAACCATCACTTTCATCCCTGCAGATAATGAATTGGCTTCAGCTTGAGTTAATTTAACTTTTGCTTTGGCTGGGGCTTTCTTCGCTTTTCCAACCTTAGGTCTAGGCTTACTACTTACTGTAGAGCCCTTTTCATTTGCTTTAGTTCCTTTATAAGACTTATTTTCTGTTTTGTCTTGTGTTTTTTTGTTAGCAAATTTGTCCTGGCTTTCTTTTAACGTTTTCGCGGCGTAATCCGCTTGCTCTTGATCGATAAGCTCAGCGTCTTCACCAACAAGGTTTACCCGATGACTACCCACCTTAATTGACTTTAAGTAACGCCAGCTTGAAGTGTAATGACGCAAGGCTTGACGCAATTGCGTTTTACTTACTTTTTCATCATCCGCAAGTTCGGTTGCAAGTTCTTGAAAAATACCTATTTTTAGAGGTTTAACTTTGCCTTCAAGGGAAAAACATGCAGGGAATTTTTCCACTAAATGGGCAATAATTTCTTTACTGGTGATACGTTTGGTTTCCATAATATTTACTTCATTCATTAATTTTGTTGTTCAAGATATTGTTCTCGGTTTTCAAGCAAATGCCTGCACCAATCATAAATATCATCAAATTCCAGTTCAGGTAGGCTATCTTCCCCAATCCAGGTTTCCCATACCAAATCAAGCAGTTGCGTTAATTCTTCAGGGTCGATATCATCTTCCGCCATTTGATAAATGGTGTGATAAAATTCATTTATTTTTTCAGCAACACACTCTTCTTCACCTTCCCAATCTCCGACAACGGCCTCAGAAACCAAAAAATCATGTATTACGACAAATTCTTTCATTGATTATAAATTACTTAGTTTGTTTACGTGAGCTAATTTGTACGACTAGCAATTAGGCTAAAGTCTGTTCAAATGCATGCACTATTGCTTGCAAGCCTTGCGCATCTATTTGATCAAAATTGGCAAATGCGATGCTATCAATATCTAACACGGCTATGACTTTACCATTTTGATAAACGGGCAAGACAATTTCAGAGTTACTGTTTGCATCACAAGCGATATGTCCTGAAAACTGGTGTACATCGCTAATCAGCTGGATTTTCTGTTCGCTTACCGCAGTACCACAAACACCTTTGCCTAGCGGAATACGGATACAGGCAACCTGCCCTTGAAAGGGCCCTAGCACTAATTCATTTTCTATCACGCGATAAAAGCCCGACCAGTTTACGTTTTCAAGAGTATTAAATAGTATGGCGCTAATGTTTGCCATATTGGCAATGGCATCATGCTCCTCACTAATAATGGCTTTTACCTGGCCCAACAAACTCTGATAAAAGTCCGCTTTTTCTCTGTCCATATTAACATCTAATGTTGCGTTCAAATTCACGCCCAAACCCAAGGTTTCTGAAACCCTGCCACAAAAGCGGTTAACATACCTTGTCAGCGCCTTAAATTAAAGTATTTCCTTGGGTTTTTCATTATTTTATGCAGATAAATACAACTTTATCGTGTAATTGAATAAATTAAGCTGACTTGAGCACTGATTTCATATTTACCCGGGGTAGAACTCAAGGCAATAGAGCTGGACTCCATCAAACTGTCTTGCATGATTAATTTTGGCACATTAAAAGGGATCTCAGTCATATGAGTAACCTTTCCCAGATCTAAATCTAATTTATTTGCAATCCGTAATGCTTTCGCTTGTGCATCTTTAATGGCGGCGTCTAATGCCTGTCGATAAAAGGTATCTGCTTTGCTGGTTTGGTACTTCAACGCTGAGATGTATTTAACGCCCAGGTGTATGGCTTTATCGAGAATAGGATCGTAATGAGAAAAATCATCCAGGATAAAAGTGATTTCTCTGCTCACTTCAATAAGCGAAGGTTGATATAGGTTTGCTGATTGTTGGGCACTCCGATCAAATATCGGTCTTATATTCATTTGCGTCGTTTCAATGGATTTATCAGTGATATCCATTTCTTTTGCCATCGTCAGTAACTCAGTCGTTTTCTCATCAACAACTTGTTTGGCTTGCGCTGCGGTCATTGCTCTATCGGCTAGCGATATTGAAAAAATAAAAATATCGGGGTCAATAAACACGGCACCTTTGCCGGTGACTTCTATGCCTTCTGGCTTTATTTGTTGCGCCATAACTTGCATTGAAAACGTAACAATCAATAAAGTGCTCAGCATAACCCTTAATTTAGCCATCATAATTAATTCCTCTTTTGTTGTTCCTTAATGAATGTTAAAAATTCTTGCTGCTCTTTTGCGCTTGCCTGCTGCCACCAATATTTCAGCATTGCTAGATTTTCAGGGCTGGTTTTGCTGATGATACCGTCTTCGCCCTGGGTAGAACGTTGCTGTGCAATTTCATCTCGTCGTAATAAAGACTGTTTCAGCGCAGTATCATTATAGCTTGCCAAAGATTGAATCATCACCGCTACAGCATCGCCGTCAGGTTTAACTAATTTCACCAAAGGTGATTTGGCGAACCGTTTTGCATCTTGTTGATTTAATTGCTCCGGGTAACTAAAACTTAACGTTGCTTCTTTACCAACCGTAAATAATAAAATGAATGGCTTGGATGCTACCGTGATGTGATGATCTTCCATGTCGTCGTCAAATATTGATGAGTATTGTAGCACCAGTATGTTCTGACCTTCGGGGATATTTAGGGTCGTTTCTGAGGAAAATATCGAACGAGAATACTCTTCGCCATTTAACCGTTGAACGATAAAGTCTTCCGGCACAATAAGCTCTGCAGCGGTGACTGAAAACATGCTAAACCCTAAAAGCAACGGCAATAATGTTGATTTCATATTTACTTCTTAATCTTTATATAAATTAGATGATTAACTGAAGTATAAGGGATTTATATTAAATTTATATGAAGATTTGAGCCGGTAAGATAAATAGCATGTAGGATTTAGAAAAGCGCAACGATCGGCATAAAGCATGTACCGGCTCTATGCCGTCCATGGCGCCTCTCAGTTAATTCATCCTTGAATTATCACTGTGAAATTTTAACGGAACTACTACAATGAATGAAAAGTAGATTGGGTAACCAGAAGCTTGTCTTCTTCGCTTTCATCCTGCAAAACAAAATCAAAGGTTTCAAATTTTCCCTTAAATCCGAGCGGCGCAATTAAGGTCACGGTATAATTCGATATCTGCTGTGGCGCAACGATTAACGTTTTTTTCGATTCAATTCTAAACCCTTCCAGTCCCTGGTAACTCAACTTAAAATGGCCCTTAGCGTCAGACTTGTTTAAGATTTTTAACTGATAGGAATTTTCAACTTCCCCCAACCCATTCACCCGATACAGTGCATTCCTATCTTTAAGCACCGACACCTCAAATTCACTGCGATTATTTAGCCAGTTTGCCATAAAACCAACACAAATCAGTAACAGTGCCATATATCCATATTTCGCTTTGCTATCACTGTGTTGCTCGGTTTCACTAGCAAAGCGAATGAGGCCTTTAGCATAAGAAAACTTGCTCATGGTCTGATCACAGGCATCGATACAAAGCCCACAGTTGATGCAATCATATTGCAGGCCATCACGAATATCTATGCCTACCGGACACACCTGCACACACAAATTACAGTCAACACAATCACCTAGCTCTTGCGGTTTTTCTCGATTAAGTTTTCTTGGCCCCCGACTCTCACCACGCTCAATATCATAAGTAACAGTGGAAGTTGCATCACTAAACATTACCGATTGAAAACGCGCATATGGGCACATATGCTGGCACATTTTTTCACGTACCCAACTGGCATTTACATAGGTACAAAGCGCAAAAAACCACACCCAACCAGTGACTATTGAAGTCGTATTTAATGTGAAAAATTCGATGTAAATTTGCTCTGCGGGCACAAAATATGACATAAATACCAGCGCCGTGATTAATGAAACTGTCAACCACATGCCATGTTTTCCCAGCTTTTTAGCACATTTTTCTATGCTTATTTTTGATTTATCTAATTTGATCCGTTGTTGTCTATTGCCCTCAATTCGGTTCTCAATCCACAAAAACATTAGTGTCCAAACAGTTTGTGGGCAAGCAAAGCCGCACCAAATACGCCCGTATTTGCTGGCGACATAAAACAAGGCAAAGGCCGCGATAATAAACACGAAGGTAAAAATCAGTAAATCTTGCGGATAAAAATAGTAGGAGAAAACTTTTAGGTGTTGCGCTTCAACATCAAATAAAATCGCTTGTTTGCCCTGATATTGAATAAACGGTGTCACAATAAACAACATCATTAAAGCAACACTTAAATAACGGCGGATGCTTTGATAAAAGCCTTTTTGTTCTTTGATATAAATTTTATCGTCGATTGCTTTGGTTTGAAAAATAATACTGCCTTTATCTGTTGAGGTCTTTTGCACCATCACTCTACTCCCAGCCACTCAAGGCTAATGCGTCTATGGAAATTGAGCCGTATTTTAATTTGTGCTAACTTAGGGGACAGGTACAAGAAAATTAAATATATAGGGTACAGGCGGTATTATTGATGAAAACCAGTAAGTTTGGAAAGTTAGCGTCAGTTCTGATCCAGAAAATTGAAAACAAAATGTTTCAACATGGTGAAAAATTGCCGGCAATCAGGGCATTATCGTCTGAACACGGAGTTTCTAAAAACACGGTGATCAGAGCCTTAATTGAATTAGAAAAATCAGGCTACATTAGCGCCAAACCTCGCTTAGGGTTTTTTATTACCTTTAAACCAGCTGAAAGTAAACCACCACAAAAACTTGCAGCCCCGTTACAAGCCGTTGAAGTCAGTATTCCGCAAATGTTCTTTGAGATCATGAGTCATAGTGCCGCCTTTGACATTCTGCCCAGCGCTACAGAACAGTACCAATCAAAACATCTATTGCAACTGAATCGTGAGCTGAGCCGGGTAGCAAAACAAAACCCATTCAAAAAAGCCTCGTATTATGATGCGCCAGTGGGGTTGCAGTCATTACGAGTGCAGATAAAAGATAGGTACCGAAGCCGAGGGCTGATCATAGATGAAGAAGATTTATGTATCACTTCTGGCTGCCAACACGCGTTATTTTTGTCGTTATTTACCGTGTGTAAGCCTGGAGACAACGTTGCCGTAGAAAGCCCGGGCTTTTACGGAGTGATACAATTGTTAGAGCAATTACAGCTTAATATCATCGAAATTCCTGCCTCTCCGGTTACCGGCTTAGATCTCGAGGCACTGACATCAGCAGTGAATAAATGGAACATTAGCGCCGTGGTAGTCACGCCATCGTTTTCAACGCCTACAGGGGCGGTAATGAGTGTGGCCAACAGAAAAGCGTTAGTCGCTATCGCGAATGAACATGACTTTGCGGTGATCGAAGACGATATTTATGGCGAACTGGCATTCGACAGCAGTACTCATTCCGATAATCCCCCGCCACTGAAAGCCTTTGATAGTCAAGAGCGGGTTATTTTATGCAGTTCTTTTTCGAAATCTTTATCTCGCGATTTACGCATTGGCTGGGTTGCCGGAGGTCGTTGGCACAAAGACATCATCCGCTTGAAATTAAGCAGTCAACTTGCCAGTAGCAGAGTGCAACAAGAAGCCATTGCTGAATTTATGCTAAATGGTCATTTCAAGCGACATATCGCCAGTTTTACCAGCACATTGCTCAATCAACGTAATCAATTGCTAGCGGCAATTTTGCAGTATTGGCCTAACTCGGTAAAGTATACGCTGCCACAAGGCGGGCTTGCTTTGTGGGTAGAATTTAGTGAACACATTGATACCACCAAGCTTTATGCGAACGCGTTAGAAAAAAACATCACCCTCACTCCTGGACAACTATTTTCGTGCTCTGGCCATTATAACAACTGTTTACGGGTGAGTTTTAACCACCCTTTTGTTGGTGAGCGGCTAACGGCTTTAAAAACGATAAAAGCCCTGATCATCAAAGATTAGGGCTTTTATGGTTTTTAAAGTAGCGCTTTATTTACTTGTCTAAGTTCAACATTACAGTGTAAACAGAAAGCAAGTAACCTAAAAACAATCACCGGGAATTCTTACCCAGCCTTCCATTAGTACGCGGGCGCTACGGCTCTTATTATATAGCGCTTTATTTACTTGTCTAAGTTCAACATTATAGTGTAAACAGAAAGCAAGTAGCCTAAAAACAATCACCGGGAATTCTTACCCAGCCTTCCATTAGTACGCGGGCGCTACGGCTCTTATTATATAGCGCTTTATTTACTTGTCTAAGTTCAACATTATAGTGTAAACAGAAAGCAAGTAGCCTAAAAACAATCACCGGGAATTCTTACCCAGCCTTCCATTAGTACGCGGGCGCTACGGCTCTTATTATATAGCGCTTTATTTACTTGTCTAAGTTCAACATTATAGTGTAAACAGAAAGCAAGTAGCCTAAAAACAATCACCGGGAATTCTTACCCAGCCTTCCATTAGTACGCGGGCGCTACGGCTCATCATGGCTTTATTCACGGTCCAGGTACCGTCATTGTTGCTGGCCTCGGCACCTACTTTTAAAGTACCTGAAGGATGGCCAAACGTTACCGAATTACGATCACCACCACCGGCAGCTAAATTCACCAATGTGCCAGGTATCGCCACGGCAGTACCAATAGCAACGGCAGCAGTGCCCATCATCGCATGATGTAGTTTACCCATAGATAAGGCACGAACGTTTAAGTCGATGTCATTTTCTGTAATGTTTTTACCACTTGATGAGGTATAAGCTTTAGCTGGTGATACGAAGGCAACTTTAGGTGTATGTTGGCGAGCTTTTGCCTCTTCAATGTTAGTGATTAGTCCCATTTTAATGGCGCCATGAGCACGAATGGTTTCAAACCTGCTTAATATCTCATCACTGCCATTAATCGCTTCTTGTAGTTCGGTACCTTGATAACCTATGTCTTCAGCATTTAAGAAAATGGTTGGAATACCAGCGGTGATCATCGTTGCTTTAAACGTACCTATGCCAGGTACTTCTAAATCATCAACCACATTACCGGTAGGGAACATTGCCTCTGAGGGATCTACCGGGGCGATAAATTCAACCGGCACTTCGGCAGCTGGAAACGTTACGCCATCCAATTCAAATACACCGGTTTCTTGTACTTCACCATTGGTGATCGGAACTTGCGCGATGATAGTTTTAGAAATATTTTTCTGCCAAATGCGCACCGTACATACACCATTATCAGGAATACGTTCAGGGTTTACTAAACCCGACATAATGGCAAAAGAGCCAACTGCTGCCGTTAAATTACCGCAGTTACCCGACCAATCTACGAATGCTTTATCAATGGCGACTTGACCAAATAAATAGTCAACATCGTGATCTGCTTGTTCCGATTTGGCCAAAATAACAGTTTTACTGGTACTTGATGTTGCACCGCCCATACCATCGGTTTGTTTGCCATACGGATCTGGACTGCCAATAACACGCAATAACATGTTGTCACGAGGCTCACCAGCAACCTGACAACGCTCTGGTAAATCGGTTAAATTGAAAAATACACCTTTTGATGTACCACCACGAATGTACGTAGCTGGGATCTTTACTTGAGGAACATGAGCCATTGCTCTCTCCTTAAATTAGTTATTTGTGAAACAAAGGCTTCACTTACGAAAATAAAAAACAGCATTAGATTGCTCTTTTGCTGCTTATATTCAATGCGCATGAATTCAATTATTAAACGAGGTAGTTGCGTTGAGAGCAAGGCGGGAGCGCGGAATGTGTACTTACACATGAGCACTCCCAACGCCGCTATCGACGCAAATAGTCGTTTAAGAGTTGGATTCCAAGAAGTCATTGGCGAATTTCTGTAGAACTCCGCCGGCGGCATAAACAGAAACTTCTTCAGCAGTATCTAAACGACATTTCACTGGAATTTCTATTACTTCGCCATTACGACGAGTCATTATCACAGTCATTGCTGCACCTGGTGCAGTAGAACCCGTAACATCGTAAGTTTCAGTACCATCAATGTGGTAAGTATGACGAGTCTCATCGTTAGTAAATTCAAGTGGTAATACCCCCATGCCTACTAAGTTAGTACGGTGAATACGTTCAAAGCCTTCAGAAACAATCACTTCAACACCGGCTAGGCGGACTCCTTTTGCCGCCCAGTCACGTGAAGAGCCCTGACCGTAGTCAGCACCCGCGATAATGATCAATGGCTGCTTGCGTTCCATATAGGTTTCAATTGCTTCCCACATACGTGATTCAGTACCTTCTGGCTCGATACGAGCTAGAGAGCCTTGTTTTACTGCACCGTTATCATCTTTACACATTTCGTTAAATAATTTCGGATTGGCAAAAGTCGCACGTTGCGCAGTTAAGTGATCGCCACGATGGGTTGCGTATGAATTAAAGTCAGCTTCTGGTAAGCCCATTTTATCTAAATAAGCACCCGCAGCACTGTTTAATTGAATCGCGTTAGACGGCGATAAATGATCGGTAGTGATGTTATCACCAAGGACGGCGAGTGGTCGCATACCTTTCATTGTACGTTCACCCGCCAATGCACCTTCCCAGTACGGAGGGCGACGAATATAAGTACTTTTTTCATCCCAGTCGTATAATGGACTTTCAGCTGGCTCAAACGCACCTAAATCGAACATTGGCGTGTAGATTTTTTTGAACTGCTCAGGTTTAACACTTGCCGCGACAATGGCATCGATTTCTTCATCGCTTGGCCAAATATCTTTCAAGATGATGTCGTTACCGTTTTGATCTTGCCCTAATACGTCTTTTTCAATATCAAAACGCATCGTACCAGCAATAGCGTAGGCTACCACTAATGGAGGAGATGCTAAGAACGCTTGTTTTGCGTATGGGTGAATACGACCATCAAAGTTACGGTTACCCGATAATACTGCCGTTGAGTATAAATCACGGTCGATAACTTCTTGCTGAATTTTCGGATCTAGCGCACCACTCATACCGTTACAGGTAGTACATGCGTAACCGACAATACCAAAACCTAATTTTTCCATTTCAGGCAATAAACCTGAGTCTTCTAAATAAAGTTTTGCGACTTTTGAACCCGGAGCAAATGATGATTTAACCCAAGGTTTACGTACCAGGCCTAACTCGTTAGCACGTTTAGCAACAAGACCTGCAGCAACAACGTTACGTGGGTTTGAAGTATTCGTACATGACGTAATAGCAGCAATAATTACTGCGCCATCAGGCATTTGACCTTGTTCTTCTTGTGCTTTACAAGCGTCTAAACCTTTAGCAATGTCTTTCGCTGCTAAATCAGCCGTCGCTAAACGACGATGCGGATTAGACGGACCGGCTAAGTTACGACATACCGTAGATAAATCAAATTCGATAACACGAGGGTATTGTGCTTCAACTAAGTCGTCAGCCCACAAACCTGTGTGCTTGGCGTACGTTTCAACTAAGGCTACTTGCTCTGGCTCACGACCAGTGATCTTTAAGTAATCAATGGTTTGTTCATCGATGTAGAACATACCCGCTGATGCGCCATATTCTGGTGTCATGTTTGAGATAGTTGCTCTATCACCAATGGTTAAATCTTTAGTACCTTCACCGAAGAATTCTAAGTAGCTAGATACGACTTTTTCATTACGCAAGAATTCAGTGATCGCTAAGACCATATCGGTAGCAGTTATCCCGGGTTGGCGTTTACCGGTTAACTTGACACCAATGATGTTTGGCAGACGCATCATCGATGGACGACCAAGCATCACCGTTTCAGCTTCCAGGCCACCTACACCAATGGCAATAACACCTAAGGCATCAATATGGGGCGTATGGCTATCGGTACCAACACACGTATCAGGGAAAGCAACACCATCACGAGCCTGAATAACTGGCGACATTTTCTCTAAGTTGATTTGATGCATAATGCCGTTACCGGCAGGGATCACATCAACGTTTTTAAATGCAGTTTTAGTCCACTCGATAAAGTGAAAACGCTGTTCATTACGGCGGTCTTCAATTGAGCGGTTTTTATCAAAGGCTTCAGGGTCAAAACCCGGCGCTTCTACGGCTAATGAATGATCAACAATAAGTTGTGTTGGTACAACCGGGTTAACTTTTGCCGGATCGCCACCTTGATCAGCGATAGCGTCACGAAGACCCGCTAAATCAACTAATGCGGTTTGACCTAAGATATCATGACAAACCACGCGAGCTGGATACCAGGGAAAATCCAGATCTTGCTTGCCATCAATAATTTGTTTTAAAGAATCGGTTAGTGTTTCAGGGCTACAGCGGCGTACTAATTGTTCAGCTAATACACGTGAGGTATAAGGCAGTTTTGCGTAGCTACCCGGGGTAATTGCTTCAACCGCTGCACGCGTATCGAAGAAATCTATATTGGCACCAGGTAGAGGCTTGCGGTATTCATAGTTCATAAGTTAATCCACTATGTTTTTCAACAATGGCGCATACTATATTATGCGCCAATTATTAAATTTTATCTAAGTTTTAAGCAGGGGGTTTAATTCAATTTCAAGATAGAAAATCTGCGCATAGTAAGCATATGTAATGATCTTCTAACGATGAAATAGGATTAAATAACAAGTCAAATTATCGTTCGCTGATAGGACCAACAGTACGTGGTTCTACACCGGTGTAATCTGCACTTGGACGGATAATACGGTTGTTATCACGTTGCTCCATTACATGAGCGGCCCAACCCGTTAAACGTGAACACACAAAGATCGGTGTAAACAATTTAGTTGGAATACCCATAAAGTGGTAAGCAGATGCATGGAAAAAGTCAGCATTACAGAATAATTTTTTGGTGTCCCACATGTACTCTTCACAAGCAACCGAAATGTCGTAAAGTGATGCATCACCAAATTCTTGCGATAATTGCTCTGACCATTTTTTGATGATCACATTACGTGGATCTGAGGTACGGTAAACCGCATGACCAAAGCCCATAATTTTCTCTTTACGCTCAAGCATACCAGCCATTTGCTCTTTCGCGTCGCTCGGAGACTTGAATTTTTGGATCATCGCCATTGCCGCTTCGTTTGCACCACCGTGCAGTGGACCACGTAATGAACCAATGGCAGCAGTAACACATGAGTACATGTCAGAAAGCGTAGAGGCACAAACACGAGCGGTGAATGTTGAAGCATTAAACTCATGCTCTGCATATAAAATAAGAGATACATCAATGACACGACGGTGTAATTCAGACGGCGTTTTACCGGTAAGTAAACGTAAGAAATGACCACCAATTGAATCTTCATCGGTAACACAATCAATCTCAACACCATCGTGTGAGTAACGGTACCAGTAAGTCATAATTGCCGGGAATGCCGCTAATAAACGGTTGGCCGCTTTATTTTGCTCAGAAAAATCAACTTCTGGCTCAATGTTGCCTAAAAAGGAAGCTCCGGTACGCATCACATCCATTGGGTGTGCATCGGCTGGTATGTGTTGTAATACTTCTTTAAGTGATTGTGGTAAATCACGCATCGTTTTCAGTTCAGCTTTGTAAGCATCGAGTTGCGCCTGGTTTGGTAACTCACCATTGAACAGCAAGTACGCGACTTCTTCAAAGGTAGCGTTATCGGCTAAATCGGATACATCGTAACCGCAATAGGTTAAACCAGAACCCGATTGACCTACGGTACATAATTTTGTTTCACCGGCACTTTGACCACGTAGACCTGCACCACCAATTTTTTTCTCACTCATAATACTTTCCTTTCAATTTTTTATAATTCGTTAATTCGTTATGCAACAAACTGTATTTATTTGTTTTTACCTTCAGAGAATAAGGCGTCGAGCTTTTGCTCGTAATCGTGGTAGCCAAGGTAATCGTATAAGTCCATGCGCGTTTGCATGTTATCAATTACCGCTTTTTGATCGCCGTCGCTCAACAAGGTTTTATACACTAACTCTGCAGCTTTGTTCATTGCACGGAACGCACTTAGTGGGTAAAGCACCATGGCACAGCCCCACTCGCCCAGTTGTTCTTTATTCCACAGCTCGGTTTGACCAAACTCGGTAATGTTCGCCAATACTGGTACATCTAGAGCTGTGGTGAAGGCACGGTAGTGTTCTTCGGTTTTCACCGCTTCGGCGAAAATACCGTCGGCACCAGCGGCCACGTAGGCTTTCGCACGTTCAAGGGCAGCTTCTAATCCTTCTTGAGCGAACGCATCGGTACGGGCCATGATGAAAAAGTCTTTATCGGTACGGGCATCTACTGCCGCTTTGATGCGATCAACCATTTCTTGGGTGGAAACGATTTCTTTATTCGGACGGTGTCCACAACGTTTTTGCGCAACCTGATCTTCAATGTGAACCGCAGCGGCACCGGCTTTTTCCATATCACGAACGGTTTTCGCAATGTTAAATGCACCACCCCAACCGGTATCAATATCCACTAAAAGAGGCAAGCTAGATGCAGCAGTAATACGTTGTACATCGGCAATCACATCGTTTAATGAGGTCATGCCTAAGTCAGGTAAACCGTAAGATGCATTGGCAACACCACCACCTGAAAGGTAAATAGCCTGATGACCTAATTGCTCAGCCATCATCGCACAATAAGCATTAATGGTACCTACGACTTGTAGCGGCTTGTTGTCTGTTAGTGCTTTACGAAATTTAGCACCTGGTGATAATTGTGTTGTCATATTATTCACTTTCCTTTTCTAGTTTATTCTCGATATTTTTACGCGAAGCGGCGATATGACGGCGCATTAACATTTCAGCTAATTCTCCATCTCTGTCGCTGATTGCGTACATGATTGCTTTGTGTTCATCGTATGCACGGGTTGCTCTTGGACTATTCATGCCAAACTGACAACGATACATACGAACCAGGTGATAAAGCTCACCACATAAAATTTTAATTAATTGCTCATTATGGCTGCCAAGGATCACCCGATAATGGAAGTCTAAATCCCCTTCTTCCTGATAATAAGCAATACCATCTTTAAGCTGTTGATCATTCCCGTGAGCATTTAACACTTGTTGTAATTCAGCTATTTCATCATCTTGCATGTTTTGCGCAGCCAGACGACAGGCCATCCCCTCTAATGCTTCCCTTACCTGATAAATCTCCAATAACCCTTGCACCGAACACTCAACAACACGTGAGCCAACATTGGCTTTACGCTCTATCAAATGACATTTTTCTAGACGGTTTAATGCTTCGCGCAGAGTGGAACGGCTTACTTGATATTTTTTCGCAAGTTCTGGTTCACTAATTTTACTGCCCGCTAAAATCTCACCCTCAACAATTTCATGTTGCATGGTTTCAAAAATTTTATCGGCAGTAGTAATGGGGGCTTGTCGAGCCGGATTTTTTAAATTCATTTGATATTTTATTAACTTAACTATTTAGTTATCTTTAACTGATGTCGATAAATTGTCGACACTTTGAATTTACAATTAAGATAATACGCGGATAAATGTGTAAGTCAAGAGTATCGCCCTGCATTGTCGACAATTAGACTAAAGAACTAGAGAATAAAACTATTATTAATGGATTGTCGCTCATATTGTACGACATACAAGCGTTTGAATAAATTCCCCCAAGGCAAGCCTTCTCGCTCTGGCTCGTCTTCACTGCGTGAAGTGGAGTAATTTATAAAATATAGCTTCGCTATAAACAACAAAGGTTAAAATTCATTAGTCATTTATATAGCAACGCCACGAAGTGGCATATATAGAAATGCGTAGCAGATCTATCCGAAGAACCAATAGCAAACGCCTATTCCAGCACAAATGCCACTGACATCAGCAATCAAGCCACAAGTGATGGCATGTCGAGAATAACGAATGCCGACGCTGCCAAAATATACGGCCAGTACGTAGAAAGTTGTCTCGGTGGAGCCTTGCATGATCGAAGCCAATCTCCCGGCAAAAGAGTCGGCACCATGAGCATTCATCGTTTCAATCATCATCGCCCGAGAGCCTGAGCCACTTAGTGGTTTCATAAAAGCCGTGGGCAGTGCGTCTACAAAGCGGGTATCCCCGCCTAATAACACCACTAAATGGCGAATACTGTCGACAATCATCTCTAATGCACCGCTGGCTCTAAAAACACCAATGGCACACAGCATGGCTAACAGATAAGGGATAAGTTTAATGCTGACTTCGAAGCCTTCTTTCGCTCCGACAATAAATTGATCGTAGACATTCACTTTTTTTAAGTGGGCAATAGTCAGAAAACTGATAAGTACCGAGATGATTAAAAAGTTCCCCATTAAGGAGGACTGCGCGGTCAATTGCGCGGCACTTAACTGTACTAAATAAATAACCAGTGACGCAATCAATGCCATTGCCGCACTCAAATACAGCAGAATGACGCCTTTATATAACTTTATCCGTTGAAACAATGCCACCGACACCAAACCTGCCAGGGTTGAGGCAAAAGTTGCCAATAAAATAGGGATAAACACATCAGTAGCAACTGCAGCACCTTGTTGCGCCCGATAAACAAAAACACTGATCGGGAACAAGGTTACCGAGGAAGTATTCAACACCAGGAATAAAATCTGGGCGTTACTGGCAGTATCTTTTTTTGGGTTAATGCTTTGTAAATCGGCCATGGCTTTTAAGCCTAAAGGTGTGGCGGCATTGTCCAGGCCTAAAAAATTAGCCGATAAGTTCATGGTAATGGAACCAAATGCCGGATGATCTTTTGGTACCTCTGGCATTAGTCTTGAGAATAATGGTGAAATGGCATGGGCAATTTTATCTACCACCCCACCACTTTGTGCAATTTTCATCATTCCCAGCCAAAAACTTAATATTCCAATTAACCCTATCGCAATTTCAACCGTCACTTTCGACATTGAAATAATGCTGGTGAGCAACTGTTCAAAAATGACATGATTGCCAAGTACTAGCCATTGGTAAACAGAGACGATAAAGGCAATGAAAAAAAAGAACAGCCAAATGATATTTAACATACTGATTACAACTACATTTTTATTATTCTAGCTACCATAACATAACAACAGCCCTTGGTTAACAGTTGCGTTTGAGGCAAATTATTTTGATTCATCCCCTCAATATCGGGCTGTTGATAAATTGTGCAAAAGATGTACAAAAGCTATTCACCAATTGTGGACAGACCACTCAAACTAATGCGCAAACCATTGTTTTAAAAAGATTAAAAATTAATTTTATTTTTTTCACAAATCGACTGGATTTTAACCATTGATACACTACAATTATTAATTCAAGCAGTGATTTACTTCGAGTTAACTTGCACAAATTAGAGTTAATTGGCAGAAATTTATTCCCTTGAATTTATTAGCGCAGGCTCAACCTATTGAGCCATTCCCCTGAGCCTGAAGCGATTGCTTCAGGCCTTTTTTTTGGCTCTGTTAGCATTAATTGCGGATAACTGAGATTATAGTCGCCTTAAGGAAAACTGGGCATACTTTACAGCCATCCAATACTTCTCATCCGCCTATAAAAGTGCCATTGAGAATCATCCAAAATATCAGAAATAAAGCACCGTCAACCCGCAATGTTTTTGTGTGGCATCCCCTCAGTTTCGAAGTGACTTGAACGAGTGTTTTGTGCCATTCAGAGACGTTTAACCTTCAAGTGTCAGGGCATACTCCGAAACAATTAACCACGTCATTGCGGCGCAGGCCGCAACCCCCTTTCGGATATAGCGTGCCTATAAACAATCGCTTCCTCAAACTAATTTTAACTAAGCTACACTTAAATTTCATTTATTGAAAAGGAATTCAATCATGAAACAACCCGCAATCTATGTTATTTCTAATGTTCACAATACAGTTCTGTACATTGGCGTAACAAGCAATTTAGTTCAACGAATATACCAACATAAAGAAAAGCTTATTGGTGGCTATAGTGCTAAATACAACTTAACAAAACTTGTTTATTTTGAATTATTCAACGACATGGAAAACGTGATTGTAAGAGAAAAGCGATTAAAGCAGTGGCATCGAAGATGGAAAAATAGATTAATTGGAGGGGTAAATCCAAACTGGCGAGATTTATACCCTGATATTATTTGAGTTTATTTTTGCTAGCCACAGCATGCGTCAGGAGGTTGCGGCCTGCGCCGCAATGACGGTGTGTTTTTTCTAGATTAAGTGGTGTATTGTACGGCTCTTAATCGCTCACAGCCGCCTGTGAGCTTTTGATTACATTACTTTAAAATACTAAACGGTACAAGAGTGCCAAATATAGTCTTTTAAGACTTAATTAGAGCATAGTGAGTTTTACTTGGTTGAGAGAAACAAACGCAGATAGTTTTCCGTCGACAATCTGGCAATGTCTTCCACGCTTTGACCACGTACGTCGGCAAGCATTTTAGCAACTTCGACAACAAAGGCTGGCTGGTTTTGTTTGCCTCGATGCGGTACCGGTGCAAGGTAGGGCGAATCGGTTTCAATCATAAACTTGTCATCAGGCACTTGGTGCGCAACGTGTCTTAGAGCTGCGGCATTTTTGAAAGTAACGATACCAGAAAAAGAGATATAAAAGCCCATAGCAATCGCTTGTTCGGCCATTTCCCAGCTTTCAGTAAAGCAATGTAAGACGCCACCGACTTGTTCTGCCCCCTCTTCGCGCATGATTGTTAAGGTATCCTCTTGCGCATCACGCGTGTGAATAATGATTGGTTTATTCAATTTTCGCGCGACCCTGATGTGTTTACGAAACGCATCTCGCTGTACTTCTTGCGTTTCAGGAGCATAAAAATAATCCAGCCCAGTTTCGCCAACAGCGACCACGCGTTCATTATCGGCCAAGGCTAATAATTGCTCTTCATCGACGCGGTCTTCTTGATTTAATGGATGCACACCACAAGACAGTTGTACATTGTTATATTTAGCCGTTTTTTCGGCCATCGCAGTAAAGTCATTAAGGGTTACTGAAACACATAGCATTTGTGTAACATTTGCTTTTGCTGCAGCGCTAACCACATTATCGAGGTTATTATCAAAATCACTAAGATCTAATCGATCAAGATGACAATGTGAATCTATAAACAAAGGAGGCTCCGAAATTGAAAACAAAATTTTTTCCATCAATAAACAAAAAGAGTAAAGCGATTCGCTTTACTCTTCATCTAATTACATTATTAATGCACTGGTTATAAGTTTATCACACCGTAAGTTAATTTATCAGCTTTCTGCTTGTACCTTGTATCTTGTACCTAATCCCTACATAGTATACGTTGGATCTTTAGAATTAAGCATTCGACCCAGTGCAGATTCAATTTGATTGCGAATGTGATTCTCATCGGTAACAAATGCCACACCAACACCAGGCTCAGTACCATTTTGTGCACCATGTGGAGTGATCCAGCACACCACGGTGTCAAGTTTGGCAACTTCGATTTCACCAGGCATCAACACTTCAAGAGAGATTTCATCACCCAGTTCAAGTTGCTCTTCGGTTTTTATGAATAATCCGCCGTGCTTTAAAAATGGCATGTAGGCCATGTAAAGCTCTCGGTCATTATTAAATTTCAAGACAAAATTTTGCATCATAACTTCCTGATTTTTTATTGTTTTTTTATGTTCATACAGTTTATGAACTCTTGAACCAGTTGCTGTTCTATATCGACTAGCAACGCTTCAATAGTAAAGGTTTTGTTGGCCTGAGTTAACAACTTTATTTGTTTCGTTGCCTGATTGATTAACGTTAAACATTGCCCATATTGGTGTTCATTACCGTTTGTATTATTGCAATAGCTGCTGT
>NZ_JQDZ01000042.1 GCF_000764205.1 Thalassotalea sp. ND16A
GGTCAAGGGGTCAAGGGGTCAAGGAGTCAAGGGGTCAAGGGGTCAAGGAGTCAAGGAGTCAAGGGGTCAAGGGGTCAAGGGGTCAAGGGGTCAAGGAGTCAAGGGGTCAAGGAGTCAAGGGGTCAAGGAAGGAATTAAGGGAAAAAGTAAGTGGTTTTAATTGTTAATGAGATAAGTAAAAGCGTTTGAAATCTATTTCTCTAATGGAGCATGTCATGCGTTGTCTTGGCATGCCAGCTTCCATAAAAACAGCACCGACAGGATTAAAATGGTGCTTGGCAAAATAGCCAACAGCATCCAATGAACTGTTAATATACACTGCTTTTAAATGATTCAGTCGGGCAATATTGATTAGGGTCTGGATAACTTCTTGACCAACAGGGGTATTGCGCTTTGAGATCACCACGCAAATGCGAGAGATCTCACCTTGATTGGTAATTCTGCCGGTAGCTATGGCTTCTTTGGTATCTTCATCTATGACTAATACGTGATAGGCTTGTCTATCATGACAATCAAACTCAACCTCATAAGGAATTCGTCTTTCACAAACGAATACCTTTTCTCGAACAGATTTTAATTGTTGTTTCGCTTGTTTCCAGTCAACTACATTTACTTGATACGACAAAATAATTCTCAACTCTTACAACAACCACTTGTCCCTACTCAAATGTCCAGAGTCCCTTATTTATAACAGTAGTTAACAGTTGCACGTTTTTCAAACAATACAGTGAACTTTTTAAGTTGTCAGAGGTCAAACCTGTCTTGGTTGCCAGCATTCTAGCAAACTCAAGCATGTCATCATCAATCGGGAAACTTTCTCCATTAATAAATAACATATTGTTTTCTGGTTGATTAATTAAAATGCATTTTAATCCCAATACCGGATTAAGTTCTTCACCTTCGGCTAAAATTTCATTAATAAAATCTATGCTCATTGGTTCGGTCGGGATCAATAAATTTAAGGTGTGATGAACTGTGGTTAAATATTTACCCAGAAACTCTTGTATTACACTCGGACTTTGCAGCGCAGAGTTCATAACATTGGTAAGTAAATCTAGATCTGTTGCCGTCAATTGTTCCGGTGTCTTCGTCGCTTGACGTTGGCTATCATCAAACCTTTGTTCAAATAATTGCTGGTCGAGTTGATGATCGGCAAATGCTGAAATCAATTCCTGTGCACTTGGCGCTTGAAATCCAATGGAATAATTCAATGAGTTATCAATTGCTACACCATCATGAGGGTGGTTCGGTGGGATGTAGAGCAGATCACCCGGTTCAGTTATTTCATCAATAATCGGCGTAAAACTCGATACTTGCTTTAAGTCTTCGTGCGGAACGACTTCTTTTAAAGTGTCATCGGGTGCACCAACTTGCCAACGACGTTTCCCTTCGCCCTGTATGATAAATACGTCGTACTGATCTAAATGCGGGCCAACACCACCACCAGGAACAGAGAAACTTACCATTACATCGTCTATGCGCCAATTGGGAATAAATCGAAACGGCTCGACTAGGGCGTCGATGCCATCAACCCAATGGTTCGCAGCTTGCACCAGTAACGTCCAGTTGTGTTCACCAAATTCACTGAAATCTTCAAAAGGACCATGTTTCACATCCCATTTTTGTTCCTTGTTGGCAACGATACGCGATTCAATAAAATCTTCCATCGCAAGGCCAGCAAGCTCATTTGCTTCAACAGGATCGACAAAGTCGGTAAATGCCGCTTTGACTAATAATGGTTTTTTTTGCCAATAGCTGGCCAAAAAGGTTTCAGGGGTTAAATCATTCCAGTGAATTGCATCGATCATAAAAGTAAGTACGGGTAAGAAAATATGGGCACTATTGTAGTTGACTGCGTTAGTAGAAACTAGCACTGATTTTGATAACGCAGGTATGTCTATTTCAGAAAAATCCCCAGGCAGAAGGGGTTATGCACTGCCTGCTTAACATTAAATGCCCGAATAGACTTTGTGTCTATTCGGCAGTTAATCGATATGCTGCTACTTGCGGCCAGTTAAATGTCGATAGTTTGGATCACTCCAACACTTTGGTAACTCTTCACCAGACAAGAACATCAAGTCATTTTTATTAAATTCTTCAGGGTCTTGTAACTCTTCACCTGCCTGGTATCTGCCAGTGATGGTAGAGTGAAATAAATTGGTTAAATCACATATATCACTTACATCCACCATATCGCCATTGCCTCTATGTTTTAAAAACATACATACCTCCTATACCATTTTTATTAAGTATAGTAATAAACAGCAAAAAAGGCGCCGTGGCGCCTTTTAAAATGGTGTTCTGCAGCTGATTAAGCTTAGATTTCGTTGATAAACTCAATGGCACGGCCAATATAGCTCGCCGGTGTCATCGCTTTCAACTCATCTTTGGCGCTTTCTGGCATGTCCAAAGTATCAATGAAGGCCCGCATAGATTCGGCATCAACACGTTTACCACGCGTTAATTCTTTAAGTTTTTCATACGGCTTTTCGATGCCGTAACGACGCATCACTGTTTGAATTGGTTCTGCCAATACTTCCCAGTTTTTATCTAGTTCGTCTAATAATGCTTGCTCGTTTACCTGTAACTTGCTGATACCTTTTAACGTCGACTGGTATGAAATTAATGAGTGAGCAAAACCTACCCCTAAGTTACGCAGTACCGTAGAGTCAGTTAAGTCACGTTGCCAGCGTGAAACTGGTAACTTTTGCGCAAGGTGGTTAAGAATCGCGTTAGCAATGCCTAAGTTACCTTCTGAGTTTTCAAAATCAATCGGGTTAACCTTGTGCGGCATGGTTGAAGAGCCAATTTCACCGGCAATGGTTTTTTGTTTGAAGTGACCAAGGGCAATGTAACCCCAAACGTCACGGTCAAAATCAATTAAAATGGTATTAAAACGCGCTACTGCATCGAATAATTCAGCAATGTAATCGTGTGGCTCAATCTGGGTGGTGAATGCATTCCAGGTAACACCTAAAGACGTTACAAAGCTTTCTGAAAACTCGTGCCAGTTAACTTCTGGGTAAGCAGAGATGTGAGCATTGTAGTTACCGACCGCGCCATTGATCTTACCAAGCATTTCAACGTTGGCAATTTGATCGCGTTGACGTTTTAATCGAACGTAAACGTTGGCCATTTCTTTACCCATAGTACTTGGGCTTGCTGGTTGACCATGAGTACGACACATCATCGGCATTGATTGGTACTCTAACGCCAGAGCTTTAATTTCGGCTAAGATTTCATCCATTACCGGTAGCAATACTAGCTCACGCGAGTCGCTAAGCATTAATGCGTGCGATAAGTTGTTAATGTCTTCGGAAGTACAGGCAAAGTGAATGAATTCCGATACTGCATTTAATTCAGGGAACGCGGCAACTTTTTCTTTTAATAAGTACTCAACCGCTTTAACGTCGTGGTTGGTGGTCGCTTCAATTTCTTTTACTCGCGCGGCATCGGCTTCTGAAAAATCACTTACAATGGCATCTAAAGCCGCACTTGCTTCGGCAGAAAAAGCCGGAACTTCAGCGATTTCAGTCGTTTCAGCAAGTTTTTGTAACCAACGTACTTCCACGGTTACGCGGTATTTAATCAGACCAAATTCACTGAATATTGGACGTAAGGCTTTAACTTTACTGCCGTAACGACCATCTACTGGTGAAATTGCACTAATGCTTGAGAGTTCCATAATTGTTCCTAAATAATATAAGTTTTAGTAATTAAAGGTTCTAATACCAAGTTGACCAATTAATTAGTCAACTTGGTATAGTAATTTGCTTAAATTTGTTTCAAAAATTCTTGGGCTGTAACCACAATCTTACGACGGTTAAATAAAATCGTTCGACGTTTACCGCCCATTTGTCGCCATAATACGGTAGCTCGCACGCCCGAAAGTAACAAGGAGCGTATCCGGTGCTGATTGCCTACTTGTTTTAAAATGTCTGGTTCGCCAGCGATTTGTATTTTAGCGGCTAATGGGCTGATGATGTCGGTATAAATACTGGCCATCGAATTCAGCATGTTTACGCTATCCAAATCATAATGATCGAGTTGACGTTTACATTGTTCAATCCTGGCCCCCAGTTCCGCTAATGTTTGCGACTTACTTTTTAAGCGTCTTTCTAAATTTAATAAACTGACAATGTAACGAGTAAGTTCAGGATCTTTTTTCGGATTGTTATCGCCAAGTTGTGCAACAATCATTAACAAACCATCTTTTAAGTTGGCCAGATCATTACCATAAACATCCAGGGGATTGGCCGGATTTGTATTGGTAATGCTGCTCAGCATTAGTTTTAGCAACTCGTCATCGCAGTGGTTTTTTCTGGCAATGCCCTGAACCATAAACGCTGCCTGACAAATTGCAGCAAAAGTTAGGGTTTGATCTTTTATGCTCATAGTTATTACTTGTTCGCTTTTACTTAACGGATCAGGGTGTCGATAATGCCACCACCTAAACAAACTTCATCTTGATAAAACACCACAGACTGTCCTGGTGTCACTGAACTTTGTTGCTCTAAAAACATAATTTGATAATTATCGTCATCGATACGGCTAATTTTACAGGCAACATCCTGTTGGCGGTAACGGGTTTTCACTGTACATTCAATGCTACTGCCAATGGCAAACTGCGAACGGTTAACCCAATGTAATTGTGAGGCAACTAAGCCTTTCGAAAACAGGCGAGGGTGCTTGTTGCCCTGACCAACAATCAGCACATTGCGTTTCATGTCTTTATCAACGACGTACCAGGGCGCTTCACCCGCATCTTTCAAACCGCCAATATGCAAGCCTTTTCGCTGGCCCAGGGTGTGATACATCAATCCTTCGTGTTTGCCAACTTCAACACCTTCGGCAGTTTCAATAATGCCGGGTTGCGCCGGCAAATAACGGCCAAGAAAATCTTTGAATTTACGTTCACCAATAAAACAAATGCCGGTGGAGTCTTTTTTATTATGAGTGATCAAACCTTCGCGCTCAGCAATGGCTCTTACTTGCGGTTTTTCAATGTTGCCGACAGGGAATAGGGTTTGGCCTACTTGCTTATGACTCAGGGTGTATAAAAAGTAGCTTTGATCTTTGTTAGCGTCTAAACCACGTAACATCGCAAACTTGCCATCATCATCTTCACGGCGCTGTACATAATGGCCGGTAGCAATATAATCGGCACCTAAATCTTCACAGGCAAATTCAAGAAAGGCTTTAAATTTGATTTCTTTATTACACATGATATCCGGGTTTGGGGTACGGCCGGCTTTGTATTCCTCTAAGAAATATTCAAACACATTGTCCCAGTATTCAGCGGCAAAGTTGATGGTGTGTAACTCAATTCCCAGTTTGTCACATACCGCTTGCGCATCTTTAAGATCATCTGCCGCAGCACAATATTCATCGTCATCGTCTTCTTCCCAGTTTTTCATGAAAAGACCTTCAACCTGATAGCCTTGCTCTAACAGCAAGTAAGCAGATACCGATGAATCTACGCCGCCAGACATGCCAACAATGACTCTTTTATCTTGGTTCGCCGCGTTATTTGAAGTGTGGTGTACAGTACTCAAGGACAGTAAATTCCCAGCAGGTGTAAAAATGGCGCAAATTGTAGCATGATTTACTAACGGTGACAGTAAAATTATTGCTTAACTTCTTATAACTTATATGGGCTTTTTAACTTTAAGTAATATTCGAATTTAGTATGGATAACGGGTAGTTATTGCCGGCCAGGAAATCATTCAGACATTGCATCACCAAAGGGCTGCGAATTTGCTCCGCTTTTTTTAACAGTTCTTCTTTGGTTAACCATAACGCTTGAATTATATCACTGTCATTTGGGCTGGTTGGTGCCAATGAATCGAGCTCGGTAACAAAACAAAACCTGAGGAAATACAGCTTTAATGGCTCACTATAATGATAGTAAATACCGCTAATGTAATCTGGCATTACCGTTAACCCGGTTTCCTCAAAAACTTCACGTTGATAGGCACATATCAGGTTTTCACCGGCTTCGATGTGACCGGCCGGTTGGTTATAAACGGTTTTGCCATCGTCAATTTCTTCGACAATCAAAAATTTATCCTGATGGTAGATGATTCCGGCGACCGTAGTATTTGGTTTAAATTGCTCGGTCATAATTGCTTCAACTCATTGCTTAACAGCCGATATTGGCCTGGTTGTAAGTCAGTTAATTGGTATTGGCCAACTGCGGCGCGAATTAGGCGCAAAGTAGGGTGGCCGACATGGGCCGTCATTCGTCTTACTTGTCTGTTTTTACCTTCGGATATGATTATCTCAAGCCAGGTGGTAGGGATGTTTTTACGCTCTCTGATTGGTGGTACACGTGGCCACACATTGGGCTCGGCCATTACCTTGACTTTCGCTGGCTTGGTCATGCCATCTTTGAGTTCTACCCCCCGATTTAACGCTGTTACCGCGGCTTCGCTCGGCTGGCCTTCAACTTGTACCCAATATACTTTACGTTTATTGTTTTTCGGATTGGCTAATTGGTGTTGCAGCATCCCATCGTTAGTTAATACCAATAATCCTTCAGAATCTTTGTCTAATCGGCCAGCCGCATAAACATCAGGTACATCAATGTAATCCTTTAAGGTTTTGCGCTGTTGATCGTCAGTAAACTGAGTGAGGACATCGAAAGGTTTATTAAATAGCAAGATCACTTGTACTGCTGGTTTTTGCTTAATGGAGTTATCATTACCCCCTTGCTTGCTATTTTTTTTATGTTGCCAGGGCTTAGCTGCCGAGCGACTACGGACACTGGTGTTTCTGTGCTTGCTGGAACTTCTGGTGTTAGGCTTATTTGGCAAATTAGACTCGTTTGTTATCCGTTAAAATTTAGTTATTTAAATCACTAATAGTAAGTATTCAACAGATGAATGGCAAAAGCCTGCCGTTCACCTGTATCCGACTATTTTAATCAATGTCATGCTGATATACTACAGCCCGTTTAGAATAAGTACTCCGTTAATTCTATTAGATTTAATGAGCAAAGGTAAGTAATACCAAATTGAACAATTCACTGATCAAATTGGTATGAATTTACGCACTCAGCTAGGTAAATTTAATAAGTCTAGATTAACAATAAATTTACGCCACAGTGAATCGTGGCGAGCATAAAATAGGAAATACAATGACCACTGATAATTCAAAAATCATTTATACCATTACTGATGAAGCACCTGCTTTAGCAACCCATTCATTTTTACCTATCGTAGAAGCTTACACTGCTCCTGCCGGTATTGAAGTGACCACTAAAGATATTTCTTTAGCAGGCCGTATCATTGCTAATTTCCCTGAGTTTTTAACCGAAGAGCAACGCATCGGTGATGCTTTAGCAGAACTTGGTACCTTAGCGAAAACGCCAGAAGCGAACATCATCAAGTTACCAAATGTCAGTGCGTCGATCCCACAATTACAAGCGGCTATCAAAGAGTTGCAAGCGAAAGGTTATGCTTTACCTGACTTCCCTGAAGAAGCGCAAAACGATAAAGAAGCGGCGATTAAAGCTCAGTATTCAAAAGTTTTAGGCTCTGCAGTAAACCCGGTATTGCGTGAAGGTAACTCTGACCGTCGTGCTCCTGGTTCAGTTAAACAATACGCTCGTAACAATCCACATTCAATGGGCGTATGGTCAAGCGACTCAAAATCTCATGTTGCTAGCATGACTGAAGGCGACTTTTACGGTAGCGAGCAATCAGTAACGATTGAAAAAGCAACGTCGGTAAACATTGAGTTAACCGATGAAGCAGGTCAGGTTAGCGTTCTTAAACAAGGTTTAGCGCTGTTAGATGGCGAAGTGATCGACTCTTCATGTTTAACCGTGAGTAAGTTACGTACCTTCTTAGCCGAGCAAATTGCTGTTGCGAAAGAGCAAGGTATTCTATTCTCTTTACACATGAAAGCAACGATGATGAAGGTTTCTGACCCTATTATCTTTGGTCACTGTGTGCAAGTATTCTATGCTGATGTATTTGCTAAATACGGTGAGTTATTTGAAGAACTTGGTGTTGATACTAAAAACGGTATTGGCGATGTATACGCGAAAATCGCTAGCCTTCCAGCGGACAAGCAAGCTGAAATCAATGCAGCATTTTCTGACGTTTACGCCAATAGCCCAGACTTAGCTATGGTTAACTCGGATAAAGGTATCACTAACCTACATGTACCTTCAGATGTGATCATCGATGCTTCAATGCCGGCAATGATCCGCTCTTCTGGTTGTATGTGGAACAAAAACGACGCATTACAAGATACCATTGCTGTTATCCCTGATCGTTGTTATGCCGGTGTTTACCAGGAAACCATTGATTTTTGTAAAAAACATGGTGCTTTTGACCCTACAACTATGGGCAGTGTGCCAAACGTTGGTCTTATGGCGCAAAAAGCTGAAGAATACGGTTCACATGACAAAACGTTCGAAATTGCTGCCAATGGTACAGTTCGTGTAGTTGACGCAGCGGGTACGGTATTAATGCAACATAATGTTGAAGCTGGCGATATCTGGAGAATGTGTCAGGTTAAAGATGCACCAATTCAAGATTGGGTTAAGCTTGCGGTTAACCGTGCTCGTGCTACCGGTAACCCGGCAGTATTCTGGTTAGATGCTAACCGCGCACATGACGCACAAATTATTAAGAAAGTGGAAGCTTACTTACCAAATCACGATACTTCTGGTTTAGAGATCAGCATTTTACCTATGGTTGAAGCAACTCGTTTCTCCTTAGAGCGTATCAAACAAGGTAAAGACACTATTTCTGTTACCGGTAACGTTTTACGTGATTACTTAACCGATTTATTCCCAATTTTAGAATTAGGAACGTCAGCGAAAATGCTTTCTGTTGTGCCATTAATGAACGGCGGTGGTTTGTTTGAAACTGGTGCTGGTGGCTCTGCGCCTAAGCACGTTCAACAGTTTGAACAAGAAAACTACTTACGTTGGGATTCATTAGGTGAGTTCTTGGCACTAGCGGCATCGCTTGAACACTTAAGCGGTTTTGCCAGCAATCCAAAAGCACAAGTTTTAGCCGATACCCTTGATTCGGCAACCGCCACTTTCCTTGCGGAAAACAAGTCTCCGGCTCGTCGTGTTGGTCAAATTGATAACCGTGGTTCTCATTTCTACCTTGCTATGTACTGGGCACAAGAGCTTGCTGCGCAAGATAACGATGCTGAATTAAAAGCGAAATTTGCGGCTCTTGCGGCAACGTTAACAGAAAACGAAACCAAGATTGTTGATGAATTAAACTCGGCGCAAGGCGTTGAAAATCAACTTGGTGGTTACTACCAACCAGTTGCTGAGTTAGCGGCAACAGCGATGCGTCCTAGTGCGACATTAAATGCAGCATTAAGCGCATTATAATTATTGTTAAGCAATAAATAAGTATAAAATAACAGCCACATACAGCAATGTATGTGGCTTTTTTAGCTTCTAGCTTCTAGCTTTTAGCTTTTAGCTTCTAGCTTCTAGCAACGAGCTACTGGCTGTGTATTTGATGAATTCACCTTCGTGTAACAATATCAACTCTGCCCGTAGCCCGTAGCCAGTATCCCGTTGCGATTATTATTTTGTATAGGAACATACTAATCCTGCGGCAGGCAGGGATTGCCTGTCGAGAGGATTTGTGGACGAGAGCGATAACAATGATTTATGTTGTCGTTAAGATTTAGACGGAAAGGACAGCATAAATTATTTTGTTATTTACTGTTGGCGCAAAAAAACATCGCGGTATTTCCAGCACCTAATTTGTCGTAGTTGCGGCTATTCGATCTCTTTGGGAGTTATGCTTGCTGCATGATGCCCTTTGGGCCCTTGGTTAAGCTCATAATCAACAATCTGACCTGCCTTTAATGTACGATAACCGTCCATTTGAATGGTCGAGTAGTGAGCAAAAATATCTTCACCACCTTCTTCTGGACAAATAAAACCAAAGCCTTTGGCGTTGTTAAACCATTTCACAGTGCCGTTTGCCATATGTCATACTTCCTTCTCTATGATTCGGTATTTTGTTATATTTATGTACTCAACCATATTTACACCAATTTGATTAAGTTTTTATTTTTTCAAAATAGTATATTTTTTGTGTCAAAAATTAGTCACTTATAAAAATTTAGATAATTACAGCAAATAGTCAAGGTAAATCGTTGGTTTTTTTTACATTTTTTTACGAAAAGAGTTCTGCAGAACGTCAAGTTAAGGCTATTATTTAAGTATGGGCAAGATAAACGAAGAGATTGAAGGCGGCCAAACGACGCTGGAAGAGGTAAAGGATAAAGTTCAGCGTCCATCCATGTACCGGGTCATTTTATTAAATGATGATTACACCCCAATGGACTTTGTGGTTGACGTGTTAAGCCGATTTTTTCAAATGAATACTGACCAAGCGACACAAATTATGCTAACAATACATTATAAGGGTAAAGCAAGTTGCGGAATTTTCAGTGCAGGAATAGCCGAAACTAAAGTCGCTATGGTTAGCCATTATGCGAAAGAGCACGAGCATCCCTTAATGTGTACCATGGAAAAGGTATAAAACAGGTATAGAAAAAGTAGTGATAAGTAATTTAAATTTTCAGGAGTGTGCCTATGTTAAATAAGGATTTAGAGATTTCATTGAATTTAGCTTTTCGTCAGGCGAAGGATTCACGCCATGAATTTATGACGGTAGAGCATTTGTTGTTGGCATTGCTTGAAAACCCCGAAGCCATTGATGCAATCAATGCCTGTGGTGGTGATTTGACCAAATTAAAAATGGAGCTTCTTAATTTCATTGGTGAAACAACCCCGGTAATTCCCCAGGGGGACGAAGACAGAGAGACACAACCAACGTTAGGGTTTCAACGGGTATTGCAACGCGCAGTTTTTCATGTTCAGTCTTCGGGGAAGACTGAAGTCAATGGTGCCAATGTCTTGGTGGCCATTTTCAGCGAGCAAGAGTCGCAAGCGGCTTACTTTTTGAAAAAATCAGACATTACCCGCCTGGATATTGTCAATTATATTTCCCACGGTATTGCTAAAAATTTGCAACCGGAAGAATTGAATCCTGGTTTAGAGCAACCGGTAAATACCGAAGATGAGTCGAAAAACCTTGAAGCCTATGCGGATAATTTAAATGCCACAGCGTTGAAAGGCGAAATAGACCCGATGATAGGTCGTAATGCGGAATTAAATCGGGCCATACAAGTGCTTAGCCGCAGAAGAAAAAATAACCCTTTGTTTGTCGGTGAAGCCGGGGTTGGTAAAACCGCCATTGCCGAAGGCCTGGCAAAACTTATCGTTGAGAACAAAGCACCCGAGGTGCTAGCCGATGCCACCATTTATTCGCTTGATATGGGCGCATTGCTCGCCGGTACAAAATACCGCGGTGATTTTGAAAAACGGTTTAAATCGTTATTAAAAGAGTTAGAAAAAGACAAGCACGCCATTTTATTTATCGATGAAATTCACACCATAATTGGTGCCGGTGCCGCTTCAGGCGGGATGATGGATGCCTCGAACTTAATTAAACCGTTATTATCTTCCGGTAAATTACGTTGTATGGGCTCAACCACATTCCAGGAATTTAAAACCATATTTGAAAAAGACCGGGCACTGGCTCGTCGCTTTCAAAAAATTGATATTCATGAGCCCAGCATTGATGAAACCACCAAAATTTTGGTTGGTTTAAAAGATAGATATGAATCGTATCACGGGGTGAAATATACCAATAAAGCGTTACGAGCAGCGGCAGAATTATCGGCAAAATACATCAACGACAGATTCTTACCGGATAAAGCCATTGATGTGATTGACGAAGCCGGTGCTAAGCAGCAGCTGGTAACATCATCAAAACGCAAGAAAGTGATCAATATCGGCGATGTCGAAGCTGTGGTAGCAAGTATTGCCCGCATTCCAGAAAAGTCAGTGTCATCGACCGAAAAAGATAACCTGATGAATATTGACAGAAACCTGAAAATGGTAGTGTTTGGTCAAGACGAAGCGATAGACGGTTTAACCTCAGTAATTCGTTTAGGTCGAGCCGGACTTGGTGCGGAAGAAAAGCCAATTGGCTCGTTTTTATTTTCTGGCCCTACCGGGGTTGGTAAAACGGAAGTTACTCAGCAATTAGCTAAGCAACTGGGGGTCGAGTTATTGCGCTTTGACATGTCTGAGTACATGGAAAAACATGCCGTCAGTCGCTTAATTGGTGCCCCTCCTGGTTATGTTGGCTTTGAGCAGGGTGGTTTATTAACCGATGCGGTGATTAAACATCCACACTCAGTGGTGTTGCTCGATGAAATCGAAAAAGCACACACCGATGTTTACAACATACTGTTACAAGTTATGGATCATGGTACCTTAACCGACAATAATGGTCGTAAAGCCGATTTTAGAAACGTGGTAGTGGTATTAACCACCAACGCTGGTGTACAAGAAACGCAACGTCAGTCTATCGGTTTTAAACAACAAGATCACAGTTTTGATGCGATGAGTGAAATAAATCGCGTATTCTCGCCTGAATTTAGAAACCGTCTCGATTCTATCGTCTGGTTCAATCACTTAGAAGGCGAGGTGATTGAACAAGTCGTGGACAAGTTTATCGTCGAGTTGCAAGTTCAACTAGATAACAAAGGTGTGTCTTTAGAGGTCAGCAAAACAGCTAGGATATGGTTAGCTGAGCATGGCTACGATAAGACGATGGGGGCAAGGCCTATGGCAAGGCTTATCCAGGAAAAACTGAAAAAACCGCTGGCCAATGAATTACTGTTTGGTGATTTAATGCAAGGTGGTATTGCCAAAGTTGATGTTGGTGGTAAAGATAAAGACTTGCAGTTAACTTATGAGAAAAAACAGGAATTAGTCTCTCATTAAACTCAGTGAGAATTTTACCTGGTAGTTAAAGTGATTAAACGGGCATCATACCAATGGCAGATGCCCGTTTTTATTTAATTTTATTTAATTTTATTTAATTGTTAAATCGTTATGGCGGTAATTTTAAAATCTAGGTTAACATGTCCACACTGTGGTTATAGCAAAACCGAAACCATGCCAACCAATGCCTGTCTGTATTTCTATCAATGCTGCGGGTGTAACACAGTATTTAAACCGTTAAAAGGGGATTGCTGTGTATTTTGTTCCTACGGCAACGTTAAATGCCCGCCAGTTCAGCAGGGCATTGATTGCTGCCATTAGCTATTAATTGCTTAAAACCACTGCTGAGTCAGACTGTTTGAGCGCATTTTCATGCCAATATTGCCAGTGCATATGCAATACATCTTCCTCTAAGTAAGACGGCTGTAAATAGTCTTTATAGGTATAACGGTAAAATTGGCGGGGCTTATTTGAGTTTACTTCCTGCTCTATCGCAATATAGCCATCATTATGCTTTGTTAGCCATTGGCTAAATTCGTCATTGAAATTTTTACCCGATTCATGAAGCAAGTCTTTATAGCCTTTAAAGAAGTCGGTTTTTAAGTAATGCGCCATTTGATGATATTCAACTCGATGATTTTCATACATAAACCTAACTGCCAGATAACTCCATCGGTAGATCCTGTCGACACCATCTTTATATTCAGTGTTAAAAACATCGAGCAAACTTGGCCACTCTTTCGGCTCAGTTTCATGCAACAATTTAAACGTTCTTGGGTTGCTATCTTCTTTAGAAATATATTCCGCTAAGCCTTCTGACCACCAGACTAAATTGCCAGGGAAATGATTAAAGGTATCGTATTTAACAAAGCGGCCATCGAGGTAATGAACAAATTCATGATTTAAGTTCCACACTGCAAACTCAGGACGCGCCCAAAAATGTTCAAACGAGTAAAAGGTCGCTTCATTGTCAGGGTCTTGAGTGGTACCTTCGATATACATGCCGCCATTATCGGTGTTGATATCAAAAATTAATTGGCCATATTTATTGTATTGCGCGGCATCATCAAAAATAACGACCCGCAATTTGTCATTATAATCATTGGCAACTGGCTGATAATTAGTGGCAAGTTTGTGGTGGAAATTCTTTTCTTGTGAGATTAATTGCTGACACGACTCAGTTAACTGGTCGTTGCTCATCTGTTGCGTCAAAATATAAATTCTTGCTGAACAATCATGCTTGATTGGTAATGCTTGTTCAATGGTTGGCGCAATACAACGGCCTTGCAAGGTGCCTTCTTCACACTCCGATTTTCCTCGAAAGCTGGTAACCACATAGGGAACACTGAATAATTCTTTGATTTGTTGCAAAGACTCAGCGTTTTTAGCATCACGGTTTGCCGCGGTCAGGGCCGTCCAAATTGTGTCATCGAGACTGTCCATCGAAGTTTCACTGGCTAAGGTTACTTTATCATCGTCCAATTGCTGTTGCTGTTGCTGTTCCTCTGAACGTAGGTAGTACTCATTCCAATATTGTTTATTATACAGGTTATAGTATTGAGCTAATGCCCAAAGCGCATGTTTTTTCGGCCAGTTGTCATTGTAGCGAATGGCATTTTTTGCCGTTAAAAATTCAGTCAGCGCTTGTTGTAATTCGCCGCTGCCATGTATTGCCATGGTAAATGCTTGTGCATTTTTTCGACGCGCCTCATAAGGCAAAATTGCCCCGGCTCTAATCACTTCCCATAACGCATAATCAATGGCTTTGTCACCCGCTAAATCAGCATTGGCATATAAATTAATTAACCTGGCTAACGGCTTTACATGATCAGCCGTCTTATCTTGTAAAGCTTTTAAAAAATACAATCGATATAAAGCAACGGCATAGTTCTCATGCAAACGAGCAGTTGTTGCATTGATATCGTAAAACCCTGGCATGTTTTGCAAATTGATCAAAGCGTCATTTACTGTTGTTGCGGTACCTTCAACCCAGTTCTCATCAGGACCAAAACTGCTAAAAATGCGCAGGTAATAGGTGAGTTTATCCAGAGGGGCGCTGTTTAAATTTCCAGCTAACGATTCTGCTGTAATTGCCTCTGCTACATCCTTTAATAAGCCCGTTTGATAATGATCGAATTGCTGATCCCATAGTTGCTCAACATCCGTGTTCAAAATATTTAGCACAGCCTTAGAGTATTCTGCTTGCGTTGAAGCCTTAGTGTGCGGCTCTGTCGAACGGAGGGAACTACACCCTAAAATTATGATGGTGGAAATTGCAACTAAGGTGGTAGTTACTTTGCTGTTCATATAGATATGCCTACAGATTAAATTTAAAATAGCCGCCTCTTGCATACAATATACTTTTAGTACGAATGAATGCAACAGTTATTGGACGAGTAGCTGTTGTTAAAATTCGCGGTTGATTTTTAATTTAAATATAATATACTCGGCTATAGTATATTGTATACAATGCGCTGATGTTACTTGGTATAACTAAAGTACTTTTGTAATTAACGGTAATGTCGTTTCCTCTCCAGTAGCCTTTAGCTGGTAGTAGGGCATGTAATAGCAACAAGAGACGTTTATGAATAAGACTGAGAAAAGCAATAATCTACCACCACAGACGAACAAAAAACGACACGCATTTAGCCTGAATTTCTACGTTGCCAATAGCATGGAAATATTTGAGCGACTCGCCTGGTACGGTTTTTTTACTTTATCTTCATTATATATGACCAGCCCTGCCATACAGGGTGGTTTAGCTTTTTCAGATCAACAGCGCGGTCTACTACAAGGCATGGTGCCGTTTTTATTGTATTTATTGCCGGTGATCACCGGGGCTTTAGCCGATAGTTATGGCTACCGACGAATGTTCATCATATCGTTTTTAATTATGTGTCCATCTTATTACCTGCTTGGTCAAGTATCCTCTTTTTGGCCGTTCTGTGCCGTGTTTATCTTAGTCGCCATTGGCGCGGCCTGTTTTAAACCGGTTGTGGTTGGTACCGTGGCGAAAGTGACCAATGACTCCAATCGCGGTTTAGGATTTGGTATCTTCTATACCATGGTAAATGTTGGCGGCTTTTTAGGACCGCTAGTTGCTGGTTACGTACGAGTGATCGGCTGGGATATGGTTTTTATCATGTCATCGTTATGGATTGCACTGAATTTGCTGCCAGCAATATTTTTATATAAAGAACCCGAAAATGAAGCTTCAGCATTGACAAAAAGCTCACTCACGCAAGTCCTTAAACAAGCACAAATGGTGTTAGGTAATGGCCGTTTTGCATTATTGGTAACGCCAATGATTTTGGGCTTGATGATAGCAGGTACTGGCGCCATAACGTATCAGCAATATCTCTTATCGGCTGCAATTTGGCTGTTCTGTAATCTGCTTTGGGATAAATATTTAACCAGCAGCGTTAGCACGGCCGCAAAGACTACCATTAGCCCATGGTTTAAAACAAAAACCCAAATTGGCAATAAACCGTTTGTCATATACTTACTTATTTTGACCGGTTTTTGGACGATGTATTTGCAGCTATTTGTTACTACGCCGTTATTTATCCGCGATTTCGTCAATACCACAGCCCTGGTAAATTACTTAGAGCAGCTATCACCTCAGTGGCTGGAGTATTTTGCCGGGGTTAATATTGAGCAACTGGCCAGCGCCATCACCCAACAGTTGCACAATAATCCAACCGCAGAGAGTGTTACCACAAACATATCGGCGATATATTTTGACCTGGTCAATTATAAAGTCATGGTGCCAAGGCAAGAAATCATCGCGGGGTTGCACGCGATCGCCGCAAACGATACTACGTCGGCAATAATGGCCGAACAATGGGCCGAAAACTATCGGCAAATTAATCCTGAATACATTGTTAATATCTCATTTGGTTGCATTATTGCCGGTCAAATTATGATCAGCCATTACTGTGCCAAAATAAACCCGTTGCCAGTTATTGTCATCGGCACGGCAATAATCGCCTTGGCGATGCTAATCACCGGTGCCGCCGCAAGTAGTGCCATGTCAGGAGTGATCATCATTATTGCGGTGATTGTTTTTGCTTTTGGAGAAATGATCGCATCGCCTAAATCACAAGAATATGTGGCCACTATTGCACCAAAAGAGCATTCTGCAATGTATATGGGCTATTATTTTGTCTCGATGGCGCTTGGCTTTTTATTTGCCGGACTATTGTCTGGCTGGTCATATGGCTTGCTGGCAAAAACGATGAATCAGCCAATGCTAATGTGGTCACTATTTGCCGGTATTGGTACTTTAACCTGCCTGGCGTTAGTCTGGTTTAACCGGAACTATATAAGATCTGAGAACAACTTTGAAAATTTGGCCGTAGAGAGTGAAGCGACAAGCCAATAATAAACTATATAATTAACAACCATTGCATTCTTAATGTATTTGAAAAGGACCATTATGATAAATATTAGTGCTGAAAAAGTCATCCAAGCATTAGACTATCCACAATTAATCAGCGCCTTGCGACAAGGTTTTGCTGGCGACATTTGTGTACCACAACGCTCACACTTTGATATGGAAAACCCACAGGCGAGCACCGAAACCACGCTTTTGATCATGCCTGCATGGCAAGCCGGTGGATTCGCCGGGGTCAAATTGGTGACAGTAGCACCCGATAACAGTCAAATAAATTTGCCATCAATTCAAGGCAGTTATTTATTGTTTGAGGTGAAAACCGGCCAGCTGCTGTGTACTATGGATGCACCCGCCATTACCGCAAAGCGTACTGCTGCCGCTTCGGCGTTGGCGTCGAGCTTTTTATCGAGAAAAAATTCCAAACACTTGTTAATAGTTGGTACTGGCACCTTAGCACCTGAGTTAATTAAGGCCCACAGCAGTGTCAGAGCGCTGGAAACCGTAACTGTTTGGGGCAGAGACCCAAGCAAGGCACAGGCAGTGATTGAGCAGGTTAAGCATTTAGACCTGAAGTTTAACGTGGTTGATAACCTGGAACAGGCTACCCCTGATGCCGATATTATCAGTTGCGCAACCTTGTCTAAAGAGCCGTTGATTTTTGGAAAGCATCTGGTTGCCGGTCAACATCTGGATATGGTTGGCGCCTACCGACCCAATATGCGTGAAATGGACGATGAATGCTTGCAAAAAGCGAAGATTTTTGTCGATAACGTGCCCGGGGCCACGAAGGAAACCGGTGATATTGCGATCCCGTTACAAAACAAGGTGATCAGTTTAGACGATATCAAAGCCGATTTATTTTCGCTGTGTAAAGCACAAGTACAGTTTCAGCGCAACAAGCAGGACATTACCATCTTTAAATCGGTCGGTCATGCTTTAGAAGATTTAGCCGCAGCTAAATTGGTGTATCAGCATGCGGTCAGCAATGTCGCAGGTTAATTTTTCCACCCTTTCCATAGTAGATAGTGAATATGTCATTATACAAACAACGCAGAGAATTACTGAATCAACAACTTGATCGAAACAGTGTGGTGATCATTGTTGGTAATACGCAAAAAACGCGCAGCAAAAACATTAAATACCATTTTCGTGCTGACAACGATTTGTTTTATTTCAGCGGATTCGCCGAGCCCGATGCCATCGCGGTGTTAAGGCCGGGGCACGAACACCCCTTCGTGCTATTCAACCGCGGAAAAGATGAAGCGGCAGAAATCAACTTTGGCCAAAGGGCCGGTCAGCAAGGGGCAATTCAGCAGTTTCATGCCGATCTGGCCTTTGATGTTTTATCGGTTGAGCAGAATTTACCGCAATTACTCGAACACAGAACGAAAGTATATTACCTAGACGAGCAAGGGCTGTACCAACACCGAATCTTTGACTGGATCAATCAGCAACGCCAAACGACGCCATTCGACAAGATAAAATATCACCGCCAATTGTTACCGTTTGCGCCCATAGTACATAACATGAGAGTGTTAAAGTCGCCGGAAGAAATTGCTAAAATCAAGTTGGCCGTAAAGGCGTCAACACACGCTCATCGAGCTGTTATGAGGCAATTAAAGCCAGGACTTAATGAAGGT
This sequence comes from Thalassotalea sp. ND16A, assembly GCF_000764205.1. Lineage (GTDB taxonomy): Bacteria > Pseudomonadota > Gammaproteobacteria > Enterobacterales > Alteromonadaceae > Thalassotalea_A. The sequence goes on from NZ_JQDZ01000042.1 coordinate 18,893, forward strand.
CAGCTGGAGGCGACTTTTTTGCGAGAAATCGCCAATCATGGCAGTAAAGAGGTGTGTTATCCATCGATTGTGGCCGGCGGAAATAATGCCTGTTGTCTGCATTACGAAGATAATAATTGCTCATTAGCTGATGGCGATTTACTGCTCATTGATGCTGGGGGTGAATATCAGCACTATTGCAGCGACATTACCAGGACAATGCCGATAAACGGGAAATTCAGTGTAGAGCAAACGCAATTGTATCAATTGGTACTAAATGCCATTGACGAAGCCATTGCCCAACTCAAACCAGGACTGTGTTGGTCGCAAATATACACGACCTGTATGCAGGTTTTGGCACAGGGCTTGATAGACTTAGGCATATTGACCGGCAGCTTTGATGAGGTTTGGCAAAGCGAGAGCTATAAACAGTTTACCATTCACAAAACTGGCCACTTTCTTGGTTTGGATGTGCACGATGTCGGCAGTTATCATGACAATCAGGGACAATGGCTTAAATTGCAGGAAAATATGGTCTTCACCATAGAGCCGGGTATTTATATTCCTCAACATTGCTTAACCGTTGAGGAAAAATGGCGGGGTATTGGCCTCAGGGTGGAAGACGATATCTTGATCACTAAAACCGGCTATGAAAACCTCTCAGCGGCGGTGCCAAGAACCATCAGTGAAATAGAAAGTTTAATGTCCAGCGCTGAAGAGTGATTATTACCTGATCACTAAAACCGGCTATGAAAATCTCTCAGCGGCGGTGCCAAGAACCATCAGTGAAATAGAAAGTTTAATGTCCAGCGCTGAAGAGTGATTATTACCTGATCACTAAAACCGGCTATGAAAACCTCTCAGCGGCGGTGCCAAGAACCATCAGTGAAATAGAAAGTTTGATGGCTGCCGATGATGAGTAATCGTTAAAACATCCATTAGCTTGATTGATTGATTGAAAAAGTTCAGTACCGATATCATGGTACTGAACTTTTTTCCGATTGGCCCTATTGAAATCTTGAGATAGAAAAAGGCTTCAAATCTATGCTGGTGCTTTGTTCCGATATCAGTTGCGCCATCAATTTTGCCGTTTTTGCGCCCCAGGTCAGTCCTAAATGTTGATGTCCAAGCGCCAAATAAACGTTTTCATGTAAAGGTGATTTATCCAATACTGGTAGGGAGTCTGGTAGCGATGGTCTTAAGCCCATCCAGCGATCTTCCTTGTTTTTACTAGGCTCAGCAGTGCTTTTACTGAGTAACGCGTAACTATGCTGTAGCATTTTATCCGCATGTTTGTAGTTTTCTTTGGCTTTAATGCCAGCAAATTCTACGGTGCCGGCCAGACGTAAGCCCTTGCTCATTGGGGTCATAATAAATTTACGCTCAGCTGATGCTACCGGGCGGGTCAGGCTGTGGTTATTACTAAGCATATAGTGATAACCACGTTCCACCTCCATCGGCAATTTTAAATTCAACGGTTTTAGTATCGACTTTGACCAGGCACCCGTAGCGATAACAACGCCATCAAATTGATGACAGAATTGGGCAGTTTTAATATTAACTTTTTGCTTTGCTTCGCTGATGCCGGTAACTTTTTCTTTAATTAAAGTGGCGTTGTTTGCCATAGCCGAATTTGCCAACGCCAGACATAATTCGTAGGGATCGCAGGTATGAGCAACGTCAGGGAAGAATAGTGCGTAATTTACCCGATCTGACAACGTAGGCTCCAATTCAACGAGTTGTTTTTTATCGAGTAACTCAACCTGTACACCACCAGCGAGGTATTTATTAAGATCTTTTTCTATCATCGATAGCGGTGTGTTTTCATACACCAGCAGGCTACCACGGGTTGTTAATAAATGACTGGCATTGGCCTTTGCCAGTAATGGCCGGTAATACTCAATCGCATCTTTATTTAAACTTTGTAATGCTTGATGGTTGTGCTGAAATGGTTTGCTGCGCATATTGCTGATAAATTTTGTCAGCCAGGGCAATGCTTTGAGCATATAGCCGGGTTTAAGCACGATAGGACCTAGTGGGTCGAGCAGCATTTTCGGAATTTGTGGCAAGATAGCGGGATCGGCCAATGGAAACACCTGCTCGGTTGCAAAATGCCCAGCATTGCCATGCGAGCAACCGTTGGCAAAACCCTGATCATCAAAAAATGTCACTCGGTAACCCAACTCTTGTAATTCAAGCCCACAACAAATGCCGACGATACCGGCACCAACAATGGCAAAGTGTTTGTTGTGATTGACTGTTTCTGTTTTATTGGTAGTTTGTTTGTTCATCGTAATAAAAACCCATTTTTAAAGATATCGTCCGGCGTTAATACAAACTCATGTATGCCGGTAATAAAAGCTTGACCGCTTACCCTAGGAATGACCGCTGATTTATCATAGTACTGGCACTGCTGTACGATCTCGACCGTCATTTTGCCACCAACAATACTTTCAATAATTGTCTGGTCGAGATTTAACCCTTCTTTTGCTTGCAGTAGGGCGGCTCTGGCACTTACACCGGTACCGGTTGGTGAGCGGTCTAACTCGCCGTCGGCAAAAATGCATACATGTTTTGAATGGGCCTCTGCTGATATGGTATCGCCAGAGTGAAAAATAACGCCATACAAAAAGCTTAAATCTTTAGCTTCGGGATGGTTGATGCTGTTGTGAGTATTAAGAGTATCGCGTGCGATGATTGCTAGTTTGATCTTACGACCAAAATCAATTAATTGGGCAGTATTATTCCTGCTGCAGCTGATGCCAAGCTCGTCCGCATCAACAAACGCATAATAGGCGCCGCCAAAAGCAATATCGTAGTTTACTTTGCCAATGTCAGCCACGGTTATGGTTTGCGCCAGCGCTTCAACAAAAGCGGGCACATTGTCAAAACTCACTTTTAGCTTTTGCTGTTCATCATGGTAGGCATAAGCACTAATAAGACCTGCTGGAGTATCAATTTTTATGCATTGGCCCGGCTTTGGCATCGCAATCGTGTCAGTTTCAATCAACATTGATACACTGGCGATAATGGCGTGACCACACATACTCGAATAGCCTTCGTTGTGCATAAACAAAATGCCAAACATCGCATCCTTACTACAAGGTTCGGTAAGTATTGCCCCGTACATATCGGCATGACCTCTTGGCTCATACATCAAAAACTGACGATATTGGTCGAAATTATCACTCACATATTGGCGTTTTTCTAACATGCTTGCGCCTTTAATTTCAGGGTAGCCACTAATTACTATCCTTAATGGTTCCCCCTCAGTATGCCCATCTAAAGTTTTTATTGTCCTTATTGTATTGATATTATTAGTTTTTATCTGCATTCATCAGCCCCTAATGTTAACTTTTTGAAAAAGTATCTTGCGAAGAGTTAAAAATTGTATACAATATATTTTAACTTTAGGCCGTTGGCAATCAATATTTCATTAATAGCTGATTGCAAATGCTAACCATAAATTTAGTAAGAGTATAAAGATGAACATAAATTGGCAAGGTGTCTACCCAGCAGTAACCACACAATACTTCGATGACTTATCAATCGACTTTGCTGCGACTCAATATCAATTAAACTAGAGCCAACAGGAACAGGAGAATATAATGATAAAAGGCACCTATAATTGCGTCGACGCTCACACCTGCGGTAATCCGGTGCGGTTGGTAACCTCGGGCCATCCGAATTTGATCGGGCAAACCATGAGTGAAAAACGCCAGGACTTTCTCGCCAACTATGATTGGATCCGCAAAGCATTAATGTTTGAACCTCGTGGGCACGACATGATGTCGGGTGCTTTCTTGTACCCTCCCTGTAGCGAAGAGGCCGATGCCAGTATTTTATTCATTGAAACCTCTGGCTGTTTACCAATGTGTGGCCATGGCACTATTGGCACTGTCAGCGCGGCCCTTGAATGCGGTTATATTAAACCCAAAAATCCGGGTAAATTAGTACTGGACGTTCCTGCAGGGCAAATTCAGGTTGAGTACCAACAGCACCAGGACAAGGTGACTTCGGTTAAATTGTTCAATATTGCCGCCTATTTGGCCCACCAGGACGTAGTGTTAAATATTCCTGGTCTAGGCAATATCACCGTTGATGTCGCTTATGGCGGTAACTACTACGTTATTGTGGAACCACAAGATAATTTTCCTGGCATAGATAAATGGACTGCCGCCGATATTTTGCGCTTCTCACCAATAGTGCGTGAGTATGCCAATAATGCCGTCAGCTGTATTCACCCGGAAGATCCATCAGTGTGTGGTGTCAGCCATGTGCTTTGGACCGGTAAGAGTCAAACTCAAGGATCCGATTCGGCCAACGCCGTGTTTTATGGTGATAAAGCCATCGACCGTTCACCCTGTGGCACTGGCACCAGTGCCCGAATGGCACAACTGTTCGCCAGAGGGAAACTAAAACTGGGTGACAGTTTTATCCATGAGAGCTACATCGGCAGCCAGTTTGTTGGCAAAATTGAGGCGATCACCGAAATCGCTAACGACGACGAAACCATTATTGCAATCAAACCAAGCATTGAGGGTTGGGCCAAAGTATTTGGTAATAACTGCATCACCATAGATGATAATGATCCATATGCGTTTGGTTTTAGTGTTAAATAAAATTTAAAAGACGAGAATAACTGATGACTACAAAAAATCTACCACGTGAACATAACCTTGCTATTGGCGAAAATGGCTGTTTTGACATTAATGTTATGGCACCAGAACCAGCTGCTGAAGCCGTAATAGATGCCACAACCGAAGAAGTTAATAATGCGATTTGCCGAGCCGATGATGCATTCTTTGGTTATAGTACTTTACCGGCAGAAAAAAGAGCAGAGTTTTTAAGGACCATTGCTGAGCAAATATTGTACTTGGGGGATGAGCTTATTGACATGGTTCATGCGGAAACCGGTTTAGCGAGAGCCAGAATTGAAGGTGAACGCGGCCGAACTATGAACCAATTACGTATGTTTGCCTACAATATCAGCGAGCAAGAATTTCAGGGGATCATTGAACCAGCTGATGAGCAACGCCAACCTATGCCAAAGCCGGATACACGTCTAGGCTATTTACCACTTGGTGCCGTTGCCGTATTTGGTGCAAGTAATTTTCCCCTGGCCTTTTCCACTGCCGGGGGCGATACCGCTTCGGCACTCGCGGCCGGTTGTCCGGTTGTGATGAAAGCACACAGTGCACACCCTGGAACGTCGGCTTTAGTGGCATCGGCAATTGCCAATGCGATTGAAATTTGCTCACTTGATCCAGGAGTGTTCAGCCTGATCAAGGGTAAAAATCATCAAATAACCAGTCAAATAGTCACCCACCCGTTAATCAAGGCCGTAGGTTTTACCGGCTCGGAGCGGGTTGGGATGATTATACAAAAGCAAATTAATGAACGCGCCGAGCCTATTCCATTTTATGGCGAGCTCGGCAGTGTAAATCCGCAATTTATTTTGCCTGGTAAGGTTAAACAGAGTCCTTCCGCTATTGCAAAAGACCTGGTAGATTCATTAATGATTGGCCAGGGCCAATTTTGTACCAGTCCAGGATTATGGGTGATTAGTGAAGATGAGCATTATGAAGAGTTTTGTGAGGCAGTGCGCAGTCATCTTGAACAACAAGCTGCTGGGGTGATGTTGACTGCAGGTATCGGCAAAAGCTATCAAAGCAGCGTTGAGCAAAGACAAAACATTGCCGGTGTAGATCTACTCGCGATAGGTCAAAGTGGCGCCATAAATGAGTGTCGTGCCGCCGTCTTTAGTACCGATTTATCAAATTTTAGCAATGAAACCACGCTGCAAGAGGAAGTGTTTGGCTCCTCGGCATTGATAGTACGTTGTCAGGATATTGAGCAAATGTTAATGCTAGTTGAAGTGCTCAAAGGTAATTTAACCGCTGGTATTCATGCAGAAGATGCTGATATCGATAATTCGCAGCGCTTAGCCAATGCTTTAGTTCATAAAGTCGGGCGGTTAATTTACAATCAAATGCCAACTGGCGTTGAAGTATGTGCATCGATGAATCACGGTGGTCCGTTTCCGGCAGCCACTAATGTACAAAGCACTTCTGTAGGCAGCAAGGCAATTGAACGTTTTCGCCGACCAATCTGTTATCAAAATATGCCGCAGCAGCTATTGCCTGAACTTTTACGTGATTGATAATTACCCTCTGTAGGTAAATTTACTAAGCTCGGGATCGCTTCAGTCGATCCCGATTAGTTTAATTAGTTAAAATACCGCTCGATTAATTAATTTTAGTGTATCTTTTATAACAATATCCAATATAATGGATTCATTATGTTTAACTTATTAAAAATTAATTAATTTTATGTCAATAGTATTCAAAACCCGAACACAACTGGTGGTTGAAGCCATAAGAGAAAAAATATTAACTGGCGCAATTAAAGCCGGAGAACCACTAAGACAAGCCGCCCTTGCGACGGAACTAAATGTCAGTCGTATTCCAGTACGTGAGGCATTAGTGCAGCTTGAAGGGGAAGGATTGGTTAGCTTTGAACCACACAAAGGCGCCACCGCTTCAGCTCTTTCCATTGAACAAGTCGAAGAGCTGTTTGAGTTACGGGCACTGCTTGAAACTAATGTCTTAGCAGAATCTTTAAAGCACATTACCGATGAACAATTAACGAAAGCTGGCGATATTCTCAGTCAGTTGGAAGAAGCGTTAGGGGAAGAGGACTCATCTAATAGCTGGAGTGAGTTAAACAGCGAGTTTCATAATTGTTTATATTCCGCTGCAAATCGTCCGCAAACACAAGATATTATTAACACGCTAAATAAAAATGCCGACAGATACATTCGCATGCATTTATTATGGCTTGGAAAAATTGACAAAGCCGAAGTGCAACATCGAGATATATTACACGCGTGTATGCAACGAGATGTGAAAAAAGCGATTAAATTAATGAAAGCCCACATTTTAGAATCTGGTGAAGAAATCAAAGAGTTTTTACAGCAACGGGAAAGCAGCGAAGGGTAACCTTAATACCCAGTTAAAGACCAGGGTTGATGTTAAAATTGTTTTATTTAAAGTTTTTATTTCAGCCATTGATACAAACTAATATAATAATCTTTTCCAATTTCCTCTGGTGTCGTGTTGCACAATAACTTAAAAATATTGCCGGTATTAATGCTAATGGTGATATTCAGTCCATTAGCCATTGATATCTTTTTACCTGCATTACCTACCATGGCGAACGACCTGGCGACCACGCTTACCACTATGCAGTGGAGCATTAGCATATTTTTATTAAGTATGGGCATTGGCCAATTATTCACCGGCCCGTTAACGGATAAATATGGTCGCAAACCCGTTGCCTTGTTTGGCGTATTCATTTATGGCTTGGCGGCATTGTTAAGTGTTTTTGCCAATACCATTGAACTGCATTTATTGGCGAGACTAGCGCAAGGCTTTGGTACTTGTGCTATCGTTGTTGCCGCCTTTTCAATTGTCCGAGATAAATTTGATCCCGTACAAAGTGGCATTATGTACAGTTATTTAAATGGTGTTATTTGCTGCATCCCGGCATTGGCGCCCATTTTAGGGGGCTGGTTAAGCCAGGTCTATGGCTGGCATAGCACCTTTATATTTATGTTCGGCTTCGCCGTTATTGCCGGTATGTTGCTGTTTTATTTGCTTAAAGAAACCAACAATGCGAAAAACAAAAAACAGATCAACCCCTTTGCCATCCACCGATATAAAAGCATTATTATAAACCCGATATTTCAGTTTCATTCTGTGCTAGTGATGTTGTCAATGGCAGTGATCATTGCCTATGTCAGCAGTTCACCTGCGTGGCTAATGGTGAATCTGGCATTAACGGCAAATGATTTCATCTTTTGGTTTAGTCTTAATGCCATCATAAATATTATCGCTTGTGTTACTGCACCCAAGGTATTAACCAAGTATGGTGCCAGTAGAACCATTACCATGGGTATGGTCACCTTAGTTAGCGGCGGCGTTATGATGCTAGTGTTGCAAAGCTGGCAAACCCCGTTCACATTTATGTTTCCGGTGATGTTTAGCTCCATTGGTTTTTCATTCGTGATGGGGACGTGCGCAGGGCAAGCGTTAGCCCCGTTTGGCGACAAAGCTGGCACGGCTTCAGCATTGCTTGGTTTCATCCAAATGAGTGGCTCAGCGGTCATTGTCGGCTTGGTACAATTATTGCCAATTAATATCAGCGAGCAAATCGCCTTACTGATGTTGTCAATATTACCATTATTGGTGATCTGGTTTGTGCCGAGAGTTAAAAACGTAATTATGTAATGAAAAATCGCTACGGGCTACGGGCTGAATTGGTATTGCTACACGAAAGGTGAATTGATCAAATACACAGCCCGTGGCCAGTAGCTCGTTGCTAGAAGCACAACAGAATTAATACCATCCATGGTAATTCTAAGTTAATTCATTCCCTGAATTAAAAAAGCCTCGTAAACGAGGCTTTTTTTTATTTGCTGTTTAGGGCAGGAATATAAATATACCCGATCACCTATATCACAATTATCTGGCGCGGAAAATAATGCGACCTTTTGATAAGTCGTATGGTGTTAATTCAACAGTAACTTTATCGCCAGTTAAAATACGGATGTAGTTTTTCCGCATTTTACCTGAAATGTGAGCGGTAACAACGTGACCGTTTTCTAACTCAACACGGAACATAGTATTAGGTAATGTATCTAATACTGTACCTTGCATTTCAATATTTTCTTCTTTCGCCATTGGGCGTTAAACCTCTAATAAATGTGATAATTCTGGTTCATTTTGGAGTTGAAAATTAACTCACAAAAGCTTTGAACAAGAATATAAAAATTTTCTGCCGAGATAATGCCGAAATCTGAACGATTTGTAAAGGTAATGTGTTATTTATTTTTTATCTGTTCGTTGCCAATTATCATCGACCAGTCTTTCATGGGGATAATACTGTTTTTTATAATTCATTTTTGCGCATTGATCGATTTGATAACCCAGATACAAATAATGTTTATTTAGTTTTTTGCTCAATTCGATTTGTTTTAAAATGGAAAATTTTCCTAATGAACGTTTGTGCAGATCAGGATCGTAAAAGGTATACAAAGCCGATAATGCACCGGGTAAATTATCACATACCGCCACCGAAATTAAGGTGTTGTTTAAATACAACTCTAAAAACAGTTGTTCCACTGTGCTGCTAAAGATGAAACCTTGATATTGCTGACGATTTGCCGGGTACATGGCGCCGTTGCGGTGCACGGTGTTGATGTAGCGTCTATACAAGTCAAAATATTCGTCTTTACCTCCTCGGCATATGCGCATCGATAAATCTTTGTTTACCGCCATAATTCGTTTTTGGCTTCTTGACGGGGCAAACTCGTTAACCGGCAAACGAATGGATTCGCAGCCGCTACAATTTGGACAATGCGGACGATATACTTGCTCACCGCTACGGCGAAACCCGGCCATGAGTAACCGCTGATAGTTTTCACTGGTTAACTCGTTCGAGTTAGTGACGACAATTAATCGCTCTTTTTCCGTTTCAAGGTAATTACATGGAAAGGTTTTGGTTAAGCCAAACTGAAAATATTTTTTCGACTCGCTCATTACTCATTACACCAATATTTATGTTTGCAACCTTCTTGATTGCCAAAATTCTGCTTCGACAGGGCGGTTAACTGCTGTTTGTTGTAAGCTTAAAAATTCGTCTCTGGCGACTTCTTTTACGCCCATACTCTCTAAAAAAGGGTTCTGGATCTGACAATCAATAAACTGTATATCTTTTAAGTTTAGCAAATTAACCAGAGCTATGAGGGCAATTTTTGAGGCGTTGGTTTTTTTATAAAACATTGACTCGCCACTAAAAAAACCATTGATAGCAACGCCATACAGACCGCCAACAAGTTCATCGTGTTGCCAAACCTCAATCGAATGGGCATATCCAAGTTGATGCAGTTGCTGATAGGCCTGGATCATCTCTGGCATGATCCAGGTATCATCATGACGAAACGGTGCGTCAGAACAAGTATCTATTACCCGGGAAAAATCTTTATTAAGGCTTACCGTATAAGGCGATTTGTTGACAAATTTTTGCAAACTGCGATTAACGCGTAAATCACTAATCTTTAAAATTGCTCTCGGGTTTGGAGACCACCAGAGTAGTGGATCAGCTTCGCTGTACCAGGGAAAGATGCCGTTGGCATAAGCTTGAATTAGCCGCTTGGGATGCAAGTCACCACCGGTGGCAATCAATCCATTGGGCTCGATTAAGGCAAATTCATGAGGAGGGAAAGCCAGCTCTTTATCATCTAAGGTGTAAAGATACTGGCTCATAAGTCGTGCTCTTTGGTTAGGTAAGCTATCTAAGCGTTGGAACTTAGGGCATCAAGGTAGCGTTCGGCATCCAGCGCAGCCATACAGCCTGAACCGGCAGAGGTAATCGCTTGGCGATAAATGTGATCGGCTACATCGCCAGCGGCATAAATGCCTTCCAGGCTGGTTTGGGTGGCATTACCACTGGTACCGCTTTGTATGGTTAAGTAGCCATCTTTCATTTCTAACTGACCGGCAAAAATGCCAGTATTTGGTTTATGACCAATGGCAATGAAACAACCAGTTACGTCAATTTCATTGGTTGCATCAGAGGTCGTGTCTTTTAAACGTAAACCGGTTACGCCCATTTGATCGCCTAATACTTCATCTAACGTACGTTCTAAGTGTAAAATAATATTACCGTTTGCCACTTTATCCATTAAGCGCTTGGTTAAGATTTTTTCACTTCTAAATTCGGTACGACGGTGAATTAAGTGAACTTCAGAGGCAATGTTTGACAAATATAACGCTTCTTCAACCGCAGTATTACCGCCACCCACTACCGCAACTTTTTGGTTGCGATAAAAGAAGCCGTCACAAGTTGCACAAGCCGAAATCCCTTTACCCATAAACGCAGTTTCAGACTCTAAACCCAGGTATTGGGCAGATGCACCGGTACAAATAATTAATGCGTCACAAGAATATTCACCAGCGCTGCCTTTCATTTTATAAGGCTTGCTGGAGAAGTCGACTTCATCAATGTGGTCAAAGATGATCTCAGTATCAAACTTTTCGGCATGCTTTTGCATACGTTCCATCAATGCCGGACCGGTTAAGTCATCGGCATCGCCTGGCCAGTTTTCAACTTCAGTGGTGGTGGTTAATTGACCACCTTGTTGCATACCCGTGATCATCACAGGTTTTAAATTTGCACGAGCCGCATAAACAGCTGCGGTATAACCCGCCGGGCCTGAGCCTAAAATAAGAAGAGGGCAATGTCTTACATCACTCATGAAGTGCTCCAAGTATAAGTAATTAATATTTCGATATCTAGTTGATTGGGATTTTAAGCAAATAAAACAAGGGAAACAATAAAAAAAAACGCAGTCATGTTTGACCGCGTTTTTTAAAAAATGCTATTTGTAAACTAAGTGGTACTTATACTCGGCAGGCAGGATGCCTTGAGAGGGGGATTTTTTAGCTTCTAGCAGCGAGCTGCGGGCTGTGCATTTGATGAATTCACCTATCGTGTAACAATATCAACTCTGCCCGTAGCCCGTTGCCAGAAGCGATTAAGCGTTTAATGCAACTTTCGGATCGACATAGTCGAAACCTAAGTTTTCAGCAACTTCACGTACGGTCACTTTACCATTGATAACGTTTAAACCGTTTAAAAAGTGATCATTGCTTAATAACGCCTCTTTATAACCTTTGTTTGCCAGGTTAATGATAAATGGTAATGTTGCGTTGTTTAATGCAAAGGTTGAAGTGCGCGGCACTGCACCTGGCATGTTAGCAACACAGTAGTGTACAACGTCATCAACAATGTAAGTTGGATCGGCATGAGTTGTGGCTTTTGACGTGGCAATACAACCACCTTGGTCAATGGCAACATCAACAATCGCAGAGCCTGGCTTCATGTTTTTGATGTGTTCAGCAGTAACCAGTTTAGGCGCAGCAGCACCTGGGATTAAAACACCACCAATCACTAAATCGGCTTCTAATACGTGATGTTCAAGGGCATCAGCCGTTGAGTATACCGCTTTAATCTTGTTGCCAAATTGTGCGTCTAGTTTACGCAGCACATTGATGTTACGGTCAAGAATGACAACTTCTGCGCCCATGCCTACCGCCATTTGCGCCGCGTTGTTACCAACCATACCGCCACCAATAACAACAACTTTCGCTGGCTCAACACCCGGAACGCCACCTAATAACATGCCACGACCGGCATTTGATTTTTCCAGCGCTTGGGCACCGGCTTGAATCGACATGCGGCCAGCAACTTCTGACATCGGGGCAAGCAGCGGTAAACCGCCTTGATTGTCAGTTACTGTTTCGTAGGCGATACAGATAGCTTTTGATTTGATCAGATCTTCAGTTTGTGGAAGATCCGGGGCAAGGTGAAGATAAGTGAATAAGATTTGACCTTCACGCAACATGGCGCGTTCAACCGCCTGTGGCTCTTTTACTTTGACTAACATTTCAGCTGTAGCAAAGACATCGGCAGCGCTGGATAAAATTTCAGCGCCGGCAGTTTTGTAATCTTCGTCAGTAAAACCAATACCAATACCGGCATTGGTTTCCACAAATACTTGATGGCCGTGGTTAATTAATTCACGAACACTACCTGGAACCATACCAACACGGTACTCATGGTTTTTAATTTCTTTAGGTACACCGATAATCATAATAAATCTCTCAACTGGTTTGTTATTAAATTGATTATTTACGAATAAATAATTAAGTTATTTAGTTTTATTTGTATCTAGTATAGCTAGCTTTTGACCGATTAACTGGTTGTAATTTTTAAATTGCTAGATGAAAATATCGTTAAATGCTAGACTGGCAGTGAATTATATCGCCAGACAAATATTATGAATAAAAAATTAGATCGTATTGATAAAAACATTCTTAATGAATTACAAAATAATGGTCGACTGTCTAATGTTGAGTTATCTAAACGGGTAGGACTAAGTCCAACTCCCTGCTTGGAGCGAGTGAAGAAGTTAGAGCAGGAGAGTATCATTACCGGTTATAGCGCCGATCTTAATCCTAAATACCTTGATGCGGCGCTATTAGTCTTTGTCGAAATCACCTTAAGCCGCAACGCTCCCGATGTTTTTGAAGAGTTTTCAAACGCGGTAATGGCATTAGACGTGATACAAGAGTGTCATTTAGTGTCAGGAAGTTTTGACTTTTTGTTAAAAACCCGGGTATCTGATATGCAAGCGTACCGAAATTTACTGGGCGATACGCTGTTAACCCTACCTGCGGTTAGTGACAGTAGAACTTATGTCGTTATGGAAGAAGTAAAATCTACCAATAATCTTCCTATCACCTATTAGAACTGAGGATCTTGCGGTTAAATTGAGCATTTTAACGGCACCTTATAGATAGATGATGCCATATCCAGATTAAATCGGGGCAAAGTGTTAAATAGCCCGGTTTAGATATGTTATCTAACACTAAAATCTGCTATTTTGCTAATAACGACTAATATACCAGTCTGCATAAGTATTGAGTCACTCAGCGATCGGTAAAAGAGTTTTAGGCCAGGCTTTCATTTTGTACTGTGGTTATTTCACTGAAAAAATGTATAACGCAGCATAAAACTCTTTTAACATCGCCCTTTGGGTGATTATCAAAGACACTATAACTGCAGGAAATTTATAAAAGATAGAATAACTATCTCTTTCAAATTTCATTTGTTCTAGCGCCTTTGATAAGCACTGAGTTGACTATATACTTATGCCGATTGGTATCAGAACAATAATTAAAACAAAAACAATATTATGGATTCAACTTTGGCCAATAAAGAATCAGTAAAATTAACAGGTACCCAGCGTTTACTCGAAGCGGGCCTGATTTTCACCAGTATTTTTTCAATATTTCTTATCATCTCTTTATTCAGTTTTGACCCGGCCGATCCTGGTTGGTCACAAACGGCGTATCATGCCACGGTCAAGAATATGGGCGGGGCACTTGGTGCCTACTTGTCAGATATATTTTTGTTTTCTTTTGGTATTGTCGCTTATAGCTTGCCCTTTGTTATCGCCATTATTGGCTGGTTACTATTTCAACGTATTCATTATTTACTCGACATAGATTTTTTCACTTTAGGGCTGAAATTTATCGGCTTTATGATGTTTTACGTCGGCCTAACCTCAATTGCCAGCATGAATTTTGATGATGTTTACGATTTTTCTGCCGGAGGCATCGTTGGCGATTACATCTCGATTTCGTTAATGCCATATCTAAACTATATCGGCTCTAGTTTATTATTTTTAGTACTAACCTGCTCAGGCTTTGTGTTGTTAACCGGCTTGTCGCTATTAACCATCATTGAATGGATAGGGGCAAAAGTAATTTGGTTGGCTATTTTCAGCAAAAATACGGCGTTCAGTTTTAAACAGCAGTTCAATTCAGCACCGATACCAGCAAATGACGCTAAAACTAAAGATGCCAGTTCCATAGAGAACAAAGCAGCAAAATTAGAGAATCCAACGGTTACCGATGAGGCTACTAGCAACCATAAAAGCAAAGTTGAGCAGCCAATATTTGACAACGAAACCTCACTGGCTGCGCAATTATTTGGCAGTGATCCGGCAACGACGGCAAAACCGTCTGCAACAGATGCCCAAATAGCCCCGGTGTTTAGTGAAGGTTCAACCGATAATGTCCCTGCAATAACTATTGATGACGATGGCTTTGTCGAAATTGATGAGCTGCTTGACGAGCCGATGGTGGGCAATTTTGATGAACAGTTCAGCGAGAAGGAACTCGATGCGGCATTAACTCCGGTAACTAAGCTTGATGTTGCCGACGATGAAGATGAAAAAGTCATCTATCTAAATACCGCCGATAACCGTCAAAAACTACCGTCAGAACTGTTGGCCGAGCGCTATGAAACGATGCCGACGATTGATTTGCTGGACCGTCCCGATAAAGCCAAAAATCCAATCACCCAAGATGAGCTTGATCAGGTAAGCCGTTTGGTGGAAGCGCGTTTACTCGATTATGGCGTACAAGCACAAGTTACCGACGTTTTTCCTGGTCCGGTTATTACTCGTTTTGAACTTGAACTGGCTGCCGGCGTTAAAGTTAGCAAAATCACTAACTTGTCTAAAGATTTGGCGCGGGCACTGTCTACCGCCAGTGTTCGTGTGGTGGAAGTTATTCCGGGTAAATCCGTCATTGGCCTGGAATTACCGAATAAACATCGTGAAATGGTGCGGCTAAGTGAAGTGATTGAAAGTGAAGTGTTCACCAAATCTTCTTCTGAGCTCACCATGGTATTAGGTAAAGATATTGCCGGCGACCCGATTGTTGCCGATTTAGCAAAAATGCCACACTTACTCGTCGCGGGCACGACCGGCTCCGGTAAATCGGTCGTGGTTAACGTAATGATCGTCTCTATGTTGTACAAATCAACACCCGCCGATGTCCGTTTTATCATGATAGATCCAAAAATGTTGGAGCTTTCGGTCTATGAAGGTATTCCGCATTTACTCTCCGAAGTGGTCACCGACATGAAAGATGCCGCCAATGCGCTGCGTTGGTGTGTTGGTGAGATGGAAAGACGCTACAAATTAATGTCGGCGCTTGGGGTGCGTAACTTAAAGGGCTATAACCAAAAGATTTTATCTGCAATTGAAGACGGCACGCCAATTGCCGACCCGCTTTGGAAGCCAGGTGACTCTATGGATGAAACGGCACCATTATTGGAAAAACTGCCAAGCATCGTGGTTGTGGTTGATGAGTTTGCCGACATGATCATGATTGTCGGTAAAAAAGTTGAAGAGTTAATCGCTCGTATCGCACAAAAGGCACGTGCTGCTGGTATTCACCTTATTTTAGCCACACAACGTCCATCGGTTGATGTAATTACCGGCCTTATCAAAGCAAACATTCCAACCCGTATGGCATTAACGGTACAATCGAGAATCGACTCGCGAACCATTCTCGATCAACAAGGTGCAGAACAATTACTCGGTAATGGTGACATGTTATTTTTACCGCAAGGCACTGGCGTACCGATTCGTGCCCAGGGTGCTTTTGTTGACGACCATGAAGTTCATGCTGTGGTAAACAACTGGAAGTCTCGGGGCAAACCCAATTATGTTGCGGAAATATTGTCGGGTGAAACCCATGAAGATAACATGCTGCCCGGCGAACAAGCCGAAAGTGAAGACAGTGAAACCGATGCGCTTTATGATGAAGCATTGATGCATGTCACCGAATCGCGTCGCGCCTCTATTTCTGGGGTACAACGAAAATTCAGAATTGGTTACAATAGAGCGGCGCGAATCATTGAACAAATGGAAGCGCAAGGGGTCGTAAGTACACCAGGCCATAATGGTAATCGTGAAGTGTTAGCGCCACCGCCGGTAAAATCCTAGCGAGCAGCACATTTCGCCAACTAAAATGAGAATAAACTAAGTAGTTATATGAAAGTTTTAACAATTAAACGAGCAATTATTTCCCTGTTATTGCCAGCAAGTATGCTGCTGGCAATGACTCCTTCTGCAATGGCAACTGAGACCAGTACGCGATTAAAAGCAAAGCTAAATGCGGTGCAAGGGTTTAGCGCCGATTTTAACCAGGATGTGATAGATGCCGACGGTAATGTCATTCAAACCGCGACCGGCACCCTGGCAGTGAAACGACCCAACTTATTAAACTGGGAAACCAAAGCACCCGATGAAACCTTAGTGGTTAGCGACGGTGAAACGTTGTGGTTCTATAATCCGTTTGTTGAGCAAGTCTCCGCGTTTAACATCGGCAATGCCGTGACCAATACGCCAATTTTATTACTCACCGGCTTAAATGATAAAGCCTGGCAAGACTACAAGGTTGCGCAAATCAGTAAGGACGAATTTCGCATCGAGTCACTTAGTGAAGATGCGCAAGTGAAAAATTTACATCTGCTGTTTAACAATAATGACCTGGTCAAGTTTACGGTAGAAGATGCTACCGGCCAGCTAAGTCATTTTAACTTAAGCAATGTCATTAATACGCCGCTGCCAGCAGCAGCGTTATTCGAATTTACCCTACCTGAGGGTGTGGATTTTGATGACCAACGATAGCCATTCAATGTCGTTAGATTTTGATCACCAGGATTCTTTTGCGCCACTTGCCGCCCGGATGCGACCGCGTCAGCTCAGTGAATATATTGGTCAAACGCATCTGTTAGCCGATGGCAAACCGTTAAAAATTGCGATAGAGCAGGGGCTTTGTCATTCTCTGATCTTTTGGGGTCCGCCTGGAACGGGCAAAACCACTCTGGCCGAGTTGATTGCTACCTACGCCAACGCCGAAATTGAACGAATATCTGCGGTTACCTCCGGCGTAAAAGAAATTCGCGCGGCTATTGAAAAAGCCAAGCTGACCGCGCAAGCAAAGAATCGTCGCACCATTTTATTTGTTGACGAAGTGCACCGCTTTAATAAATCTCAGCAAGATGCATTTTTACCCTTTATTGAAGATGGCACCATCACCTTTATTGGCGCGACTACCGAAAACCCATCGTTTGAATTGAACCAGGCGTTATTATCAAGAGCGCGGGTCTATCTTTTACAAAAGCTTTCGGATGATGATTTAAACGTCGTCCTTAACCGCGCCCTTAGCGATGTGGAGAGAGGCTACGGCAAGTTTACAGTAAACTTAGCCGAAAAAGCCAAAGCATCATTACTGGCTTTGGCCAATGGCGATGCCCGGCGGTTATTAAACCTGCTGGAAAATTGTTTTGATATCAGTGAACAAACAGAAGAGAATTCTGCCACTGTGGTGTACATCACCCTCGAAATTGTCAATATGGTGGCCGGCGAAAAACAGGCACTTTATGATAAAGGTGGCGACCACTTTTATGATCTGATCAGTGCCTTTCATAAATCGGTGCGGGGCTCAAACCCAGATGCGGCGCTTTATTGGTATTGCCGAATTTTAGAAGGCGGTGGCGATCCGCTCTACGTTGGTCGTCGCTTGCTTGCCATTGCCAGCGAAGATATTGGCAATGCTGACCCGAGAGCCATTCAGTTAGCCATTAATGCCTGGGATACGTATCACCGAGTCGGTCCAGCAGAAGGGGAGCGAGCCATAGCTCAGGCTACGGTTTACATGGCCTTAGCACCCAAAAGTAATGCGGTGTATACGGCCTTTAAAAAGGCAAGAGAGCTTGCCAAAGATACCGGCCACTTAGAAGTTCCGCTGCATCTGCGCAACGCCACATCAAAATTAACCAAAGAGCTGGGCCATGGCAAAGATTATCGCTACGCCCATGATGAACCCGGCGCTTATGCCGCAGGTGAAAATTACTTGCCGGAGTTGATCTCCCATGCCAGTTTTTATCAGCCGACAGACAGAGGCTTAGAAAAAAAGTTAACAGAAAAAATGCAATATTTACAACAATTAGACAATGCTGCCGGTAAAAATCAATATGAATAATGCGATGATTTATTTATTTGTTGCCATTGGTGGCGCCGGTGGCGCCTGTTTACGATTTTTTATTGCCCAATTAGTGTTAAATTCTCTGGGAAAAGGATTCCCTTTTGCCACCTTGATCGTTAATATAACGGGCTCGCTCGTAATGGGTGTATTATACGGATTAATCGAACAAGGGGTGATCGAAGTGGTCTTATACCGAACCTTAATTGGTATTGGTTTTTTAGGCGCCTTCACCACCTTTTCAACGTTTTCATTAGACACTTTGTTGTTACTGCAACAAGGTGAGATAATAAAAGCCATGTTAAACGTTCTCCTTAACGTGCTGCTGTGTGTAATGGCCGCCGGTTTGGGAATGTTTTTAGTAGTAAATAAATAACAAACAACAAGTGACAAATCATGCTTGATTCAAAATTGCTTAGAGCAGACTTAGATACCATCGCCGCAAAATTAGCTGGCCGTGGTTTTACCTTAGATACCGCCACCTTTAACGCCTTAGAAGATGAGCGTAAAGAGTTACAGGTTCGTACTCAGGAACTACAAAGCGAACGTAATAGCCGTTCGAAATCTATTGGCCAGGCAAAAGCTCGTGGCGAAGATATTCAACCGTTATTGGCCGAAGTTGGTCAGTTAGGGGCGAAACTTGATTTAGCCAAAGAAGAGCTAAACGTGTTATTGGCAAAAATCGACAACATCGTCTCGGCAATCCCGAATATTCCTGATGACTCGGTGCCATTAGGCGAAGATGAAGACGATAACGTAGAAATTCGTCGTTGGGGCAGCCCAAAACAGTTCGATTTTGATGTTAAAGATCATGTCGATTTAGCAACGGCACTGGACAAAGGCTTAGACTTTGAAAGTGGCGCAAAATTAAGTGGTACCCGTTTTGTGGTGATTAAGGGCCAAATGGCTCGCTTAAACCGTGCCTTAGGTCAATTTATGTTAGACCTGCATACCGACATCCACGGTTATACCGAAGCTAACGTACCATTATTGGTCAACCACGATTCGCTATATGGCACCGGCCAATTACCCAAATTTGGCGAAGATTTATTCCATACCGATTTAGGTTCGAAAAAATTCTCGTTAATTCCAACGGCGGAAGTACCATTAACCAACCTGGTTCGTGATGAAATAGTCGACGAAGCTGAATTACCAATAAAGTATTCGGCGTTATCCTCATGTTTCCGCTCAGAAGCGGGTTCATCGGGGCGTGACATTCGTGGTTTAATACGTCAGCATCAGTTTGATAAAGTTGAACTGGTACAATTGGTGAAACCAGAAACCTCGTTTGCTGCGTTGGATGAGTTAACCGGCCATGCCGAAAAAGTTTTACAATTGCTCGAACTACCTTACCGTACCGTAACCTTATGTACTGGTGATATCGGTTTTAGCGCAATGAAAACGTTCGATATCGAAGTGTGGTTACCGGCGCAAAATACCTACCGTGAAATATCATCATGTTCGAACATGGGCGATTTCCAGGCACGTCGTATGCAGGCCAGGTATCGTAATAAAGAAACCAAGAAAACAGAATTATTACACACCCTTAATGGCTCAGGTTTAGCGGTTGGCCGTACCTTAGTTGCCGTGCTTGAAAACTACCAACAAGCCGATGGCACAATACTGGTTCCGGAAGTGTTAAAGCCGTATATGGGCGGTTTAACGCAAATTGGTTAAACCATTTAACAAGTTTTGATTGTTTTTAGCTGCTAGCAACGAACTACTGGCCACGGGTAGTGTATTTGATCAATTCACTACCCGTGTAACAATATCAACTCTGCCCTTAGCCAGAAGCGGTTATCGTTTTTCTCGCCAAGCTCAAGGTTATTGAGAAAAATAGCAAGCTCTCCTGCTTGCAGCACTAGCGCCGAATCTACAGGTGAAGGGGTAGTGACGTATTGTTGTCATTATCACTTCCTCCACATGAGCATAATCCTAATAACAACATCATTTTCAATATTTTCATTGTCTTGCCGGCTGCAATAACTTTTCTTTATAATTTAATACTTACCCATTCAACCCCTTTATTCAAGCCGCGGTTGTTCAATTGCTTGTTCCGGTTATTGCCGCGATCGGCGGGATACTGTTTGCGGATGAAACTTTTTCTCTGCGTCTGGCGTTATCTTCGGCAATGATACTGGGTGGTATTCTCGCGGTCATATTGGGCAAACACTACTCCCAGCATCAATCAAAGCATAACAATGGCGTCATTTAGAACAATAATAACCCGAAACAATTCCTAGAAACTATTAAATATATCAGCCTGGTTCAACCGGAAAAATGACAAAAAAACAATCTCAACTATACTTTCAAAACTGTTTAGCAAGATACCAAGTTGATTAAATATCTGTTCATTTTTAATGGTTAAAACGCATAACTACGGCGTTATAAAATTGATAAGTACGTAAGCATGGATGCTGCAGGTAGGGCGACGCAGGATGCCAAAGCCGAGAATAACTACTTACTAAATTTTATATCTTGTATTTATCCGTTTTTCCACATGAAAAAGTAGACCACATACTTAATAAAATTGGTATTACACAAGAAACAGTAAATTAATTAATAAGGAGTTTTTATGAAAACAATTAAACTATTTATATCATTCACACTTATCATGTTTACTAGTGTCGCATTTGCCGATTATGAAGTGTACAAAGATTACGACATTGGTGAAGAGGTGTCCTCGGTAACTACCGTTCGGGTTGATGCCAATATGATGGATGTATATTTAGAAGGCTTAGGAGAAACCTGGGTTACAGCCAATAAAATTGCCAAAGATTTAGGGCAAATAAAGGATTGGCATATTTACGCCAGTGAATTACCGCAAAGTGGCGATTTTAATTTATTGTTAGTGGTAAACTTTAACAGTGGTGCCGACCTTGAGCCGTCGAAAGAGAGATATCAGGCTTTTATGAAAAAATGGAGTGAAGAACAACAGAAGAAGACTCGTGAGATAGTGAAAACTTACCCGGATGTTCGCGAAATCACTGGTGAATATCGTCTACGTGAAATCATGATCAAGTAGTATGAGCATGTAGCGATAAAATGCTCCTCAAAAGGTGATATAAACACATCCATGTGCAATCACCCTCAAAAGGCGTCCTGCCTGTCGGGTATAAACACATCCATGTGCAATCACCCTCAAAAGGCGTCCTGCCTGTCGGGTATAAACACATCCATGTGCAATCACCCTCAAAAGGCGTCCTGCCTGTCGGGTATAAACACATCCATGTGCAAAAAAGGCTATATCTCTATAGCCTTTCCTTTACTAGTCTGCTTGAGTTTTTAATCAAATCATTCCTTAGCAGGTTCGTCTTAACTCTACACCTTTAACGGTTTAAAGGGTAAATCCCTATAGCGTTTCCCCGATGCGGCATACACGGCATTACTTAATGCCGGCGCAAAGGGAGAAACCCCTGGTTCGCCTAAACCTGTCGGTTTCTCATCTGAGTCAACAATATGCACTGTTACCTTGGGCATATCCTTTAAACGCATGACCGGATAATCATGAAAATTTGAATTAACCACAGCACCGTCCCTAAAGGTGATTTCTGTGGCCAGAGCTAATGACATGCCCATCACCACGGCGCCTTCCATTTGGGCAGTAGCGCCATCAGTATTTAACACCTGGCCACAATCGATAGCGCAATCGACATTGAGTACTTTAATGTTATCGCCATCGACTTTGACATGCACCGCCATCGCCACGTAACTTCTAAAACTGTAATGTACGGCTATGCCAATGCCTTCACCTTTGGGCAGTTTCTTGCCCCAACCAGCACCTTTGGCGGCAAGATCTAATACCGCTTTCGAACGCTTGGTATTTTGTTGCTGCTCAGCATTGGTATTGGCGTCATAGATGCTGTGTAAAAATTTCACCGTATCTTGTTGCGCTTTATCAGCCAGTTCATCGGCAAATGTGCCCATGGCAAATCCATAAAATATGGCATACACCGCACGGTACCAGCCAATGCGGGTATGGGCCGGAGATTCACCTGACTCAGAACGATAATTTTTGATGCCAAACGGGTGTTCATCGATTTCGCTGAAGTTGTTCTTTGATGGTCTGCTGACACTGGCATCGAATAGGGTATTAATTGACGGGAAGGCGGCACGGTGCAGCCAGCCGGTGACCTTACCTTGTTCATCCATTGACGCTTGGATATGTTGGGCGTTAATGGAATGATAAAAACCGGTGCGCATATCTTCTTCACGGGTCCAGGTTAATTGCACCGGCGCGTTAATTTTCTCTGAGATCACCGCGGCTTCATGAACATAATCGCATTTAAACTTACGGCCAAATGCACCGCCAGCCATCATCACATGCACATTGATATCTTCAGGTTTACGTTTTAAATACTGCGCCAACACCTTTTGAATGTCAGCCGGGCTTTGCGTTGATGCCCACACCTCACAACTGTCTTTTTGCACCCAAACCACACTGGCATTAGGCTCCATAGGCGCATGACTTAAATGGCCACCGGTATAGGTGGCCGAAAGGGTAGTTGCGGCATTGCTGAACGCTTTTTTAATATCGCCACGCGCTGTGACTAATTGCGCCTCTGTTTCCACATTTTTCACCAACTGCGCTTTGTATTCCTGAGTGTTATAAACGGCGTTGGCACCAAGATCCCACTCTATTTTTAACTGTTTTACCGCTTGTTGCGCGGTCCAGGAATTATCGGCGACAACGGCGACCGCGCCAATGGAACTAAATGGGTGCTTAATTGGTGATATCTCAACGACATCGATAACCCCTGACATTTTTAATGCCTGGCTGTTATCGACTGATTTTAGTTTGCCGCCTAGCACCGGGCAGTGCACAATTGCCGCATACTTCATCCCGGGGAGTTTGGTGTCTACTCCATAAACGCGTTTGCCGACCACCACTTTGCCTTGATCGTGTCTGTCCAGTGCTTTACCGATATATCGATACTGAGATTTACTTTTTAATTTCGGATCGATTGGCACCTCGATGTTGGCAGCAAGAGTTGCTAACTCACCATAACTTAACTTTTGTTGGTTCTGTTTATTGATAACAAAATGATTTTCGGCGTAACAATCACTGGCGTTCACTTGCCATACTTTTGCTGCGGCTAATATCAGCATTTCTTTGGCGGCAGCGCCGGCTTTGCGCATAGGTTCAAACATTTTACGAATACTGGCCGAACCGCCTGTGGCTTGCGAACCAAATTTCGCTTCATTACCGTCCGCTTGTTCGATGGAGACTTTGCTCCAGTCGGCTTCCATTTCATCGGCAACTGCGGCGGGTAATGCCGTACTGATGCCTTGACCCATTTCACACCGACCACAATAGATCAAGGTGTCGCCATTTTCACTTAAGTGAATAAAGGCGTTAGGGTTAAATTCAGCCGCGGCTGAACCTTTGTTGGCGGTGCCTGCAAAAGAGGGTAGTGATACTCCCATTACCAAACCTGATGAGGCGATACCGGCAACTTTTAAGAAATTACGACGTGAGACATTGTCAAAAGCGATGGTTGCGGGTTGCGATACTATCGAGCTCTCTATTGGGTTGGCGTCATAATAAGCCGACATGGCGTCTAATATGTGCTTATTCATCTTACACCTCCTTCGCTAATTCATCGGCAGCAACGCGTATCGCTTTCTTGATCCGCTGGTACGTACCACAACGGCAAATATTGCCTTGCATCGCACTGACAATTTCATCATCGGTAGGTGAGCTATTGGTTGCCAATAAACTCGCTGCATTCATGATTTGCCCAGCCTGACAATAACCGCATTGCGGTACATTGTTCTCTAGCCAGGCTTTTTGTAACGGGTGCTCACCATGTTCAGACAAGCCTTCAATGGTGGTGATATTTTTATTCGCCAAAGTGCTGACCGGGGTAATACAGGAGCGGGTTGCCTGGCCATCAACATGTACCGTACATGCGCCGCACAAGCCATTGCCACAACCAAACTTGGTGCCGGTAAATTCAAGCTTATCGCGTAAAAACCACAACAGTGGCATTTGTTCATCGACATCTATTGGGTATTCAATTCCATTTACGTTTATGGTCTTACTCATAACAACTCCCACGCTTATTGATAGATAGTTAATCTAATATACATGAAAATCATTAAAGTACACCATTGGCGATTATGTAAGAATTTGTGTAAGCATTCATGGCTTCTGGCTACGGGCAGAGTTGATATTGTTATACGACAGGTGAATTCATCAAATACACAGCCCGTGGCCAGTAGCTCGTTGCTAGAAGCTAAAAAAATCCTCCGCAAATTAATGACAGAGTCTTCATCGCATAACCTAGGTTTTTAGATAAATATTTTGTTATATACATCGGGCAGGTTTTGGCAGGCCTGCGATTTTTGTGGCTTGCTTGGCAGGGCCTTTAGGGAACAATCTATATAAGTAGCGGCTGTTGGCTTTTTCTTCGCCAAACTCGGCTTTCAACGCTTTGATTAATGCTCTGATCGCCGGAGACGTTTTGTATTCAAGATAAAAATTACGGACAAAATTTACCACTTGCCAATGATCTTCGGTCAAATTGATATTATCGGCACTCGCGATCACTGGTGCTAATTCTGCACTCCAATCATTAATGTTCAGCAGATAACCTTCTTTATCTGTCTCTATTTGTTGGTTATTAAATGTTATTGCCATGTAATGGTTTTCTCTGCAAGGTTAGTTAACGACACTAATGTTGAAAAGTCAGCGGTTTTTATCTTGCTATTTGTGACCTTTAAGGCCCGTGCATCGAGATGCTCGGTTAACGCAAAAATCTCAATTGTGTCGAGTTGCTGCAATAGCTTAGGATGAGCAATGTTGTAAACTCCATCATCGATAAGAAAAATGCTATCCTGTTCAGTGACTATGCGTAAACACAAATCAAGCTTATTATCGTTAAAAGCGCTGGTGCGCACTATATGTAATATGGTCATACTTTCAGGCTTCAATGGTTAATGGGTCTTAAATTAATCGCTCAAGGGCTAAAACGTTAAAATAACATCTGCTTGTTTAAGAGCGTTAGCAAATTCGGTGTTGCTAACCAGCTTGGCATCACCAAAGGCAAACTCCGTTGATAACTGCCTCTGGCTTAAGCAATCGGCACTGATGTAAATATCTTCAATATCGTAAAAGCCTAATGCTTTAAACGTGGCGATAAAATCTTTTGCGCCAATACTTTCGGCATTTTGCTGGGACTGGGTTTGATAAACCCCGTCGCCGATAAAATACAATGCTACTGGCATCTCATAGCTTGCCAGTATTAACGCCGCATCCAATGCTTCTTTGGCATTGAATTTACTAAAAGTAGCACTGGTGTTCACTATCGCATATTTTTTAACATGATCGGGCATCATAATTGAATAACCTTATCGGCTTTAGTCGTTAACACCACCAGCTCACCCAAGCCCGAGATGGTAAAGTGATCATCGATATTATGGCTAAATGCTGCTTCGTCACTGTCGGTTAAACCGCGGCGCTCACCGGCGGTGATACATAAATGTAGCGGGGTAGCGCTTTGTTGTTGAAATGCCGACCAGGCCAGATTGAGATTCACTTCATCACTGGGAGCTTGCACATATTGATTCGCATTTAACACACCTTCTTGATAAAAGAAGACACCAGTTATGCTATGCCCATCAGCCACCAATTGCCGGGCGAAGGTCAGCGCGGTATAAGTTTTATTATCCGTTGGTGCTGTGGATACTATTAACGCAAAACTACTCAAAACAAAGCCTTTAAAATTACCATGCAGTTATACCAAATTGGTATTTCTTCTCATTGTTGATATCCAAATAGCCAAAAGTAGATAGCGTATAAAGACAAAGGCCCCGCTTTTTAAAAGCGGGGCCTTTTGATTATAAACGATTTTTTACGAATTATTAATCGTCATTTCCGGATAATACTGCTAATAAGTGCAGTAAATGTACGAAAATATTATAAATATTTAAGTATAACGATACGGTTGCACGAATGTAGTTACGCTCACCACCGTGGATGATGCGGCTAGTATCAAATAAGATCAAACCAGACATAACCAAAATGATGCCCGCGCTCACTGCTAATGATAGAGCCGGGATTGCTAAGAAGATGTTAGCAATTGCAGCAACGATAGCAACCAACAGGCCAACCATTAAAAAGCCACCCATAAAGGAGAAGTCTTTCTTACTGGTAAGCGCATACGCCGATAAACCAAAGAATATCAATGCTGTACCACCAAGAGCCTGCATGATTAAAGCACCGCCACCAGGCATTGATGCGTACATGTTAAGCATTGGACCTAACGAGGCACCCATTAAACCGGTGAATGCGAATATCCAGTATATGCCGCTCGCTTTATCTGCTTGTTTATGAACAACAAATAATAGACCAAATGCAGCTAACGTCATTACTAACGCCGCGATATGAGAAAGACCCATGGCCATTGAAATGCCGGCAGTTACCGCACTAAACGCTAACGTCATACCAAGTAACATATAAGTGTTACGTAATACTTTATTGATTTCGATTGCTGAGCTTTGGCTTGCAGCATTAAAATCCATTTGAGATTGCATAAATTTTCCTTAGAAAAAATGAATGTTTATACCAATTGAGTAAACAACTTGATAAAGGTTAGATGGGGTCAATTTGAAAAAATTCAATAAATTTTATTAAAACTTAATCGCTTAACTCAATCACTTTACCTATTTTATATCTTAATATTGTTGCTAGGTAAACCTCTTATCGTGACATATTATGACACATCAAGCGTTAGATTGCTAAAATAATGGCACAAATAAGCGCTAATATTGAGTAATAATTTGTTTCTTTCGGTAACAATTATTGCTCTGACCATTAACTAACCCTGCGGCTTACTATGATGCCGCATTTGCAAGTGGTGTTAATTGGTAGCTATTCATCCTGTTCCTATTTTTCCGCTAACTAATCATAGCCATCAATAACTTCTTGTCTTCTGTAACAGCTCTTACTATGGTCGTTTACTAACCCTGCGGCTTACTATGATGCCGCATTTGCAAGTGGTGTTAATTGGTAGCTATTCATCCTGTTCCTATTTTTCCGCTAACTAATCATAGCCATCAATAACTTCTTGTCTTCTGTAGCAGCTCTTACTATGGTCGTTTACTAACCCTGCGGCTTACTATGATGCCGCATTTGCAAGTGGTGTTAATTGGTAGCTATTCATCCTGTTCCTATTTTTCCGCTAACTAATCATAGCCATCAATAACTTCTTGTCTTCTGTAGCAGCTCTTACTATGGTCGTTTACTAACCCTGCGGCTTACTATGATGCCGCATTTGCAAGTGGTGTTAATTGGTAGCTATTCATCCTGTTCCTATTTTTCCGCTAACTAATCATAGCCATCAATAACTTCTTGTCTTCTGTAGCAGCTCTTACTATGGTCGTTTACTAACCCTGCGGCTTGCATATGCGCATAGACGATGGTGGAGCCAACAAATTTGAAACCGCGCTTTTTCAAATCCTTACTTATTTTATCGGAAATCTCAGAAGTGGCGGGGTAGTCAGATAATGCATCGAAACTATTTACCACAGGTTTATTATCAACGAATGCCCAAAGGTATTTACAAAAGCTGCCAAACTCCTTTTGTATTTCGATAAAGTGTTGTGCATTCGAGATTGCCGATTTCACTTTCAAGCGATTTCGAATGATCCCAGGATTTAACAATAACTGTTCTACTTTGTCATCATCGAACTTTGCCACCGCTTGCACATCAAAATTGGCAAAAAGTTTGCGATAATTTTCTCTTTTCTTTAACACCGTATACCAACTTAACCCCGCTTGTGCCGACTCTAATATTAAAAACTCAAACATAGTGGCATCGTCATGCACTGGTACGCCCCATTCTTTATCGTGATATTGCACATAATCGGCTTTACTTTCATCTAACCAGGGGCAACGACATTTCAGTTCGCGACTATTTTCTACCATTATTATTCCTAATAAAATTCTTTAATGGCTATATTAATCGACTATTTTGCGGAAAAAATCAACGAACTGTGTAAATTTTTAACAAACAAACTTTTTTTTGAAATTAATGCTTTACAACAATTAGCAGAGTCTTTAATATTCGCCCCATCTTGAAGCAAGCATTGTTTTAAGACTTCAGGTGAGATGGCTGAGTGGTCGAAAGCACCGGTCTTGAAAACCGGCATGGGTTTGTAGCCCATCTAGAGTTCAAATCTCTATCTCACCGCCATATTTAGAGAAAAGCCCAATCGAAAGATTGGGCTTTTTTCGTTTAAGGCCAGTGATAAACCCTTAGGGTTTGTAGCCCACTCATATCTTAAGAGTTCAAATCTCTATCTCACCGCCATATTTAGAGAAAAGCCCAATCGAAAGATTGGGCTTTT